>JAYVJM010000088.1:0-20475 GCA_043769275.1 Cellvibrionales bacterium | reverse complement strand
CCAAACGCTGTAGCTAGATTAGGCGTGTTCATAATTCAGACGATAAAGTTGGCAGTTGCCTGAAGGTTTGGTGTCCAGAATTGACAGCACATGTCACAGCAAGCACCTGCGTTGGCGCAACTCTACCTGACACTGGAGAATGCCCGCGCTTGGCTCAAGCACTTGTCGGCATTTTTTGAGGAAAAAGACCAGCTCCGCATTGAAAATGCGGTAAACAACATCAATAAAAATATCGCAGCTATGCTGGGGTTTTATCAAAAAGCCATTCAAAAACCGTATTTAGGCGATAAAGCAGTCTACGAAAGCCCTGATGTCATTATTGTTTTGAGCTGTAATTCAAGCGATATGCTGAATCTGCGTTTAGACTGTGGCATGCAATTGGCGCGTCAATTCCCTAGCGCGCCCGTTGTTTTGTCGGGTGGCGGGAGAACCATCCGCTTAGATGCCCACTACATGAAACGGTACATGCTGGATCATGGCATCCCAAAAAACCGATTAATCACAGAAGGCGATGCTGTTGATACGGTGGGTAACGCGGTTTTTTCTGCATTGACGTTGGGTATGCAGAACGTGGACACGCACTATAACAGGGTATTGGTTGTGACTTCCGACTTTCACGCCCCTCGCTCCCTGTATTTGTTTCAACAGGTACTGGGGGCGGATCGCTCTGTTGCGGTTGCTATAGCTCGCTCATCGCTTTCTCCAGAATCGTTGTTGCAGCGTGCGCACTCTGAATGGACGCAAGAAGCGTTGGCCGGCGAAACGATTTTCACCCTGCCTGTTTCTATAAAGCAGGGCAAGGCGCAGCCGCAGGCGGTGAGCGGCGAATTTTGTAGTCTTTTGTATCAGATGTTTACCGAGCACGCGCTTTATAAAGACCGCTGGGACTTGGGGCGCAAATATTTGCCGCGTTGTTCAGGCAAAGCGGTGCGTTAGTCTCTTAATGCCTGCTATTGCGCTAAACTGTCCGCCCGCTAAAAACGCCTTAAATTAAGGATATGCCGTGTTTGACACAGTAAAACAGTCGCTTGCCCACCCTGCGTTTGAACTGCTGCGCAGCCAGCCCATTAGCGCGCTGAATTTGGTGGTTCACGAATATCGCCATCGAAAAACAGGTGCGCAGCATATTCACTTGGCGGCGAACAACAGCGAGAACGTCTTTTTGGTGGCCTTGCGTACCGTGCCGCATGACTCCACGGGCGTAGCGCATATTCTTGAGCACACCGCTTTGTGCGGCAGTGAGAAATATCCGGTGCGTGACCCGTTCTTTTTGATGTCGCGTCGTTCGCTGAATACCTTTATGAATGCCTTCACCAGCGCCGACTGGACGGCTTACCCTTTCGCCAGCCAAAACCGCAAAGACTTTGACAATTTGCTCAACGTCTACTTGGATGCGGTATTTTTTGCCCGCCTTGACCCTTTGGATTTTGCACAGGAAGGGCACCGCCTTGAGTTTGAAAATATGCGCGACGCTGCGTCGCCTCTTGCTTATAAGGGCGTCGTGTTTAATGAAATGAAAGGCGCGATGAGTGCCGTCACGTCTACGCTTTGGCACACGCTCAGCAAATACCTCTTTCCTACAACGACTTATCACTACAACAGCGGTGGCGAGCCGGATTGTATTCCCGATCTTAGCTATGAGGAATTGGTGGCGTTTTATCGCAGTCACTATCATCCCTCAAATGCCATTTTTATGAGTTATGGCGACATTCCTGCTATCGAACACCAAACGGCTTTTGAAAAAAAGGTGTTGATGCGCTTTGATCGCCTTGCGCACGAAATTCGTGTGCCGGATGAAAAGCGTTATTTTGCGCCGGTGCGCGCAGAAGAGGCTTACGCGCTAAGTGAGCCAGATACGCAGGGGAAAACGCACATTGTCACCGCGTGGCTTTTGGGCAAAAGTGCCGACTTAGACGCGCACTTGCAGGCGCAATTGCTCACCGCAGTGCTATTGGAAAACGCGGCTTCACCGTTACAGCAAGCACTAGAAACCAGCGCGTTGGGTACCGCGCCTTCGCCGCTGTGCGGATTGGAGGATTCGCAAAAAGAAATGCTCTTTGCCGCCGGCCTTGAAGGCTCTGAAGCCGCGCATACCGCGCAAGTCGAGCAGCTCATTCTTGATGTGCTGCATGAGGTTGCTGAGAACGGCGTGCCGCAAGAGCGCATTGATGCCTGCTTGCACCAGCTTGAATTGCAGCAGCGTGAAATAGGGGGCGACGGTTATCCGTATGGCTTGCAACTGATTTTGCATGCGTTGAACAGCGCTACACATCGCGGCGACCCAGTGGCGTTGTTGGATTTGGAGCCAGCACTGGAGCGCCTACGCTTGCAAGCGCAACAGCCGCGCTTTATTCAAGATTTGGTGCGTACACAGCTGCTAGACAATCCGCACCGTGTGACTTTAACGCTACGGCCAGATGCGCAGCTAGCCGAACGCAGTCAGGCCGCTGAAGCCGCTCGCTTGCAAGAAATACGTGCAGCGTTGAGTGAGGCAGACTGTGCGCGCATTATCGAGCAGAGCCTAGCACTGGAGGCGCGTCAGCAGGCGGAAGTCGATGAAGATGTGTTGCCGCGCGTGGGTTTGGTTGATGTGCCGCTTGATTTCCCTATTGCACAGCCGCAATGGATCAGCCAGAAGCCCTTGCCGCTGAGTTGTTTTAACGCGGGCACGAATGGTTTGGTCTATCAGCAATTGATTGTTGATTTGCCAACGCTGAGCGCGCAAGAACTTAGATTGCTACCGCTGTTGTGTGCTTGTTTGACAGAAGTGGGTTACGGCCCCCACGGGTATTTGGAAGCTCAAAATCGTCACTCAGCCGTTTGCGGCGGCCTTGAAGCATGGCCGAGTCTGCGCAATGGCGTGGATGACACCCAGAAAACAGCGGGCTATCTCGTATTGTCGACCAAAGCCTTGGCGCGCAACCATTCTGATGCTGCAACCCTGCTGTATGACAGTTGGTTCAACGCACGTTTTGATGAATTACAGCGCATTCGGGAATTGATCGCGCAAATGCGCACGCGCGGTGAGCGTAGCCTGACCAATAATGGCCACCGTTTAGCGATGAGTGCTGCCAGCGTTGGTACCTCGCCGCTGGCGCGCTATCAGCACGAAGTTGCTGGCTTGGGCGCTGTGTTGGCAATGAAAAAGCTGGATAAATCGCTGGATGACATGTCGGTTTTAGCGGGTTTTGCCGCGCAGTTGGCCGCGTTGCACCAGCGTTTGTTGATGCAGCCACATCAGTTGTTGCTGGTAGCGGATCAAGCACGTTTAGCAGATTGCAGCACGATGATCGGTGCGCAGTGGCGCGATTTTCAGCCCGGAAAGGGCAGCGTGCTCGCGCTGATGCCGCAGCCACAGCAAGTACAGCAGCTTTGGCAGACCAGCACGCAGGTAAACTTTTGCGCTCGTGCGTGGCCAGCGGTGGCAATGAACCATCCAGATGCTGCCGCGCTGACTGTGCTGGGGGGCTATCTGTGCAACGGGTTTTTACACCGCGTGATCCGCGAGCAGGGCGGTGCGTATGGCGGCGGTGCCAGCTACGACAGCACCATTGGCAGCTTTCGTTTGTATTCCTACCGTGATCCACGCCTAGCCGACACGCTGGAAGACTTTAATCGCGCCATCGTTTGGCTCGCGGATACCTGCCCGAACCCGATCAAAGTGGAAGAGGCTGTGTTGGGTGTTGTCGCTTCGTTGGATAAGCCAGGCTCGCCGGCTGGAGAAGCTCGGCACGCCTTTTACAACCGCCTGTTTGGCCGTAGTGACGAAGCGCGTAGGGCTTTTCGCACACGCACCCTCGCCGTTACCGGCTCTGATTTGCAGCGCGTAGGTGCCTTGTATCTGAAGCCAGAACTGGCCAGCACCGCCGTGCTGAGTAATAGCCAAGGCGCAGCGGAAGGGCGGAAGTTGGGGTTTGATGTGTGTTTGCTGGATTGAAACTGGTCTTGTGCAGCACGAAGTCGCCCTGCGTGACATTATCAACATGTTGTTTTATAACGATAAAATATTTTTAATCCTCGGTTTGATGTGCGATGGTGCCGCGCTGTTTATATGGCTTCATCACACAAGCAAGAGGAAAAAATATGTTTCTAACAGCGCCGCTCTGCATAACCCGTTTCACAAACCCGACGTAAGTCGGGTTTTTTGTGGTTTCAACATTTATACTGTGCTTTCATTTCTGATTTGCACGAGCGTCCTTCCCATGATTGAACGCAAGGCCAGCGTTTCGCGCGATACACTGGAAACCCAGATTACGGTTGCGGTTGATCTTGATGGAACCGGTGTGAGCCGCTTTGATACGCCGGTGCCTTTTTTAGAGCACATGCTCGATCAAATTTCCCGCCATGGTTTGATTGATATTGACGTGAAGGCGCGAGGCGATATCGCCATTGATGCTCACCATTCAGTGGAAGATGTCGGCATTACACTCGGGCAAGCCTTTAGCAAAGCCATTGGCGATAAAAAAGGCATTCGTCGCTACGGTCATGCTTATGTGCCGCTCGACGAAGCGCTTTCGCGGGTTGTCGTCGATTTCTCTGGCCGTCCACACTTGGAAATGCACGTCGATTTCACGCGCCCGCGCGTGGGTGATTTCGATGTTGATTTGTTCAGGGAGTTTTTTCAGGGCTTCGTTAATCACGCACAAATTTCTCTGCACATCGACAATCTACGCGGGCGCAATACCCATCACCAGATTGAAACTATATTTAAAGCATTTGGCCGCGCTTTGCGTATGGCGCTGGAGTTTGATTCACGCATGGCCGGCATGATGCCATCCACTAAAGGCACGCTTTAAATGATTACAACGGTTGCTGTTATTGACTATGGCATGGGTAATTTGCATTCAGTAGCAAATGCGTTGGAGCGCGTTTCGTCGAATACGCGCGTGCTGGTAACCCGTAATGAAGCCGATATTCGCGCAGCAGACCGCGTGGTGTTTCCGGGTGTGGGAGCCATTGCAGATTGCATGGCAGAAATTCGCAGCTTGGGTTTTGATAGGCTGTTACCGGAAATGGTGGCTGAAAAGCCGGTGTTTGCGATTTGTGTTGGCATGCAGGCATTGCTTGATAGAAGCGAGGAAAATGGCGGCGTAGACTGCATCGGCCTGTTGCACGGCGAGGTAAAACTGTTTGGCGACGATTTACGCGATGCGAACGATACGCGCCTGAAAGTGCCGCACATGGGTTGGAATAATTTGCACCAGACTCAAACGCATCCGCTGTGGTGGGGCGTTGCACAAGACAGCCGTTTTTATTTTGTTCATAGCTATTACGCCCAAGTAACACAACGCAAAATCGTATATGCCACTTGCGACTACGGCGTGCAGTTCGATGCTGTGCTGGCAACCAAAAACTTGTTTGCCGTACAGTTTCATCCAGAAAAAAGTCACAACGCTGGCTTGCAATTGTTGAAAAATTTTATGATGTGGAATGGGCATTGTTGAGCGTGTTAATTATCCCTGCAATTGATTTAAAAGACGGTGAGTGTGTGCGCTTGAAACAAGGGCGCATGGAAGATTCGACGGTGTTCGGGGCGAACCCTGTGGCGATGGCTCAACGCTGGGTAGACGCAGGTGCGCGTCGCTTGCATTTGGTGGATTTGAACGGTGCCTTTGCGGGCACGCCCATCAATGGCGACGCGGTAAAGGCGATTGCCGGTAAATTTCCGCATTTACCGATACAAATTGGCGGCGGCATTCGTTCGGCAGAGATTATTGAGGCGTATTTATCCGCAGGCGTGAGCTACGTCATTATCGGCACGAAAGCGGTAAAAGAGCCGCAATTTGTGAGTGATATGTGCAAGCAGTTTGCAGGTAAAATCATTGTGGGCATTGATGCGCAAGACGGCTTTGTAGCCACCGATGGCTGGGCGGAAGTGAGCAACATCAAAGCCCCCGATCTGGCGCGTCAGTTTGCTAGTGACGGCGTGGCCGCGATTGTTTACACCGACATTGCACGTGACGGCATGATGCAAGGCGTGAACGTAGCGGCCACACTCGCACTTGCCGAAGCCTGCGGCATACCCGTGATTGCCTCTGGCGGCGTGACAAACTTGGATGATATTCGCGCACTCAGAGCGGTGGCTGCACGCGGCTTGTTGGGCGCAATTACAGGGCGCGCCATTTACGAAGGCACGCTGGATTTGGCGCAGGCGCAGCAGTGGTGCGATCAAGCTGCTTAAAAAGGTTTAAGTGATGTTCACGCTGCACCCGCAACTACAGGCCGATACGGTACTGATTGGCCAATTGCCTCTCTGCCAACTCCTATTGATGAACGATGCGAATTACCCATGGTGGGTGTTGGTTCCGGCGCGTTCTGATAAAAGAGAATGGTTTGAGCTAGAAAGCATCGACCAGCAGCAGTTGCTGCGTGAAAGCAACAGTCTTGCGCAGTTTGTACAACAGAAAACCGCCGCTAAAAAAATGAATATTGCCGCCCTGGGTAATGTAGTGTCGCAACTGCACGTGCATGTGGTTGCGCGGTTTGAAAACGATGCCGCCTGGCCTGCGCCCGTGTGGGGCAAAACGCCCGCGCGTGACTATGAGCCAGACGCGTTGGCGGCGATGCTGGCGTTGTCGCGCGAATTTTTGGATGGGGTGCTGCGCGCCGGTTAACGCTGGTATTTCTCTTTCCATTCGCTGTACGGCATACCGTACACAATTTCACGCGCGGCTTCGTAGTCTACCTCTACCCCGCGCTCGGCCGCCGCTGCGCTGAGCCATTTCGCCAGACAGTTGCGGCAAAACCCCGCCTGATTCATCAAGTCTATGTTCTGCACGTCTTTGCGGCTGTCTAAATGTGCCAGCAGACGGCGAAAAGCGGCAGCTTCTATTTCGGGGGTGCTTGGATTTGCTGTTTGGGTCATGTCAGATACTGTTGGTGGTGTGTAGCGTTGTAGTGCGTTGAGAATATATTTGGTGCAATGTGGCTTTGTTCCTTGCATATATGGGCGTGTTGTATTTCCGAATTACTTGCCTTTCCGCTTGGTTATTTTTACTTTTTTTTCGTCTTTCTTTGATTCTCGCCATATTTCTATCCGATATTGATGTGACGTGGGAATTGGCTTTGGACGAGGTGAACAAGGACTTCTTTTTTTAGGTGGATGCA
Source organism: Cellvibrionales bacterium (assembly GCA_043769275.1). Classification (GTDB taxonomy): domain Bacteria; phylum Pseudomonadota; class Gammaproteobacteria; order Pseudomonadales; family UBA7239; genus JAYVJM01. The sequence goes on along the minus strand of JAYVJM010000088.1, from coordinate 13,368 downwards.
ATGGGTTACATGCTTCCAAGGATTCATCAATGAGACTTAACTGCTTCGGATGTCTAGGAGCCTTTTCAAATTCAGACTTTAAATAATGCATAAAACCTGGGAGAGTAATCGCTTCTTCTCCAAAGATTTTTTCTACTTTTCGCATTGCTTCATCTGGTGACATTGCTCCTGCTTGGACTTTATCAAACAGTTTATGTAGCTGCGATAGTGAACCCCGGCTTTTTTTACCTTCTGCATTAACATTGCTGCCGCCAAATGGAGACCGTGCGCTTTCTAGTAATGCGTCACTTGCATAAGAAACTTGGCTCCCAATAGTCTGTAGCCCGGATATAAAGCTGCCATATTGCCCAATGCCAAAATATAAAGCCGCTAATGTGGCACCTATTTTTCCTGCTCCCTTTATTGAGCCTTCTTCAACTTCTAGAGATATTGCGTAATCTGGAAGTAATAGATTTTGTGCAACACACATTTCCCATGTGTCGAATAAATTTGTTGAGTATCGTTCAAAATCGTCTTGTGAAAGGCTCGGAACGCTGATGAGGAAATCTGTTGAGCCTATGTTGATCATTATGTGACCCTTGGCAAGCCTTAACTTTTATTTTCATGCCGTCCCCGTCTGTGCGGGAACAACCAGCCCACTAAACCAATGCCTCCTTGTTTGACACTCCCCTGCGCGCGCCCCACCACAACCGCAGCCGCTCCGGAATAATCATCAGCAGCGGCGTGATCACCAAGGTCAGCACGGTGGCGAAGCTCAGGCCGTACACCAGGCAGCCAGCCAGCGGCTTCCAGTAGGAGGCAACCATGCCGCGTGTGCTGATGTCGCGCCCGATCAGGTCAACACTCACACCCAACGCCAGCGGCACTAAACCCAAACCAGCGGTAATGACGGTGAGAAAAACAGGGCGTAAACGCTGCGCGCCGGTGCGCACGGCCAGTTCCACCAGCGACAGTTGCGGTTGTTCGCGGCGCAGGTGGTTGTAGGTGTCGAGCAGGATGATGTTGTTGTGCACAATGATGCCCGCCAGTGCCACCACGCCCACGCCACCCAGCAGGATGCTGAACGGCTGCTGGAAAATCATGTGGCCTAGCAGTACGCCGGCGGTGGACATCACCACCGATGATAACACCAGCAGCGTTTGATAAAAGCTGTTGAACTGCGCCACCATCATTGCCAGCATCAACAGCATTGCGAGTAAAAAGGCGATGCTGAGAAACTGCAGCGATTTGGTTTGGTTTTCATTCGCGCCGCGAAAATGCGCCTGTACTTGCGGATCGATATTGGCTTCTGTCTCCAGCCAGTGTTGGATTTCCGCCATTTTGTCGTTTGGTAAAACGCCCATTGCGGCGTTGGCATACACCGAAACCACAGCCGAGCCGTCCTTGCGAAGCAGTTTGTTGACGCGCGGTTTTGCCATGCGCCGCACAAAATTGCCAATGGGAACTGCGCCGTGTGCGGTGTTCACGGTGAGCTTGTCCAGTGCTTCGATGGTGCGTTCTGCTAACGGGTAACGCACGCGAATGTCGACTTCTTCTTCGGCATCGTCTGGGCGGTATTTTCCCATCAGTACGCCGTTGGTCAATAATTGCACGGCAAGCCCTGCGTTGCCGACACTTGCGCCGTACAGTGCGGCTTGTGCGCGATCCACTTGTAACTCCCACTCGATGCCGGGCAATGGCATGGTGTCGTCCACGTCAATCAAGCCTTTTATGCGTTGCAGGTGCTCACGTACACGTGTGGCTTCGGCTTGCAGCAGGGCTTGGTTGTCGGATATCAGTTCAATTTGAATATCTTTTGAAATTGGTGGCCCGCCTTTGAGTCCGTCGGCAAAGACACGAATGCCATGCAGGTGCGCGGTTCGTTGGCGAATATCCCAAAAGATTTCTTTGCTGCTGCGCTTGCGCTCATGAGATTCTTGCAGTGCCACTAGCATGTGGCCTATTTCATCTTCGGTTGCGTTGCGTCGTCCTTGCGCCGCCCCCACAGGGTAGGCGCTGGTGTAAACCGTCACCACCTCCGGTATGGCGCGCACGATGGTTTCTACTTCTTTCACCAGCGTGGCGGCTTCTTGTACCGATAAGTTGCCGCGTGCGCTGACGTTCACTTCGCCATGCGCGGCTTCGGCTTCTGTGAAGTATTGTGTGCCGGCATTGAAATGGCCGTAGGCAATAAAAATGCCTATTAATACGGCCGCCGCAGTGGAAAGTGAGAGCAGGGGGTGATGCAGTACGCGTTCAATTAAGCGTGCATAGGCACCGGTAATGCCGCCCAGCGTGCGCGGATCGCCGTGCTCCAGCGTGCGAAGCTGCTGTATCGCGATTTCATCAAGGCTAGATTTCCCCAGTAGTGCGCCCAATACCGGCAAAAACATCAGTGCAAATATCAGTGAAAAAGCCAGTACAGCAAACACGGTGACGGGCAATATCCGCATAAATTGGCCGTCGACACCTGGCCAAAACATCAGCGGCAAAAAAGCGGCCAGCGTGGTGAGCATGGAGGCGGTAGCGGGTGCAAACATGCGTACAGAGGCCGCCACATACGCTTCTCGCGGCGTGCAGCCGTCGGCCATTTTGCAGTCGGCATATTCGGCAATCACAATCGCGCCATCCACGATCATGCCAATCGCCAGCAACAGGCCAAACAGCACCATAAAATTGAAGGAGTAGCCGAGGAAATAAATCACGGCAATGCCGCCCAGTGCCGCGATAGGCACCCCGAGGCTCACCAGCAGAGCGGACCGTAAGCCCAGTGCGGCCACGACAACCACTAAAACCAACACCAGCGCGGCGAGTACGTTGCCCTCCAGTTCAGAAACCATTTGCAGCGAAAACGGTGTTTGATCGAAGGTGGTAATTAGCTCTATACCGGCGGGTAAGGTTTTACGTTCTTCGTCGAGCAGCGTCCGCACGCCGTCGGCGACGGCAATCATGTTGCTGCCTGCGCGTTTGCTGACTTCAATCGAGATGGCGGGATGTCCATTTACGCGTGTGATTTGGCTGGCATCTTTAAATGTGCGTCGAACGTCGGCTACGTCGCCCAGATGAATTACGCCTTCGGTGCTCGCTTTTAACGGCAGAAGCTGCAACTCTTGATAATTTTCAATCAGCCCGGGTAGCTTGACGGAAAAGCGTCCGCGACCGGTATCGATTTCGCCGGCGGGCACCAGCAGGTTATTCACGTTGACGGCATTAATCAGTTCGCTGTTATTGATGCCGTAGGTTTCCAGTTGGCCGCGGTCAATAACCGCTTCCAACACTTCCTCGCGGTGACCGGCCAGCTTTGCCTCTAACACATTGGGCAGCGACTGCATTTTGTGACGCAATATCTGTGCGCGGTTATAGAGCACGCGCTCCTGTACGCCTTTCCCGACGAGGCTTACCACAATCGCGGGGAAAGCATCGGAAGAAATTTCTTTGATGATGGGCTCTTTGGCATCTTGCGGAAATTCGCCGCGCGCACGGTCAATTGCTGCACGGACATTGGCCAATGCCTGTGCTGTGCTTACATCGCCGTTAAACTCGATCACGATATTGACCATATTTTCGAGTGCTTGCGCGGTGATTTCTTTTACGCCATCAATGCCGCGCAGTTCCACTTCTGCGGGCTTAATTAACAGACGCACGCCATCTTGCGGTGATACGCCTTCCAGCACCACGGTGATCGAAATATATGGCGTGGCAATGGTTGGCGTGGCTTCCACAGGCATGTGGCGATAGGCATAAATACCCGTAATCAGCACCAGTGCTAGCAAGCTCAACGTGGTGCGGCTGCGGTCAATCAGTAAATCTAGCCAGCGCTTCATGGCGAAGCCTGTTTCGTTTGCACGAGAGCCGCATCTTCAGCAACGCGTGTGACCGCTACCGAATCACCTGCTGCCACTAGCTCTTGGCCGACGGTAATGAGATCAATTTCTCTGGGCAGGCCAGTGACCCACACGCCCTCTGCGCTTTCGCGTATCACGTCCACTGGGTGAAATTCAACGCGCTGCTGCGTGTTGGTTGTGCGCACACCCACATGCCCGCCGTCATCCAGCGCAAGCAGTGCCGGTGAGATGCGGTGCGCCACGACCTCTGCCAGTGGCACGTGGATTTGTGCGGTAATGCCATCGCGTACGCTCATGATGCTGTGATTCAGTGTGCCACCGTTGTCGAGCGTGGCCTCAACGCGGTAGGTGCGTGTCAGCGCGTCAGCACTGCGGCCGATAAAACTGATTTTGCCGTTGAGTGACTCTCCGCTGCTTAACGTCACGGTTACCGGCAAGGCCAAGGCCAGCCGTAACACTTCTTTTTCGGAGGCTTGCGCCGTGGCTAGCAAGCTGCCTTCATCCATCAGGCGCGTGCAGATTGCGCCGCGCTCCAACAGCGCACCCTCTTCAGCCGGACGTGTCTCAATTACGCCCGCAAACGGTGCTTTTATGCGCGTGTGCGCCAACGCCAGTTCGGATACTTTGAGTGCCGCTTTTGCGCTTGCCAGCATAGATTTTCCAGCCGCCATCGCGCTTTCAGATAAAAGATTTTTTCTCTTCAGTTGCAGCGCGCCTTGGTAGTCTGTATTGGCTTTGTCAAAGGCGGCTTGTGCCTGCGCCAGTTGCTCACGCCGATCATCTTCAGCCAGCTCGCACAATACGTCGCCGGCTTTAACGCGCTGGCCTTTTTCCGCTTTCACTGCGGTCACGCGACCGGCGATTTCTGCTTTAACGTCGACCATGCGTTTGGCTTCTGTATGTCCGCGCAATACCACTTCAATGCGTTGTAGCTGCGCTGTGAGATGCTGCACACGGACGTGCGTTAGCGGTTTTTCTGCGGGGACGGGCTTTTCTGAGGGCGTGGCTTTATGTGACAGAATGCCGCTCACCATCCATGCCGACATCAAGGCAATCATTAACAGGGCTACCCAATAAGTTTTTTTCATGTTTTTTTTCATATTGTTATTCACAATGTCGCCCATAAAACCCATTTTTTTAGACAAAAGCCTGCCGCGTTAAACAGGCACGAGCCAACGCAAAGCCTACGATATAAAGAGCGCAACGTGTATGCGACATTCAGATAGGGGGGGTGGGCTGCCAAAGCGGTGATGCTTTTAAGACGCGAAATCAGCAAATAATATAAAGGCATTTTGTTGCTGATAAGGGTATCATCCCGCGCCGGATAATGCGTGGCGGTATCGGTTTTTCGCGTGAAGCCTAACACGGCACAAGGCGTGGTGTGTATCGGAGGCTTGTGAGTATGCTAATGCCGCTTTGCCGTCCCCTTCAGATTTAGTGGAGAAAATGTATGGCTTCTTTTTTTATCTGTTTGCTGTTGCTCGCTATTATCTGGCTGCTGTGGCTGAACTATCAGACACTAGACGGCTTTAATGAAGATTTAAAGCAGCTTCGTCTGCTGGTGGGTAATATTGAGCGCCGCACAGCAGACGAAGAGCCAAAGCCTTAAAAACGCCACGTCATGTTGGCCGTGATCGTTTGAATCCATGCGTCGTTAAATTGCCCTGATGTGCGGTTGCCTGACAGTGATTTGCTTTGGTCGACAGACACGTCTCCCATGCAGGCAATGCTCCAACTGACATTGACATCCGTGTTCTTGTCCATTGCATAGGTAGCGCCTGTTCCTAGCCGCAAAGTGGAATCGATTGGCGCGACAAAAGTTCTGTTTTTATTAGAGACTGCTGATGTGTCGTAGGCGATGCCGGCATTCCATAGCCACTCTGGCGTGGCTTGGTATTGCGCGCCTAAGGCAAGCTGGTAGGTGTCTATGTAGCTTGCATGGATCGTTGTCGATGTCGATCTGCCCAGCGCGGTGTTTACATCCAAATTAATGTCACCGAATTGTGACCAATCTTGCCAGTTGACCGAAGCCAGCCCTGCCCATTGTGGGTTTAGTTGCTGGTACAGGCTCAGAGTGGCGGTTTGTGGCACAGAGGCTTGGAGTTGGGTTTTTGCGCTGTCTAGCCGATTCAGTGCAGGGCCTGTGCCTTTAACGTCTAGGCGGTCTTCAAAGTCCAAGTTGATTTGGCTGGTATAGGCAAGGCCAACTCGTGTGCCAGGCTGCGGCATATAAATCACACCAGCATGGCTGCCATATCCCCAAGTATCGTCCTGATATTTGTATTGTCCGTCTGCTCTGTTGGTCAGCCCGAAAGGCGCACGGTTGATTGCTGTTTGTGCTTGCAGCATGGCGTACATGGCCTCAAGCCCAAACCCTACCGACCACTCATCATTAATGCGATAGGCTGTGCTGGGAACAAGCGACAAGCCCAGCAACTTGCCGTCCTGTGCGAAATAACGCCCAGACCAGTTATTGCGGTACTTCACCTTTAGGCCAAAGTCGCCATAAGAGCCAAAACCTACGCTCCATTTATCGTCGAGCGAATGGCTAATAAAAAAATTGCCAGCAGGCATGGGGTCAATGATATTGTCGCTACTGCTGCCGGCGGTATTGGTGTCGGCATTGGTGTCAAAGGTCATATCGCCATACAGAACTTGGGCTCCGGCGGTAATTTGGGTGCCCTCTAGATAACTCAAGCCAGCAGGATTGCTCGCGATAGTTGACGGCCCCTGCGCCCGTGCTGCAGCACCGGCATTGGCTAGGCCGGTGTTGTCAGTGCCAATTTCGTACAGCATTAGCCCGCCGGCTTGTACCTGCTGGCCACCGTAAAGTGCCAATAGAGTAAACGCAGAGATGGGCAGAAGGTTTGATTTTGCGCGCATATAAAAATCTCCATTGAACGCACTGTGGCTGCCTGCCCTCAGAAGACTAGACGGTATTTCTTAGCTATCCATTTTTGGTGCGTGTTATACGTGCGTGAGGGCGGGGTGCTCACGCTCGACTATAAAGCCCATGCTGCTGAGCGATTGCAGCTTCTAGTTCTAAATCCATTAGCGCGGCCGACAGGCTTTCTATCGAAAGCGTGCTGCGCGCTGCCAGTACATCGAGCGCCACCGGTGTGTGGTCAAGCAATTTGAATACCTGCACCGCGTCCTCTGACCAGTCGTCGGTTTTTTGTTGCAAGCTGCGTAACACGGCGCTTTCTTGCTGCTTGAAGGCGAGTAATCCGCCCAGTTCCTCCACAATGTCGCTGGTGGATTCCACCAGCTTCGCGCCTTGGCGTATCAGAGCATGGCAACCCCTGTGGTACAGCGAGCGCACCGAGCCTGGCAGCGCAAACACTTCGCGGCCTTGTTCCATTGCATAGCGCGCAGTGATAAGCGAGCCACTTTGCAGTGATGCCTCCACCACCAAAGTGCCCAAACTTAGCCCGCTAATAATGCGGTTGCGCCGCGGAAAGTTTTGCGCCACCGGTGGTGTGCGTGGGGCAAACTCCGATACCAGCACGCCGCCGCCGGCCAGAATTTCATCACTGAGCTTTTCATGGCGACGCGGGTACACCTCATCTAAACCCGTCGCCACGACGGCGATGGTTTTTCCTGCTACGGCGAGCGCACCGCGATGTGCCGCACCGTCTATGCCCAATGCCAAGCCGCTGGTGACGGCAAGTCCGTGGCGGCTTAAATGCGCGGCAAATTCCTGCGCCAGCTCTAGCCCGCCTTTTGATGCGTTGCGGCTGCCGACAATTGCCAGTTGTGGCAAATGCAGTGCGTTGTGATCGCCGCGTGCATATAGCACGGTGGGTGCTGAGTGGCACTGGGCTAACAGCAGAGGGTAGTGCTCGCTTTCCGCGTGCACAATTTGTGCGCCGCAGGCGGCGGCCGCATCGTAATCGCGCAATGCCTGCTGGAACAGCTCTCCGTGGCCATGCTGCCCATTGCCGGCGTATTGCTGGCAAAAATCTAGCCACAATTTAGCCTGGGTTGTGGAAAAAAAGGCGCTTAACGCTGCCGAGCCAGCATGGCACGCGTTGTCAATGCTGCCGAAATGCGCTAGCAGTTTACGTTGTGATACAGAGCCGATATCAGGGATGCGATTCAGTGCCAGCCACGGCAGCATTTTTTGGCACTCTTCCATGTGTAAAAAGCTCCTTTTTTTGTGTTGGCGTGAGTGTACTGAAAATTAGGCTGTAGCGGTTACAGTCGATTTTCAAAAGCGGTTTAGGATTTGGCCGGCAATAACTTCCCGATTTGCCGTTCGCCCTGAGCCTGTCAAAGGGCTTTTCATGGTTCGACAAGCTCACCACGAACGGGAAGTTATATGTAGCCAAATCCTTAGCGCGTCTGAGGTTGCTACCTGCGATCTACACCTGCGCCGTCGTCATTGCGCCCCACGTTGTTTTCCAGCGCCGTTTCACGAATAGTAGCCTACCCATGCACACAGTGCCAACGCCGGAAATAGACACAGGCCAAGCTGATACGAGCCGGTGAGAGGTTTGCTATAGCCCAGTCCCGCAGCAAGCAAAAACTCGCCAATTCCACCCGCCATGCCGATCATGCCTGTCATTACGCCAATTTCTTTACTGAAACGTTGTGGCACCAATTGAAACACCGCGCTGTTACCCGCCGCCCCAAGTATCAGCATGGCAGAGACAAACAGCGCCAAAGCAGCCGCCGCTTCTGAGGGTGCCGAACGCACAGCAAAGATTAAAATACTCACCAGCGTGTACACCAAAGTAAGCGCACGGACGCCGCCAAAACGGTCAGCCAGAAAACCGCCGATAGGCCGCATTAGACTCCCACCAAATTGTGTAATAACCGGCGATCACAGGGCTTACTTGGTATTGAAAATAGCCAGGGAGTGCGCCAGCCCTACGAATCCACCAAAAGTGACGCAATAAAAACCCATAAATAGCCACGAATCTTTATCACGCAAGACCGCTAAATACGCTTCAAAACGTTTGGGTGGCGGGCAGGTAGGCACCTCTTTCGCGCAGAGAAGGCAGACAATAAACGCCACAGATAAAGGAATAACCGCCAAACCTAGCACATTCGTCCAGCCAAAGAGAGCTGCTAGGCCAGGTGCTAGCAATGCAGCAAATACAGTGCCGGAGTTGCCCGCGCCCGCGATACCCATTGCTTTGCCTTGGTGTTCAGGCGGATACCAGCGAGAAGCCAGCGGCAAAGCCACGGCAAATGCCGCACCTGCCCACGCCCAAAAAAACAAACCTAACCTAACACCAATGCTTGCATGTAGCTGTGAACGCCCAGCAACCAAGCCGCCAATAGTGCCGCGATCATAATTATCTGCGCGATGATGCCCGCCAAGCGTGGCTTCAGGTGATCGACCAAGACACCAAATGCCATACGCAGTAACGCGCCTGATAAAATGGGTGTCGCCACCAGCATGCCGCGCTGAGCGGCGGTGAGGCCAAGGTCTGCGGCAATCTGCACAGACAAAGGCCCTAGCACATACCAGACCATAAAACTCAAATCAAAATACAGGAATGCCGACAATAGCGTCGGCGTGTTACCGGATTGCCAAAAACCTTTTTGGATGAATTTCCCCTAAAAGCAATGGTTGTTATTGAAGCTGGGCTTGCAATGACTCAAACGCAATCGCCGTGCCATGTCCTGCCTTTTTCATGATCTGTCACAATGAAGGCAGTTTTCCACCTGTTCGTTGCTTGCCGTGCAAACAGGAGGCGCTAGCGTGCGCACTGTTTTGGCTCGCTGTAGGGTGGCGCTTACGATGGGCGTGTAATATTCGCCATAACACGAGGCATTAGAACAGTGCAGCATGTGCAGGCAACATAACATAGACGCTCGGTCATCTGGCAGCGCGCTTGCTGAGGGGCGTTGCTGTGCACAAGGATGCCGGTTTCACCGAGTGCTTAGGGCGGCTATAATCACGCCATCTTTTTTAGCCTTTTTAGATATTCATCGGAGATTGAGAGTGCAGACACCAATAAAAACGGCAGTAAAATCAATGTTTTTCTGTGGCTTGGTGATGCTTTTCTGTGTCTCCGCCGCCGCGTGGGCCGATGCCACATCGCTTAGTGCGGCGGTGGAAAAGCGCACAGCACCTGTGGGTGAGGTGTGCATGCAAGGGCAGCCCTGCGCTGCCGCTGCTGTTGCTGAAGTCGGCGGAGCGCCTAAATCGGGCGAAGAAATTTATAAGCAAACTTGCCACACTTGCCACGAGATGGGTGTCGCCGGCGCGCCAAAACTGGGTGATGCTGCGGCTTGGAACGCGCGTCTGGCCTCGAGTGGGGGCGAAGAAGGCCTGCATAAGCATGCGATCGGCGGTTTCAAAGGCATGCCAGCCAAAGGACTGTGTTTTAACTGTAGTGATGCCGAAATTTTCAGTGCGGTGGATTACATGTTATCGAAAGCCAAATAAAACGCTTGGTTTGTCGGCCTCGTGTTGGCAAGCCCTTGTTTTCAAAATGGCTTTATAAAGTGGTATTGTTTTCCGCACTCACCCCAACTTGAAAAAAATCACGCGCTACCGGATGAACAGACTGCGCCACCGTTTTTTCATCCGTGTTGGAGTCGGTCGGACGTACCAGCCAACAGGTCTGCAAGCCGGCTAATTTTGCCGCGTCCAGTTCAGCGGCGATATCCGATAAAAACAGAATATCTCCCGTCGATATCCCAATTTTTTCCGCAATACGCTGGTAGGATGCCGAATCCCGTTTCGCGCCACCTGTCGTATCAAAATAATCAGAAAACAGCGGGGTCATATCCCCGTATTCGCTAAATTCAAAAAATAATTTTTGCGCTTGAATAGAGCCAGATGAATACACATATAGCAGCAAGTTTTTTGCGTGCCAAGCTTGCAACATGTCGTATGCATCTCGATAAACATGCGCGCGAAAATCGCCGTTGCGATAGCCAAATGCCCATAACAAACCTTGCAGTGTTTTGAGCGGCGTGACCTTCTGGTCTTGCGCCATCCACAACCGCAATGCGTCGATGATGGCGGGGTAATCGTCCTCCGCAATCCCCGCTATTTTTGCCGCTGCCTGTAGTTGCACGCGCACGTTTTCGTCTGTTGCATTGGCGCGTATAAACATTGGCAAATGTTGCTGTGCGTAGGGAAACAGCACGTCGCGCACGAAGGCGATAGAGCTGGTTGTGCCTTCTATATCTGTAAGGATCGCTTTAATCATTGCATTCCGTTCCGCTAATTTTCGAGTGTTGGGAATAACGCGGCAATCGTGCTGCCCGTATATTGCGCGACCCAACCTTCAGGATTATTAAAAAAACGAATGGATGCCAGACGTGGATTTGATCCAAGATCAGCCCAGTGCGGCGTATTCGCAGGCACGCTTAATAGATCGCCCCTTTCGCACAGTACGCTGTAAATCTTGTTTTCAATATGTAAATAAAACAGTGTGCAGCCGTCGACAAAAAAACGTACTTCGTCCTCCGTGTGCCGGTGTTCGTTTAAAAATGTTTGACGCATCGCGTCCTTGTTTGGGTTGCTGCTATCAAGGCTGATAACATCCACCGTGACAAAGCCATGCTCTGTAACAATGCGCCCCACGTCGCTTTGATAAGCCAGCAAAATAGCTTCTTGGCTGTCACCAGCACCCACTTGTTTTTGCAGTGGCCACTGCTCAAACAGTGCGCCAACCGCACCGAGTTTTTGTGCAATTTTGGCGGTGTCTCGTGTTGTTTCCAGTGCGGTCGCGCCGTTGTTATCAGCAAAAACTTTTAGTTCACTCATGTTTTTTTCTCACAAAATTGGCGTTTCAATTCCAATACCGAACGATAAGCCTCATCACCCTGTATACAGCGTTGTGTGGCGTTGCGCGTTTCTGTATCCATAAACATCCACAGCGGTTGTTGCACTGTTCTGATGTGTTGAAACGCAGAAAAAATACGAGCATCCCAAGCTGGGTAATATTCATCAATGTCGCTTGGTCGGAGCTTTGTGCGGCAATTCACGCAACCACAATCAATCGCAATTTCCTCTGCGATATTGAACAGGCCGTACTCGTCTGTGATTTCTTCGCCTTCCTGAATATCACGCACCGCAATTTCAAAACCATAGGCTGTGCATAGCGCGTTGCAATCGCAGCGATGATTAACATACTTGGAGTGATCCCAACTGAGTATCCAGTTGCCGTGCTTATCCACGTAGCAATAACGCGCGATAGCTTCCCGATAATCAGCATCCAGCGCTGCCACCTGTTGTGTGTTCAACGTAATTTCTAATGGGTCACGAATATAAATAATCGTGCCTTTAGGGATATTTTTTTTCGCAAAAACGCCACACCCAATTTCGTGCGATACCTGACGGATTTCTGTATCGGGATGTATCATTTTTTAAAAACCCAATAAGTGCTGCCGGATTAACCACGCCGCAGGCACATGCGTCGCCACTCACTATCCAGCAAAAACTCCAGTGCCTCAAGTTGGCGCATGCAGGCCGGTAAATTTTCTGCCCAAATGTACAAGCCGTGCCCCCGAATTAAATACGCAATTCCGGTGCCGTCGCGCAGCATACGTTTTTCAACGTCGGCAGAAAGCTCAAGCATGTTTTGCGTATTATCAAAAATAGGGATGTGCAGCGTGGTGTCATGTGTGGTCACGTCACTAAACGCCTTCAGTAGTTCGTAGCCTTGTAGCTTTATTGTGTCGGCAGTCATTTCCATGCTCAACACAGTGGCGCAAACAGAATGCGTGTGCAGAACCGCGCCAATGTTTGTGTCACGCCGGTATAACTGTGTATGCAGCAGTGTTTCAGCAGATGGTTTGTGCGGCATTAACGGTTGACCGCGCAAATCCACTGCCATCACGTCATGCAGGCTTAACGCGCTTTTGTGTTTGCCGGAAACCGTAATCGCGCAACTGTCAGCGTTTAATCGCACCGAATAATTGCTGGATGTTGCTGGCGACCAGCCGCGCTGATAAATATCAGCGCTGGCGGTAATGATATGTTCGGCGCAACGCTCAAAGTGATCGTAATCAAATGGCGCATCAAGCAAGGCGTTATCGGGCATACGCACTCCGCTGTAAAAGGCGGCATTTTGCCATAAGCCGCAGTCACGTGTATTTGAGTTGCCGCATACCGCCTATCACCACTGTAAATCCTGCAATTTGTAATATGCCGGTTTGCGCAGCACAACAATAGACAGCAGCACAAAACAAACATTGGATAGGTGTAAATGATGATGCGCTCAAGTCCTGCGCTAATACTTTGCAGGCCAATCAAATCAAAATAACTGGCGATGTAATAACCGCACACGCCACTCGCCGCCACAGCCAAGACTTGCCGTAATGTCACCTTGTGCGCTTCGCGTGGATACCGCCTCGCGGCTACCCACGCATACACCGGCAGTGCAAATATAGTTAATCACACAAACAAGTAGACGAAACAATCATTTCATCCAAGTTCATATTTGCGTGGTTTCTCCAAAAACGCTTGAGATTGGCCCAGAGTTTTTCAATAGGATTAAGAGGCGGAGAATAGGGTGGCAGAAACAGTAACTGGCATTTACTTTTTGCAATGATATCGAGCGTGCTTTTTGTT
>JAYVJM010000087.1:0-16750 GCA_043769275.1 Cellvibrionales bacterium | reverse complement strand
CTATTCCTATGCATTGCCGTCGGCCTTCTCTCCGGCTGCAGCGGTGATCCTAAAGCTCCAACGAAGGAAAATTTTGCCAAGGCCGCACAGGCGTACTTGGATACGCAGCCTTTGTGTGTAGCGGTGACGGATGCCAATTCAGAAGTGAGGGTTACTCGTGGGTACGATAGTGGATATTCTGATGCTCAGCCTGCCCCAACGCTTGATGACGCTTTCCGTAAAATTCCACTGCTCAAGACGTTTAGTGACCAAGGCTTTATTACGGTGGCGATGGAAACGCGCACCGAATCGAATCCAGAGTGGCCGAATAACCCGCCACAGACTTCGACGTATGCCAAGGTGTCGATCACCGATGCAGGCAAGCCGTTCTACAAGCCAGATATTTCCTCACCCATAACTCCGGGCGCTGGCTTTTGCTACGCCAAGATTGCGCTGGTAGAAATCGGTCAGTATGACCTTGCCCCTGTTTTCCGTACTCCATAGCAAGCATTGATTATGCTGCTATTTGATTGTTGTTTTGTGCGATGAGCCAACGTTTTTCATAGGTCGCCGGACTGACGTAACCCAGTGTTTGATGCAGTCGCTTGACGTTGTAAAAACTCAGCCAATTCACAATTTCGTCCTTTGCCTCTCGCCGCGTTGCAAATCGCTTGCCGTGTATGCGTGCCACTTTTAAATGGCCCCAGAAGCTCTCCGTTGGTGCATTGTCCCAGCAATCGCCCTTTCGACTCATCGAACTTTTCATCGCGTAGTCTTTCAGTGCCCTTTGAAATTCTTGCCCACAATATTGGCTGCCTCGATCCGAATGCACGATCAATCCAGCCGCTGGCTTTCGCCGAAAATAAGCCATCCGTAGTGCATCGGTCACCAAGCTTGATTGCATGTGTGCTTGCATGCTCCAGCCCACCACCATCCGGCTGTGCAGATCGATCATTACCGCCAAAAACAACCAACCTTCGTTCGTGGCGATATAGGTAATGTCTGTCGTCCAGACTTGATTCGGCGCGCCTGCGACAAAGTTGCGTGCCAATAAATTCGGTGCAACAGCCAGCGTATGCGCGCTATCGGTCGTCACCACAAACTTCTTCTTGCCAAATGCCCGAATACCTTCGCGCTGCATGATTTTACGAACTCGCTCTTTGCCAACGCGCACGCCACGATCGTGCAGTTCGCGATGAATTTTCGGCCAGCCGTATTCGCCTTTGACCTCTGCGTGAATCGCCCGAATATGGACCAATAAGGCATCGCGGTGCACACGTTTAGATGGGTTGGCGCCATCCGCTGCGCGCGTTTTGTGCCGGCCTTGATTACGTTGGTGCTCAAAGTAGCCGCTGACACTGACATCGAGCACCTCGCACGTGAGCGCAATGGGCCAGCAGTGTTTGTGTTTGGCAATCCAGGCGTACTTCACAGCGATTCCCGCGCAAAGTACGCCGCTGCTTTTTTTAGAATTTCATGCTCCATTTTGAGCCGCGCGTTTTCGGCTCGAAGCCGCGCCAATTCCATCTGTTCCGCGGTTACCGGCCGATCACCTGCGCCCTGGAGCACACCTTTCGCCTGCAAGCGCATCCAGTTGTCCAACGTTTGGGCTGGAATGCCAAGCGTCTTGGCTGTCACCGCAACTGACTGCCCTTTCCGAACCAGTCGAACCGCTTCCAGCTTAAATTCTAAAGTGTACTTTCCACGCGCCTGCGTGCTTTTTGTTTTGCTCATTTTCTCTCTCCATACCTGATTATTGCATCAGCTATGGAGTACGTTTTTCGGGGGCAAGGTCAATAATATGATCCACTTGCAAAAACTTGTCTATGCTTAAACTCGCAAATAGTGGAGTTTGGATATAGTCTTAAGGCATTAAAGTTAAGCGCAGTGGAGGTGCTCAATGGGGTTTTTGTGTATAGGATCCGATTAATCATTCTTTTACATGTGCTTGTATAAACAGATACTGGCTAGGACACAGGGGCAATTGTCCATCGGAGTGATTATGAAGTTGCAGCAATTACGGTATATCTGGGAAGTAGCGCATCACGACCTTAATGTATCCGCCACGGCGCAGAGCTTGTATACGTCTCAGCCAGGCATCAGCAAACAAATTAGGCTTTTAGAGGATGAGCTGGGCGTAGAGATTTTTGCGCGTAGCGGGAAGCATCTAACCCACATTACTAAAGCCGGCGAAGCGATACTTAAAAACACGGGCGAGATTTTACGCAAAGTTGAAAGTATCAAGCAGCTCGGGCAAGAGTTCAGTGATGCCAGCAAGGGAAGCTTAGCTATAGCAACTACGCACACTCAAGCTAGGTATGCGCTTCCGCCCGTCATCAATAAGTTTATTCAAAAATACCCTGATGTATCGTTGCATATGCATCAAGGTACGCCGATGCAAATTGCTGAAATGGCGGCTGATGGCGCAGTAGATTTTGCGATAGCCACAGAGGCGCTTGAGCTATTTAGTGAGCTGGTAATGATGCCATGCTATCGTTGGAACCGCTGCGTGTTGGTGCCGAAAAATCACCCTTTGTGCCAGGTTTCAAAATTGACATTGGCAGATGTCGCTAAATATCCAATTGTTACTTATGTATTTGGTTTTACAGGCCGCTCAAAGCTGGATGAAGCGTTTTTTGAGAAGGGGCTAATGCCTAAAGTGGTGTTCACTGCTGCGGATGCTGATGTTATAAAAACCTATGTTAGACTGGGCTTAGGTATTGGGATTGTGGCGCATATGGCGTATGACGCAAGCGTTGATAGCGACTTAGTAGCGCTGGATGCTATACATCTGTTTGAGTCCAGTGTCACGCATATAGGATTTCGGCGCGGGACATTTGTACGCGAGTTTATGTACGACTTTATTGAAACACTCGCACCACACCTGAATAAAAAGATAGTTCAGGACGCTTCTAGCTGCCAGTCTAGAGCAGAAGTCGATGCTCTTTTTTCCCATATCCAGCTACCGGAACACTAATATAGTCAATCACATAAATAAGTATACGAAACAGTCATTTCATCCAAGGTCATATTTGCGTGGTTTCTCCAAAAACGCTTCAGATTAGCCCATGCTTCCATCTTGCCGCTACCCGTTTTGATATGCAACAGCACATGTTTTTTAAGGTCTTGACTATAGCTCATACGATTAGTGTATGCCTGTCTTGTTGTTTATGCGATTAGCTATAAAGCTACTGCCGCCTAGTTGGGTGGCAAAAAACATCCTAGAACTGTCACGCTGGAACGAAGCTGCTAGAATGGCGTTCCATTTTGTTGCAAAGAGTTTTTTCTGTGGAAATAGCGTGTCTGGATCTGGAAGGCGTATTGGTTCCCGAAATTTGGATTGCTTTCTCTGAGCACACGGGTATCGAAGAACTGCGCGCGACCACGCGGGATATCCCCGATTATGATGTTCTGATGCAGCAACGTCTGCATCTGCTGGATAAGCACGGTTACGGTCTACGCGAGATACAGGCTGTTATTGCCAATCTCAAGCCGTTGCCTGGTGCGCATGAGTTTGTTGATTGGCTGCGTGAGCGTTTTCAAGTCGTCATTATTTCTGACACGTTTTATCAGTTTGCTATGCCATTGATGCGTCAGTTTGGCTACCCCATGTTGTTTTGTCATGACCTAGAGGTAGATGATAGTGGCAGGGTTGTGGATTACCATTTGCGCCAACGCGACCCCAAACGCCAGAGTATTGTGGCACTGAAGTCCCTCTACTACCGGACTATTGCAGCCGGTGACTCCTACAACGATACGGGTATGCTAGCAGAAGCAGATGCGGGCATTCTCTTTCATGCGCCGGATAACGTTATCCGTGAATTTCCGCAGTTTCCTGCGGTACACAGCTACGAAGATATGAAAAAAGAGTTTATAAAATCCAGTTGCCGCCCTTTATTGTTGTAGATTTTTTGGCGCATAAGTGGATAAGAAAATGACGCAACACTTAGCGGACAGTCAAGGACGTTCTTTTCGTAATGCGCTATATCGAATTAATGCGCATGGGTCATTGGCAAAACGACCGATTGTACCACAAAGAATTATTGCCTATGAGTCGTATTTTGGCTCTGATTGGCCAACGATTTGATTACCTGCGTACCCAAGCCCCCTTTGATTGATTCCACGGCTGTGCGTTTTGAAATTCCAAATCGAGGTTTCTTTGGTGTTATTGCCAATGAGTCTTTGCCATTTTGTGCTAGTTGCACACGTTTACGCTTATCGTCTTCTGGTTTTTTGTATGGTTGCCTCAGCAGCTCTGCATCTCACTCGATTCGAGATGTGCTGGATTTTCCTCGTGAGCAGGCTATTAAACACCTGCGGTCTTCTTTGCAGTTAGTTCTGAGAGACAAGCAGCCGGCGCTCTTTTCGGGAGCTGAAACCGTTATGCGTTGGATTGGTGGTTGATGATAGAGCTCTTGATGAGTGCTGGCTGCAAAATCTGCACAGCTCGCTAAGTGATTAAACTGCTCCATGAAAGGCGTGGGTAAAGCCAAAATAGAGAATTAAAACCCATAAGCCCTGACTTTAAAGCAAAAGTGGCTTTGTGCAGTCAAGGTCATTATGGCCATGTCGCTGGCGGGTTTTGCCATGCTGCGGGAATCGATGGTGTAGCTGCTAAAAGTGCTTTCGTCGCTTTTTCCTGTGGGTTTTCAAAGATGTTAGCTGTGTAATTGCTTTCAGCAATCTTTCCGTTAGACATCACTAGAACGCGGTCTGCAATGCGTCGAACGATATTTAGGTCGTGTGTAATAAAAAGCAGCGAAAGATCGAATTTTTTTTGCAGCTCCAACAATAGCGCAATGATTTGCTGTTGCGTGGAGACATCTAGGGCAGAAACTGCTTCATCGCACACAATCGTTTTTGGATTCAAGGCGAGTGCGCGCGCGATCCCAATGCGTTGACGTTGCCCACCAGAAAACTCGTGCGGATAGCGGTTGCCGCAATTGTCTGGCATTTCGACTATACGCAATAAGTTGCACACGCTTTCTTCGCGTTCTGTGGCTGTGCCGATGTTATGTATTTCTAGCGGCTCCTTCAAAATGCGTGCAATGGTGTGGCGTGGGTTTAATGCTTCGGTTGTATCCTGAAAAATAATTTGGACATTGCGACGAAATGCCTGCAATGCCTTATTGTTTTGTTTTTTCAGAGATATGTTTTGATAAAAAATTTCACCGCTGTCTGGAGGGTCTAGCATAAGCAAAGCGCGCCCCAACGTACTTTTTCCGCAGCCTGACTCCCCAACAATGGCTAAAATTTCACCGGTAAAAATATCAAAGCTGATGTTATTTAGTACGCATCTCGCGGGCAGCCTTTTTTCCAGTAACCGTTTGGGTGCCTGAAAAGATTTACAGATATTTTTGATTTGCATCAACAGGGGCGCGCTTTTGTGGATGGTAGCCTTGGGTGCTTTTTCACATATTGCTGCCAGTAGACTTTTGGTATACGGGTGTTGTGGTGCTGTAAATATTTTTTCTGTGTTGTTGATTTCGCACAAACGTCCCTGTTGCAAAACAGCAACGCGTGTACACCAGTGCGCCACGATGGCCAAGTCATGCGTAATAAATAATATGGCCAAGCGAAACTGTTTTTGTAGTGTTTGCAAGAGCTGTAGCAGTTGTTGTTGTGTGCTGACATCCAATGCCGTGCTGGGCTCATCGGCAATTAAAATGTCGGGCTCGCAGGCAAGCGCCATTGCTATCATCGCGCGTTGGCATAGGCCACCAGACAGTTGGTGCGGATAACTACACAGGCGTTGTTCTGGCTCGCTAACGCCGACTTGTTGCAGCAGCTCAACGCTGCGCCTGTACACGGTTTTTATATCCCGTTCAGGAAAGTGCAGGTTAATGACTTCCGCCAGTTGAGCACCTATCGTTTGTACGGGATTCAGTGCCGCCATGGGTTCCTGAAAAATCATCGCAATGCGCTTGCCGCGAATATTTTTCCAGCCCTCATTTTTTAATGTGTCTATACGCACACCGTCAAACCAGACTTCGCCCTGGCTTATTTGCAGGGCGGGATGCGGCAATAAACCTAGAATCGCTTGCGCACAAAGGCTTTTCCCTGATCCGGATTCGCCGACCAAGGCCAGTGTTTCACCGCGATGTATCGTGAATGACACGTTGTGCAAAAGTTCGCACGCCCCGTCTTCACTGTTGAGCATTATGCAAAGATTTTCAACACACAATAATGTATGTTCATTTTTTTCATAGTCATGCACGATGCTGTTTATTGGCATGATTTTATTTCCATGTTGTGTCGGTAATCGTTGATGGTGGTAGCGCAGTGCCTGCTCTCATGATGGCCATAAGACGATTTTTTTCTTCTACATCTATCCAAAATAAGCCCGAGCCAAATACGTCGACCACAGCACTGCTGGATCGCGTTGCATAGCCCTTGGGTAATTTTATCCAACGCCAATAGGCTTCACGGGTATAAGGTGTTTTGAAGCTAGGAATAAATATGCTGGCATCAAATAATTTTTTTTCCATTTTGTGTGCAAGATCAACGCGAGTGTCTTTGTTTAGTTCAAGACGGTACGTATCTATCCATTTGTCCATTTGTGGATCGGAAAAGTTAGTGATGTTGTTTGTCTGCGGTTTGTTCGCGTTATCTGAGTGGTAAAACTGCCAGTATTCTGGCGATAAACCGCCAGCGGAGTAACCCAGCATTGCAATTTGGTGTTTTTTCTCAAGCACTTGTTTGAAAAATGCTGAGCTGTCTAGGAATTGCAGTTGCAATTCTATGCCCGCTTTTTTTGCATCTTCTTTTAGCATAGCAAGCCGATCTGTGTAGGCGGGTTGGCCGTAGCTAATAGTCAGACTCAGGCGTGAGCCATTTTTTTCTCTTGTGCCGTCGTCGCCAATATTTGTCCAGCCTGTTTCAGTCAAATAACTAACTGCGCGCTTTATATCAAAGCTGCGTGCTTTAATGGCCTTGTTATCATAGGCGCCATAACCGACGTTTTGAGTGTCGAGCCGCGTGTAATCGCCATGCAAAATGGTGTTGTTGATGCGGTCAAAGTCCAGTGCGAATGCGAGGGCATAACGTACGCGGATGTCGTCCAGTGGCGGCGCTGTCATGTTGATCCACAGACCCTGCGACGGTTGCGGCACGCTGTTATAAAACCAGATTTTGTCGATGTATCCTTTGTCGAAAAGCTTTCCTTTGGCTTTGTTGTACCAAAAGTCAGGCAAGGTCAATGGAAAGCTATCTAATTCGCCTTTTTCAAAATATTGCCAAGCAATGTTGATGTCACGTATGACTTTTACGTGAATTTTATCTGGATTAAAACGGTTGCGATAATAACGCTTATCGTTAGCCCACCAATCTTTCAGGCGCGAGAACTCTACGTATTTTCCTTTGCGTACGTCTGAAATTTTGTATGCTGCAGTGCTGGGTTCTGGTTGCCAGTTGTAGTCGCGCACCCAGTTTTTGTCTAGTTTATAAAAATGGCGCGGCACAGGGCGAATATTGGCGCGCTCTTGCAAGAGTTCATCAGCGGGTTTGGGATTGGCAGAAACAACAGCAATAGTGTGGTCGTCATATTTGATAACGTTTGCTATCTGCGTGGTGTAATAGTCATTTGAAAATGGATCGATAATAAATTTTGAGCGCATGAATTCAAGGCTGTAGACAAAGTCATCCGCTGTAACGGGCAAACCGTCTGACCAGCGTGCATCTGGGTCTATTTTGAAATATACGGTTTTATTGTCTGTACCAAAAGCCCAGTGCGTGGCAAGTGCAGGAATGGGGTTTAGCGTATTGGGCTGCACGTCTATCAGGCTCATGTTTAATGCGCGCGTGTAGTGCGCGAAGCTGTGATTGGAGTCTGGCCCAACCAAGCGCAGCGTCAGCGGAAAACTTAATACAAACTCACGAAATGTACCGCCGCGCTTGGCTGTTTTGTCGGAAAACTCAGGGTCTCTTTCGTTGCTTTCCCATACGAGATCAGCAGGCAATGGCGTGCTGGCGATAGGGTATGGTGTTAGTTTTTCCGCCGGTGTATTTTTTGCTGGCTGCGTATCATTGTTGTCGCAGGCATGGATTAAAAACAGGCAAACAAAAAGCAGTAAATATTGGCTGATCGTTAAATCCTTCATCATTGATAAACCGTGTATTGTTTCGGGTCAAAAGCCTCGCGTAGAGCCTCACCTATCCATGTCACCATCACCAAAATTAACACCATGGCACACACCACAGAGCCCAGTATCCATGACTGATCAAAACGCGCCATGCCTTCGCGCAGTAAATCGCCCCAACTTGGCGTTGGTGGCGGCAAACCAAAGCCAAGATAATCCAGTGCGGTTAATGCAGTAATGCCAGCAGCAATAGAAAATGGTGCGAAGGTAATTAAGAGAGTGCGTGTATTTGGCAAGATGTGTTGGGTGATAATTCGCCAGTCGCTTGCGCCCAATGCGCGTGCAGCCAAAGCGTAGGTTCGGGTTTTTTCTTTGTAGCTGGCTGTGCGCATATACCACGTCATTAGCGTCCAATCGAAAAGCACCATAATGCCCAATAGCACCCAAAAATTTGGCCGCATGATGGAGGCGACAATCATGATGACATATAGCGTTGGGATGGATGACCATATTTCTATAATGCGCTGCATGAGTAAGTCAAATTTCCCGCCGTAAAACCCCATTGCGCAACCAATGAGCGTGCCAACAAAATAATTACAGAGCAGTAATAACAAGCTAAATGCTATGGATAGACGGAATCCGTAAAGTAATCTTGATGCAATGTCACGACCTGCGCCGTCTGTTCCCAAAAAATGTTCGTACTTAAGAGAGGGCTGTAGCGGCGGAAATAAGCCTTCAACGGCGTGCGACTCGTAAGGGTTCCAAGGAATGGGCGGCATAATAAGCCAGTCGCCTTTTTTTTGTTGTGTGAACCTTTTTGCAAGGTCGCGGTAATTGGTTTCGTAAGGATAATCTAGCCCGAATGTGGTGCCAGAGATAAATGAGCGATAAACAGGAAAAAAATATTCGCCCTTGTAATGCACAATCAGTGCGCGATTATTTGCCAGTAATTCTGCAGCACCACTTGTCATAATCAGCAGTATCAGGGCGATGGCGGAATAAAATCCGCGTGGATGTAAACGAAAACGTCGCCATTGTTTGCGCGTTTGTGGGTCTAGGGTCATGTTGCTTGTGCCTTTGTTAAGTGGTTTTTCATGGGGAATTATGCGTTTTTCTTTGCTTAACTCGCAATGATTCCTCCATGACAAAGTAAACAATATGGGAATTATCATTGCTTCGGCAAGCTGGCACTGCCTGTATCTTGATGGGTGCTAAGTGCTACATTTAGCCTATTAAGCTTAAGCCCCAGAGCGGGAGGCATCATGTTTACCCCATACCCTGACATCAAGCCCTATCGCACAGAGCGATTTAAGCTCGATGCTTTGCATGAAGTGTATTTGGAAGAGTGTGGAGAACCTAACGGTATTCCTGTTTTGTATTTGCATGGAGGGCCCGGTATAGGCTGTGCGAGAACGAGCCGCTGTTTTTTTGATCCTGAGCAGTACCGTATTATTTTGTACGATCAGCGCGGTGCGGGTCGTTCAACGCCGCACGCGGGGCTTGTCGACAATACCACAGCGCATTTATTGGCCGATATGGAAGTAATACGCCAGCGTTTGGGATTGGAAAAGTGGTTGTTGTTTGGTGGTTCATGGGGGTCTACTTTGGCGCTTTTGTATGCCCAGCAGTATCCGCAGCGAGTATCTGCGTTGATTTTGCGGGGTGTTTTTTTATGTCGTCAGTCGGATATTGACTGGATTTATCGTGACGGCCTCAATCATTTTTACCCTGATTATTGGGAGGATTTCCTGCAACCACTGCGTGCGCATCCTCAGAAAAATAATCCAGTACTCGCTTACCTTGATATTCTCACCAGCGGTGATGAGCTAAGTTGCATGGGAGCGGCCAAGGCATGGGCATTGTGGGAGGCGCGCTGTTCGACTCTCCACCCTGGCCACGACATCTTGGAGCAGTTTTCAGACTTGCGCACAGCACTGGCTATTGCGCGTATTGAGGCACATTATTTTTCTCAACGCGCCTTTATTGATGAAAACCAGATACTGCAGAATGTCGAGCGTTTGCACGGCATCCCCAGTATTATGGTGCACGGACGTTATGACATGCTTTGTCGGTTATCTGGTGCTACGGCACTGCAACACGCTTGGCCTGCTTCTGAGTTGCGCATCGTGCGTGAGGCGGGTCACGCAGCCGTCGAACACGGCATTACAGATGCGCTGATACGCGCCACCCGCGACATGGCTAGAAAACTTCAGCCAGACAATACGGAAAGTGCCTGCTGATCTCTCTATTGTGCGTTTGCTGGACTATCTATGAATTTACCCTTGTTGCTTGAGCCTGAAAATCTCCACTCTAAGCCTTTAGATGAGCGTCTGTTGATAGTCGATTTGTGCTCCTTGGGCGACTACCGTACGGCACATGTTCCACATGCTATTCATATTAATACAGCGGATTTACTTGTTGACACGAAGCCTGTCATTGGCAGATTGCCTGCAGCGGAGCAGTTGTCTGCACTTTTTAGCAAAATTGGTTTAAAGCCAGATACTCACCTTGTGTGTTATGACGATGAAGGCGGGTCGTGGGCGGGTCGTTTTATTTGGATACTTGACAGTGTTGGCCATAAAAACTATTCGTTCTTGAACGGCGGTAAAACGGCGTGGATAGCGGGCGGCTTGCCCATGCAGTCTGGCGAAAATAGCCCGCATGCACAGCGAGTTTCGCTTGATGTCAGCCGTGCGTATTCTGTGAATTGTGATGAAATTCTTGCGCATTTAAACGATCGTGACTTCTTGGTTTGGGATGTGCGTTCACGCGATGAGTACACGGGCGTAGCGGCTCGATCGGCGCGTGGTGGGCATATTCCTGGCGCTGTTTGGTGTGAATGGACAGACTTGCTTGATAAAACACGTGGCTTGCGTTTGCGTACCGATCTTGCTGGTTTTCTGGGCGCGCACGGTATCACGGCAGATAAAAATATCGTCACCCACTGCCAAACGCATAGACGCTCAGGCGTGAGTTATATAGCCGCTAAAAGCCTATCTTATCCCCGCATCCGAGCCTATGATGGCTCTTGGTCTGAATGGGGCAATCGTGACGATTTACCTGTTACTGTCGGAGAAAATCCTCAATGAGCACTCTATCTGCGCTTACACAGAAAGTATTTGTTGGCCTGCAATATGCCTTACCGAAGCAGTGTTTGTCGCGGGCAGTCGGCTGGCTGGCTGATAACGATATGCCTTGGCTTAAAAACTTTTTGATTAGAAGATTTATTGACCACTTTAATGTGGATATGAGTGAAGCAGCGCAGCCGGATTACACCCTGTATCGCAATTTCAATAGCTTTTTTACACGCCCGTTGGCGGAGGGCTTGCGGCCTATATGCAAGGAAGCGGTGGCTAGTCCGGCTGATGGCAGCGTGAGCCAAATTGGCAGTGTCGCGGCAGGCCGTATTTTTCAGGCCAAAGGGCAGGCATACACCACCTTGGAATTATTAGGTGGTGATCATCAACTGGCGCAGTTATTTGATGACGGACTTTTTGCGACTATTTATCTTGCGCCCCGCAATTATCACCGTGTACATATGCCGGTGGCGGGTAAATTACGGCGAAGTATTTATGTGCCAGGCGATTTATTTTCTGTTAATGCAGTGACCACTGAAAATGTACCGCGCTTGTTTGCACGCAATGAGCGCTTAGTGAGCATTTTTGAGACGGAATACGGGGAAATGGCGTTGGTATTGGTAGGCGCAATGATCGTAGCGGGTATTGATACGGTTTGGAGTGGTCGCGTAACGCCTCGTTTACGCCGTATAGAAGATGCGGATTACAGTGAGCCAACGCCGGTTATTGAACTGGCTAAGGCGGCTGAAATGGGTCGTTTTATCTTAGGTTCAACGGTTGTTGTGTTGTTTCGCAATAGCAGTGGATTGGCATGGAAGAGGCAAGCGGGTGATGTGTTGCGTATGGGTGAGGCACTGGCGGATGTAAGCAGTGCACCGTCGAAAGCAGAAGGTGCAGCCGTTCCAATAATTGATTAAATTCTGATGTGGCCGACGGGGGAGCCGTAGGGTCAAAGGCATTGCCCTAGAGCTCCAGTTGCGCCTGATTGCCCAGCGCGTGAACGATTTTGTCTGCTAGACGTTGAATGACTTCATCGTCGCCACGTGAGCTGCTGTCTTTCCGCAATAAATCATGCGCAATATTTAGCCCCGCCATCACTGCCACTCGCTCAACACCAATCACGTTGCCGCTTGATTTAATTGCACGCATTTTGTCGTCCAAGTAGCGAGCAGCGGTAATTAACGCTTCCTTTTCTTGTGGAGGGCAGGCTATTTGGTAGTCGTTTTCAAGAATGCGTACACGCACAGTGAAAAGATTAGTCATGGCAGTGTGTTCCCAACGGTTAACGGCTCACTGCCGTCACCTGCGCCGTATTCTCGCTCCAGTGCTTGTAGGCGGTGAATCATCGCTTCGACTCGACTGCGTGCAAGTTCATTTTTGTCAATCAACTGCCCTCGTTCTTTTTTCCAGCTCGTTTCGAGTTTCAGTAGGCGGTTATTTTCTTGTTCCAACTGTTGGCAGCGATAGATCATTTGATCGATTTGCTGCTCCAGCGTCCTAAATTGTTCTGCACTCATCAAGATAAATCCAAGCTGTACAATTAAGTCACAACTATAGTGTTCGTGTCATAGGCGGTCAATGAAAGTTAGAGAAAGTATGCAATTATTTCCTGCAACCCTTTGATGTAGATAATGTTTTCAGGCGTGCATCTTGAAGTTCTGCCTTTCCAGTAGTCTGTCGTAGTCTCAAAAAGCACGTACATAACGCACAAGTTTGGTAGGATGGCTTTCCTTGTCTGCGTCTTTTCTGGCGCTTATGGCAATAGAAGGTGAGGTTTTTCTGTGTCTTTTATTACCTATCAACAATTAAGCGAGCGCCTGCATGCGCTAAAGATGCTTGTCGTCGCTGACACGCTACACGGTGCAATTATCGGGCTTGCCTGTGCCGGTCTTTCGCCCAATGATGATGGCTGGTTTGTGCGGTTAAGTGAGAGCATTGGGGGCATCAGCATAGATTCGCATGATGAAATGCTCGTTGCTTTATACACAATTTGCGTGCAGGAGCTGGCCGATAGTGATTGTGGGTTTCAGCCTTTGATACCTGATGGGGACGAGTTTTTATCTGTCCGAGCCAAGGCTCTGGCTAATTGGACTGAGGCGTTTATTGCTGGGTTTGCCTATATTAAGCGACCCTTGAGTCCGGAAGATGAAGATGTGCTGCGAGATATCACGGCCATTAGCCGCTTAGATGACGACAAAGATTATAACAACCCTGCTGAGGCTAACAGCAATGAGGCTGATTTCATGGAGCTGTGTGAATATCTGCGCTTGGCAGTGATCGAGCTTTACTGCTTGTTGGGCATTGAACGAGTTGAGGCTACATCAGTTAAAAAGAAACGTGAGGAGTCTATGTGAAGCTATCATTGCCTAAAAAAGAATTCGCAGCGCGCCGTGCGTCTTTAATGGCATTGATGGAGCCTAATAGCGTCGTCATTATTCAGTCGGCACATGAGGTGATTCGCAATAACGACGCGCACTATTTGTTTCGGCAAGACAGCGATTTTTATTATCTAACCGGCTTTAATGAACCGGATGCTCTGGCAGTATTTATTCCAGATCGTAAGCAAGGCTCATATGTTTTGTTTTGCCGCGAGCGTGATCCGGAGCGTGAGCTGTGGGATGGTCGCCGTTCTGGGCAGGAAGGCGCTTGCAACGATTACGGCGCTAACGAGGCTTTTCCCTATAGCCGCATGGACGAAGTTTTACCCCGCCTACTTGATGGTTGCGAGCGCATCTATTACACAATGGGGCATGACGATGGTTTTGATTGCCGTGTCATGAAATGGCTCAACGTCATTCGCGCAAAAGGGCGTTCTGGCGTAACGCCGCCGAGCGCGTTTTTTGACCTGCACCGTATCCTGCATGAATTGCGTTTGTTCAAAAGTGAGGCGGAATTGCAGCTTATGCAAAAGGCGGCTGATATTTCCAGCGAGGCACACTGCAACGCCATGCAGGTTTGCGCACCAGGGATGATGGAATATCAATTAGAAGCCACGTTGCTGCACGCATTTGTGCAGCATGGCGCACGATCTCCTGCTTATACAACGATTGTCGGAGGCGGTGCTAACGGCTGCATTCTTCACTATGTTGAAAATTGCGATGAATTGCGCGACGGCGATCTTGTGTTGATTGATGCGGGTTGTGAGTTTGAGTTTTATGCGTCCGACATCACTCGCACTTTTCCTGTTAATGGCGTTTTCAACCCTGAGCAAAAAACACTGTACGAACTGGTGCTAGATGCACAACTAGCTGCCATTGATCTGATCAAGCCCGGCTGCCGCTGGAATGCGCCGCATGAAATTACAGTGCAGATAATTACCCAAGGTCTTGTGCGGTTGGGGCTGTTAAAAGGAGATGTGGATCAGCTGATCGAAACAGGGGCTTATCGAGATTTTTATATGCACCGTGCAGGCCATTGGTTGGGAATGGATGTGCATGATGTTGGTGTCTATAAGTGCGCAGGCCAATGGCGAACGCTGGAGGCTGGCATGGTGCTGACGGTAGAGCCTGGCCTGTACGTGTCGCCGCACAATACCGCAGTGGCCAAAAAATGGCGCGGTATTGGTATTCGGATAGAGGATGATGTTATAGTGACTCAGGAAGGTAATCGGGTGTTAACCCACGCCGTACCTAAAGCCGTAGTGGAAATTGAAGCATTGATGGCGGGTACGGCAATAACCCAAAAAGCAAAATAAAAGTAAAACGCTAAACAACGCAGTGACTGTTATTCAACAATAAAATAAAAGGAGCTTTCATGAGTAGAATATTATTGTTCTTCTTCTTCATCGCCCAATTTGCTTTCGCCTCTTCTGCTTGGGCGACGGTTGCTGGCAGTCTTGATTCTTCGTTTGGTGGTGACGGCAAAGTCATCGCCGACTTTAGCGGTGCCAATGAGTATGCGCGGGCGGTAATTCAACAAAAAAACGGCAAAATTGCTGTGGCTGGATTCAGTGATTTCAATGGCAATAATGATTTTGCTTTGCAGCGCTATAACGTTGACGGCTCTGCTGATTCTACCTTTGGGAATGGTGGGGGGCGTGATTACGCGCACAGGTGCGGGTGATGATAGGGCAACGGCGCTACTTCAGCTCAAGAGTGGGCATTTGCTGGTAGTTGGCTGGAGAGCCGGCAGCGGCAATGAGGATTTTATGCTGCAGTGCTACACCGAGGACGGCAAAAGCGACACCCATTTTGGTTCAGGTAATGGCATTGCGTTCGGCGGCGTGAGCAAAACGATAAAAATCCCAGCGAAAAAAGAGGAGCCAAAAAAAACATCGCCATCTGCATCAAAAGACATTCCCAAAGACACCACGGTAACCACAGTCAACAATGATCGCGCTTATGCCACATTACAACAAAAGGGCAGCGGCAAGTTGATGGTGGCGGGCTCCACGAGCAGCGGCGCTAATGCAAGCGATTTTGTGTTGATGAGTTTCAATGCTAATGGCTCATTGAACACGGCGTTTGCCGGTAAGGGTTGGGTGACCACAAATATTGCAGGCGGCATGGATGCCGCCTACGCAATGATTGAGCAGAGCGATGGCAAGCTGGTTCTGGCGGGCGAAGCCACCGTGAAGAAAGGCGTGAAGGAAAGCAATGATTTTGCGTTGGCGCGTTATAACGCAAACGGCACGTTAGATAAAAACTTTGGCAGCAAGGGTGCAGTCACCACAAACTTAGGGTCAAGTCATGCGGTGATTAACGCGTTAATACAGCAGGCGGATGGCAAGCTGGTGGCCGTGGGATATAGCAAAAGTCTCCATGATGGTCGCAGTATCGCCGTGGTGCGTTACAACAAAAATGGCTCACTGGACAAGACGTTTGGCAGGGGCGGTATTCAGCTAACCGATATTCACGGTGCGAACGATGAGGCCACGGCTGTTGTGCAGCAGCCGGAAGGCAAGTTGTTGGTGGCGGGTACAAGCAATGGCGATTTTGTGCTGCTGCGCTACAACAGCGATGGTGCGCTAGATACCAGTTTGCATGGAGATGGGATTGTTGTCACTCCAGTGGGGTCGGCTGTTGATGCGGCATACAGCATGTTCCAGCAGGCCAATGGGCAAGTACTTGTCGCGGGAACCAGTGCGGGCAGTGCCAGCACCGATTTTGCCGTCGTGCGTTATTTGTTTGACGATAACGATAATGACGGCGTTCTCAATGATCAAGACAATTGCCGCAGTGACAAAAACGTCGATCAAACCGATACCGATAAAGACGGCATAGGCGATGCCTGTGACGCGGACAAGGACAACGATGGCGCTAAAAACGAGGGTGATGCTTTTCCGTTAAATCGAGCCGCAGCAGTTGATACCGATGCCGATGGCGAACCGGATAGCTGGAATACGGCTTGTGATGATCTCTGTCAAAAAAGTTCCGGCCTGACATTGGATATAGACAATGACAATGATGATTTGGGCAATGATGTCGATCCTTTTCCACAAGACCCGTATTTAATTAATCGTGTAACGGGTGACCGCA
This sequence comes from Cellvibrionales bacterium, assembly GCA_043769275.1. Taxonomy (GTDB): domain Bacteria; phylum Pseudomonadota; class Gammaproteobacteria; order Pseudomonadales; family UBA7239; genus JAYVJM01. Next base: position 139 of record JAYVJM010000087.1, on the reverse strand, counting down.
AGGCCGGTGGGCTTGGCTACAGCGTGGCCACACTCGGTGACATTGACATGTGCTGTCAATTCTGGACACCAAACCTTCAGGCAACTGCCAACGTTATCGTCTGAATTATGAACACGCCTAATCTAGCTACAGCGTTTGG
>JAYVJM010000086.1:0-10661 GCA_043769275.1 Cellvibrionales bacterium | reverse complement strand
CCAAACGCTGTAGCTAGATTAGGCGTGTTCATAATTCAGACGATAACGTTGGCAGTTGCCTGAAGGTTTGGTGTCCAGAATTGACAGCACATGTCACGCCTGCTTTTGTTTTCTATCGTTCACAATGTCTCTCCAATTGCCGAATTTTAACACCAGCTATGGGGTACGTTTTTCGGGGGCAAGGTCAGTTTATCTGATTGACTCAGTGACATCACTTAATGCGACAGAACCCGTTATCTGCCCATTCACCCAGTACGAGCCTTTCTGCCTTTGTTCCATCAGGCAAAACTATTGCGTGGCGTGCGGGTCTATGGGTGTGGCCGTGTATCAGTCTTTTACAGTGGTGTGTTAGTAGCGCTTGCTCAATTTCTGATTGCGTGACATCTGTAATGCTTTCCGCTTTGATGCTGGTTGCATCGCGGCTTTCCGCCCGCATTTGTGCTGCAATGGCGCGTCGCTCAGTCAGCGGTTTGGACAGTATTTCGGATTGCCATGCGGGGTTTCGTACCAAAGAGCGAAATTGTTGATAGTCGGTATCCGCTGTACAAAATTGATCACCATGTGCCAAAAGGCAGCGTTCGCCTTGATGCTCCCATACAAACAGTTCGGGCAGTAAAGTCATGCCACACCGTGCGGCATATTGTTCGCCCAACAAGAAATCTCGATTGCCGTGTTGGAAGAAAATTTGCGTGCCGCCAAGTGCGGCTTTTTGTAGCTCATCTGCAACATCAGACATCAACGGAGATTCATCGTCGTCGCCTATCCATGCATCAAAAAAATCGCCCAAAATGTATAGGCGGTCACAAATAGGTAATTTTTTTTCTGGTTGTAAAATATGCTGATTGAGGAACGCAAAAAAAGCCGCAGTGATATGCGGCCTTTCTTTGGACAAATGCAAGTCTGAGATAAATAATGTGCTCATCGTGCCTCAGGCAGTGATGGTAAGGCCGCTAATTGTGACCGCTTCAGCCGGCACGTCTTGGTGGCCGCCGCGTGACGTGGTTTTCACAACGCGAATTTTGTCGATTACGTCCATGCCATCTGTTACGCGGCCAAATACACAATAACCCCATCCTTGCGGCGTCTCGCTTTTAAAATTGAGAAAATCATTATCTTTGATATTGATAAAGAACTGCGCAGTTGCTGAATGTGGGTCTCCAGTGCGCGCCATTGCAATCGTGCCGACATCATTTTTAAGGCCGTTATTGGCTTCGTTTTTGATCTGGCCACGCGTGGTTTTCTGGTTTATGTTTTCATCCATGCCGCCGCCTTGAATCATGAATCCATCAATCACGCGGTGAAAAATAGTATCGTTGTAGAATCCGCTTTTTGCGTACTCTAGGAAATTGGCTACAGTGGCTGGTGCCTTCTCGGCATCCAGTTCAAGAGTAATGTCGCCGTATGTGGTGTGTAGAACTACAGACATGGGTATTTTCCTCAAACGCCGTCTTGTGCATCGTTTTGATGGATTAGAGCGGGCGGCTATAATACGAGCTTTTCTCGCTGGCACCAAACATTGGCCACTTGGCTGACACCCACGATCCGAAGCCACCTATTTGCAATACGCGGATATATATTCGCGTGGTTAGCCCAATTGGCTGCACATCACTGAGAGACTCATGAGTAAAGACACACCAACTACTTCGCACTTTATTCGGAATATTATCGCGGCAGACGTTGCCGCAGGTGTAAATGCCGGCCGTGTAGCTACGCGCTTCCCGCCAGAACCGAATGGTTATTTGCATATCGGGCATGCTAAATCTATTTGCCTTAATTTTGGCATGGCTGAGGAGTTTGCGGGAACCTGCAACTTGCGCTTTGATGATACCAACCCGGAAAAAGAGAGTGATGAATATATTGTTGCCATTCAGGACGATGTACGTTGGCTTGGTTTTCAATGGGAAGGAAAGGCGCACCATGCGTCGGATTATTTTGACCAGCTATACCTGTGGGCTGTTTATCTTATTGAACAGGGCAAAGCGTATGTGTGCGATTTAACACCTGATGACGCACGCGAGTATCGCGGTACGTTGACTGAAGCTGGCCGTAACAGCCCCTACAGAGAACGTACAGTTGCTGAAAATTTGGCGCTATTTACGCGCATGAAAGAGGGCGAGTTTGCCGACGGCTCTTGTGTGTTGCGTGCAAAAATCAATATGGCTAGCCCGAATATCAATCTACGGGATCCGATTATTTATCGCATTCGTAGTGCTATTCATCACCAAACGGGTGACAAGTGGTGTATTTATCCAAGCTACGATTACACCCATGGCCAGTCGGATGCTATTGAAGGCATTACGCATTCTATTTGTACATTGGAGTTTGAAGATCACCGCCCGCTCTATGAGTGGTTTCTTGCGAATTTGCCGGTGCCTTGTGTGCCTCGCCAGCATGAATTTGCGCGTTTAAACCTGAATTACACCATCACGAGCAAGCGCAAATTAAAGCAGCTTATTGATGAGAAGTACGTGCATGGCTGGAATGACCCGCGCATGCCAACCATCTCGGGCTTGCGTCGACGCGGTGTTTCTGCGCGTGCGTTGCGCCAGTTTTGCGACATGATTGGTGTGGCTCGCAGCGAGAGCGTAGTAGATGTTGCCATGCTGGAGTTTGCGATACGCGACGATCACGATAAAAACGCTCGGCGTGCTATGTGCGTACTGCGGCCGCTGAAAGTGGTTATTAGTAATTATGACGAAGGCAAAATAGAGCAGTTGAGTGCGCCAAATCATCCGCAGAGCGAAGAGCTTGGCACGCGTTTGCTGCCATTTGCACGTGAGTTATTTATTGATCGAAATGATTTTTTGGAAAGTGCGGACAAAAACTTCAAGCGACTGGTGTTAGGGCAGGAAGTGCGTTTGCGTAACGCGTATGTGATACGTGCAAACGAAGTGGTGAAAGATAGTGGCGGCAACATTGTCGAGTTGCATTGCACGTATGATCCAGAGACACATGGTAAAAATCCAGCGGATGGTCGCAAAGTCAAAGGAGTAATTCACTGGGTTTGTGCACAGCAATGCCTTAATGTTGAAGTGCGTTTATATGAGCGTTTATTTACGGTAGAAAATCCTGAAGCCGATAAAAGCAAGTCGTTCGTAGACTTTATCAATCCACAGTCGTTGACGGTGTTGAACAACTGCAAGGCAGAGTGGAGTTTGCGCGAAGCCTTGCCTGAAGCAGTATTCCAGTTTGAGCGTGAAGGTTATTTCTGCGTTGATCGTTTTGATAGCGCGCCAGAAAATCTTGTGTTCAATCGAACTATCGGCTTACGCGACTCTTTTGGAAAATAATTGTTAAATGAAAATTTACAACACGCTCACACGCCAGAAAGAAACTTTTATACCTATTAATCCAAAGCAAATCCGCATGTATGTATGTGGCATGACGGTATACGACTATTGTCATCTTGGGCATGCGCGCGTGATGGTGGTTTTCGATGTAATAACGCGTTATTTGCGCGCCAGTGGCTGGGATGTGCTCTATGTGCGCAACATTACTGATGTTGACGATAAAATTCTCAGTCGTGCTGCAGAGAATGGCGAGTCGTGCATTGCCTTGACGGAAAGATTTATTGCGGCGATGCAGGAAGATGAGACGCGTTTAGGCGTAGCGCGTCCAGATATTGAGCCCAAGGCTACAGCGCATATTGCTGAAATTATTTCGATGATAGAACGACTGATAGCTAAAGGTTATGCCTACAAAGCTGATAATAATGACGTGTATTACGTTGTTAAAAAATTTGCAGATTACGGAAAGCTGTCAGGTAAAAATCCGGACGAGTTATTGGCTGGCGCACGCGTAGATGTAAGCGATATCAAACGCGACCCGCGTGATTTTGCGTTGTGGAAAGCGGCAAAATTGGGTGAGTTGAGCTGGCCTTCCCCGTGGGGTTTTGGTCGTCCAGGTTGGCATATTGAATGTTCGGCAATGTCGACATGTTGCCTCGGTGATTCATTTGATATACATGGCGGCGGCCCAGATTTGCCGTTTCCGCATCATGAAAATGAAATTGCGCAGTCAGAAGCCGCTACGGGCAAAAGCTATGCAAACTACTGGATGCACGCGGGAGCCGTGCGTGTTGATAACGAAAAAATGTCGAAATCTTTAGGCAATTTTTTCACCATCCGCGAAATATTGGAACAGTATCATCCTGAAGTGATTCGTTATTTGCTGCTGGCTAGCCACTATCGAAGCGCTATTAATTATTCAGAGGAAAGTTTGCGAACTGCCCGTGGTGCTTTGGAGCGCTTTTACACAGCATTGCGAGGCTTGCAGGCCATTTCAGCCGTTCCGTTAGCGGCTCTTGATCAAAGCAATGCTGATGTTAAGCGTTTTATTTGTGTAATGGATGACGACTTTGGCACGCCGGAAGCTGTGGCTTTACTTTTTGATCTAGCGCGCGCGCTGAACACGGCGCGGGCAGATGATGATATGGACAAAGTGCATGCTGTAGCGATTACACTAAAATCATTGGCAGCTGTGCTTGGTTTATTGCAGGCAGATGCAGAAATTTTTTTGCAAGGCGATAACGGCACGGGTTTAACTGCTGAGTCTATTGATGTGCTGATTGCTGAAAGACAGCAGGCCAAAAAGGACAAAAATTTTACACGTGCTGATCAGATACGCAATGAGTTGCTAGTGCAATCCATTGTGTTGGAAGACACTAGGTCGGGTACTGTCTGGCGCAGGGAGTAGAGAAAACCTCCCCCATGTAAAAAGAGGAGGTTTTGGTGGGTTTGATGGTGCCGAGTAATCGTAGCGCGATCTGTTTTTCTAATTGATTATTTCAACGACATTTTGGAGCAGTTCTTTCACTTGCTCCATGCGCTTTTTATTGTGAAAGCCGGCGCGGCGCAGTTTTTCAGCCTTCATAATATTGCCTGTCCCTGCATGAGCGTTCGTCAATTCTGCTTTTTTGCTGTCTTTAACTGCCAGTTGCAGCTGGCGGTTTAGTTCACGCTCCATCTCATTAACTAGCTCTACACGCTCGCGGCCCTTGTCGTCATCCTTCCACGTGTCGTAGACGGTAAACAGAAACTGATAATCATATTGTTCAGGGCTGGCGGTAATTTTAAGTGTTTGATGTGCATGTATAACGTTGTGCGAAAAGTGATTGCCCGCCCAGCAAGCGACGGGATTGCAGTTGCGCTTAAAGTCGCCTGTATTGCCGGTGTGTAGCAACAACTTTCCTTTTTTGCGTGGGGCAGCAATAGCAACGTAAACAGCATAGTCGCGGCGAGTGGATTCGCCTGTCAGAGAAAAAGAGTGAACGGTCATGGCCTTACCTCCAAGAGTAGTTGATAAGCTAAACAGGCATGTAAGTGCCTGTTGTTGTGTGAGTCCGTACGATCTAACGCTACGCTTTATAGAAAGAGTGGAGCTTTTGTGTGTACAACGAAAACAGTCGCTTGATTGATAATGGTGCTGTCAGGAACAGTGGAAAGCAGGCATGGGCCTGTTCTATTAAGTGTTGCCAGATTTGTATTCAGCTGCGAGTAGGGTTTGCAAGATCAGCGTGTTGATCGTCATGGGGCCTACGCCGCCGGGTACGGGTGTCCAAGCACTGCAACGCTCGAATCTGTCACAGTTTTGAATGTCGCCGACCCCACTCTGCGCCGCCGCATGATAACCTGCATCTATGACGGCCGCACCCTCCTTAATCCATGCGTTTTTAATAAATTCAGGCTTCCCTACCGCGCCTACCAAGATGTCGGCCTGTTGAACGAAGTGGGGTAAATTTTGTGTATGTGAGTGGCATATTGTCACGGTACAGTCTGCGTTTAAAAGCATGGCGGCCATTGGTTTTCCAAGGATTGGGCTGCGACCGACAATCACTGCATGCCGTCCCTTTAGAGGGATGCTATATGCTTTTAGTAAGCGCATAATGCCTGCAGGAGTCGCCGATCCATACGCACGCTCACCCATAGCCATGCGTCCAAAGCCCAAGCAAGTCACACCATCTACATCTTTTTCTGGCGCGATTGCGTCAAAGCAGGCTCTTTCATCTATTTGAGGTGGAACGGGGTGTTGCAGCAATATGCCATGCACCTGTGGATTGCGATTCAGTTCGTCAATTTGAGCCAGTAACTGTGCAGTGGTAGTTTGTTGCGGCAAGGTTATTGCCATCGACTCCATGCCCACGCGATGACAAGCATTGCCTTTCATGCGCACATAGACAGCGGAAGATGGATCGTCACCGACGAGTAAAGTTGCCAGAATCGGTGTGGCTCCCGTACGTTGCCGCAAAGCATCAACGCGCACACGAATCTGTGCTTCTGTTTCAGCAGCGACGGTTTTCCCATCTAACACCACAGCGTTCATATGTGCACCAATCTACATCTAAAAAATGGAGCCCCATTGTGACTGACTTTGGCTGGAATCACCAAAGATTGCGTATCCATAGATAGCTGCGGCGAATATGCTTGGTTCGTCCTTTAATTCATGCATCCCTTTCCCTACAATGCCTAGCTTTAACGCTGCATGTTCTGCGGCGCTTTCAGTTTTTTTGTAGCTAACTATTATTAACCTTTGCGCAGTTCCATCTGTGAGGTATACCCGATGCTAGAAGCCTACCGTAAGCAAGCACAAGAACGCGCAGTACTTGGCATTGTTCCAGAGCCATTGTCTACCGAGCAGGTGGCTGAGCTGGTTGAGTTATTGAAGAGTCCGCCCAAGGGCGAAGAGGATTTTTTGCTGAACTTGATTACCTATCGCGTACCTGCTGGCGTTGATCAGGCAGCCTATGTCAAAGCTGCTTTCTTAGCTGCGATTAGCAAAGGTGAAGCCAGCTCCCCGTTGATTGACAAACAGCATGCCATCAAACTTTTAGGCACCATGTTGGGTGGCTATAACATCACAACATTAGTTTCGTTACTGGATGATAAAGCATTGGCCGCCGATGCAGCCGCGCAGTTAAAGCACACTATTTTAATGTTTGACAGCTTTCACGATGTGGCCGAAAAAGTAAAAGCGGGCAATGTCCACGCTAAAGCCGTGATGCAATCATGGGCAGATGCCGAGTGGTTCATAGCGCGCCCTAACGTCCCTGAAAAAATTACCGCCACTGTTTTTAAGGTCACTGGTGAAATCAACACAGATGATCTGTCGCCTGCGCCTGATGCTTGGAGTCGCCCCGATATTCCTTTACATGCTTTGGCTATGTTCAAAATGCCGCGAGAGGGCATTAATAACGCAGCTGCGCAAATTGCAGAGCTTAAGAAAAAAGGCCATCCCGTGGCATTTGTGGGTGATGTGGTTGGCACGGGCTCTAGTCGAAAATCGGCCACTAATTCGATGGTGTGGTACACCGGTGAAGATATCCCTTTTGTGCCGAATAAACGCTTTGGCGGCATTTGTATCGGTGGAAAGATTGCGCCGATTTTTTTCAACACAATGGAAGATGCCGGTGCGTTGCCGTTTGAGTGCGATGTTTCTAAGCTCAATATGGGCGATGTCATTGAAATTTACCCGTACGAAGGAAAAATCAAGGCAAGCGACGGTGATGTACTGGCTGATTTCCGTCTCAAAACAGAGGTGCTGTTGGATGAAGTGCGCGCTGGCGGCCGTATCAATCTCATTATTGGCCGCGGTTTAACGGATCGCGCTCGTGCGGAACTGGGTTTGTCTCCTAGCCCCGCTTTCTATCGTCCTATCGCGCCTAAAGATACGGGAAAAGGTTATACCGCTGCGCAAAAAATGGTGGGGCATGCTTGTGGCGTAGAAGGCATTCGCCCCGGTACTTATTGCGAACCCAAAATGACCAGCGTCGGCAGCCAAGACACAACAGGCCCGATGACGCGCGATGAGCTGAAAGACTTGGCTTGCCTTGGCTTTTCGGCCGACCTTGTGATGCAGAGTTTCTGCCACACGGCCGCCTATCCCAAACCCATAGACGTGCAAACACAGCACACGCTACCCGACTTTATTATGACGCGCGGTGGAGTGTCTTTGCGTCCGGGTGACGGCATTATCCACAGTTGGTTAAACCGTATGCTTCTGCCGGACACCGTCGGTACCGGCGGTGACTCGCATACACGTTTCCCTATTGGCATTTCTTTCCCAGCCGGTTCTGGTCTTGTTGCGTTCGCCGCTGCCACAGGCGTTATGCCGCTGGATATGCCCGAATCAGTGCTGGTGCGCTTTAAAGGCAAAATGCAACCAGGCATTACTCTGCGCGATTTAGTTAACGCGATTCCCTATGCGGCCATTCAAAAAGGATTGTTAACAGTCGATAAAAAAGGCAAAAAAAATGTCTTTTCTGGCCGCGTGCTGGAAATTGAGGGTTTGCCGCATTTGAAAGTTGAACAGGCATTTGAGTTATCGGATGCCTCGGCTGAGCGTTCAGCAGCGGGTTGCACAATCAAGTTGGATAAAGCACCGATTATTGAATACCTCACATCCAATATCACATTGCTCCGTTGGATGATTAAAGAAGGTTACGGTGATGCACGCACAATGGATCGTCGTATTAAAGCAATGGAGGCCTGGCTAGCCAATCCGCAGCTATTTGAAGCCGACAAAGATGCCGAATATGCCGAGGTTATTGACATTGATTTAGCCACTATTAAAGAGCCCTTACTGGCCTGCCCAAATGACCCTGACGATATCAAACCACTTTCAGCGGTTGCCGGTGCCAAAATTGATGAGGTATTTATCGGCTCTTGCATGACGAATATTGGCCACTATCGTGCCGCCGGTAAATTGCTGCAAAACGTGAAAGACGGCGCGTTGCCTACGGTATTGTGGATTGCACCACCTACTCGGATGGATGCCTTTCAGCTTAAAGAAGAAGGTTATTACGGTATTTTTGGCAAAATTGGCGCACGCACAGAAATGCCTGGTTGCTCGCTGTGTATGGGCAATCAAGCACGTGTGAAGCCGGGTGCAACCGTCGTCTCAACCTCGACACGTAACTTCCCTAACCGCTTGGGTGATGGTGCAAACGTATACTTGTCGTCGGCGGAGCTGGCTGCCATTGCTGCACTATTGGGCAAGTTGCCCTCGCCGGTTGAATATCTGGAATATGCTGGCAAGCTCGATACGATGAGTAAAGACATCTACCGTTATCTAAACTTTAATGAAATTGCCTCATTTCAAGAGGCCGCAGATAAAGTGAAAAAAATTCCTGTGACGCATGTGCAGGAGGTTGTTCTTTAGGTTTTTTTCAGTTGAAGGGGCACAATCCGTGTGCCCCTTCAGAATGCATTCATCAGTAAAGGAGTTACACGCCATGAGTCGGAAGGGAAGCTGCGATCGCTCTTTGGAAGATGCAATAGAGGGCAACTACCACTTTGATGTGGCTGAAACGTTCAGTGAAGCATGGCAGCGTACATACGGTTGTAAGTGGACATTTCAGATGGCGTATTTTTACTATGCGCTCGTTGTTTTGGCATTTTTAGTTGCTATTTATTTTTTGCCTTTTCTCTTTGGTTACAACGATGACCGATTGGCACAAAATCCTGCCATTAAGTTGACCGTCGGTTTTTGGACTTACAGCTTACTAAAACAATTAGCGCCGACCTTGTTTCTAACGCCGCTCACCGTTGGTGTGCTAATGATGGGAATTTGGCGATCCATTGATAGAGAGTTATCTGCCACGATGGTGTTTTCTGCCTACATAAAGTTATTGCCTCTGTTTTTTACCACAGTTCTTATGTACATCATGGTTGGCTTTGGTCTGGTTTTGCTTATTATCCCAGGTATTTATTTGTTTATAGCTTATATGTTTGCCTTGCCTCTAGTGATGGAAAGAGGTCTAGACCCTTGGGTGGCTATGGAGGTGTCACGTAAGGCGGTTAGCAAGCGCTGGTTTAGCCTGTTGTGTTTTTATTTGGCGCAAGGGCTAGTCTTGTTTGTTTCAGCGATTCCCCTTGGCCTCGGTTTGATTTGGACGTTGCCGATGGTGGTGATAGCCAATGGTATTGCCTACCGTAATATTTTTGGCTGCGATGAGTCGCTGCCTACATAAAAAGATGCTAAGCATTCTATGCAAGCCGAGCTGTACAATGCTTGGCCGATAAATACTCAGAAATAACGCTAAAAATCAATGCAAATTTAAGCGCTGTTTCGCTGTTTATTATCTCTCCTTTCCCTGTGGACTTTCACAGTCTAATGCCATCGGTTTTGCCATCGTGCTCTGAGTACGGCTTTGATTTAATTTTGCCACACCGCCTAAAACGCCTAAAACGCCTAAAACGCCTGTTGAGATATTGAGTCGCAAGTTGTTTGGCTAAAGCAATATTTTTCTGATTTATTTGATGTTTGCATGTGATGTCAGTAGTTACGCCGACAACTAATGGTAATCCCAATTTTTAACCTTTCTCAAAAGTATAGCTAATCGCACAAACAACAAGACAGGAATACGCCAATCAGATTAGCTACAGTCAAGACCTTAAAAAACGCGTGTTGTTGCATATCAAAAAGGGTAGCGGCAAGACGGAAGCAGCAGCATTATTTTCTGTTGGACGCAGCACAATCTATAAATGGCTATCTGAACCTGATGATCATCAACCCAGCAAACCGAGCCCAAAAGAAAGGAGTTGGCCGCGCATCTCAATGTGCGCGTAAATGCTATCTCGCGAGCGTTAATGCGAATGGGGATGGTGCGTAAAAAAAGACTTTACGTTATCAGCAAAGTCTCGCACATGAAGACAGGCGGCGGC
>JAYVJM010000085.1:0-45734 GCA_043769275.1 Cellvibrionales bacterium | reverse complement strand
GTGCCACACTCAAACGCAGCACAAAATGTTTAGGCAGGGCATTAACAAACACAAGCTCAACCGGATTGCCTTGCAGTGCATCCGACCAAGTTCCCCAGTGCTCACTGCCGGAAAGACCGCTAGAAGCACGAATAACACTAGCAGGCAATGGCTTAGAGAAGTCCAGCACCACATCATCCACGGCGAAAACAAAGCCACTCGCCAGCATAAAAATCCCTAAAATCAACTGCTTGCAAAACATTTTCAGCTCCTAAACGCGCAACTATAACAGCGCTAAAGTTACGAATAACTACTTTCCCACAAATAAATTAATAAACAAAAGACTGTTTGTTTATTAAACAAGCCCTGCTTAATCGGGCATTACCATTCTCGGCACGCGACTGCTTTAGGCATATGGGAAATTAGGGTAAGCTCGACGCGCTCAAAAAAAAGCGCATCGGAGGAGGTGCCATTCGATGCGATTTTTATCCAGCCTGATTTTTTTGCTGGCCTGCCAAGGCGGTTTTGCGGCCATCGAACGCTATGATTTCAAAGACGAAGTCGAACGTTTACGTTATCAGCAATTAACGGAAGAGCTGCGCTGCCCTAAGTGCGAGAATCAAAACTTGGCCGGCTCCGACTCCGCCATCGCCGCCGATCTGCGCCGTGAAGTACACCGTCTGCTGGAGGAGGGCAAAAGCAACGAAGCGGTGATTGACTTTATGCGCACGCGCTACGGCGATTTTGTGTTGTATGACCCCCCCTTCAAGCCTGCCACATGGGTTTTGTGGCTAGGGCCGCTGCTGTTAATTGCACTGACACTCTTTTTATTGGGCTTGTCGCGGGCGCGGCGCCAAGCCATGGCGCAAGACACAATTGATGCGGACATCGCTATTGTGGGCAAGCCGTGCGAGCAAGAAAAACCGTCGGGCTTGACCCCATTTTCGCTGCCCAAAGCCGTCTCAAGCGCAGTGATCGTGGTGTTACTGGTGGGGCTTATGGGTGGTGCGTGGCTGCTGTACCGGCAGATCGGTGGCGCACGTGCTGTTCACATTACCGAACTAGCAGCGACGGTGTATTCCGGCGAATTACCACCTTCTGCCTTGGCGCAAGCACAACAGCAACTACTGCTCGAATTGAATGCCGAATTGCAGGACAAACCGGAACAACAGGACTTCCTGTATCTGCGCGCACGTTTGCTAACTGAAATGGGGCTTTTGAGCAAAGCAGCAGAAGACTACCGCAGCTTACTGCTGCGTTTTCCCGAGCAGGACAACTTGCTGTCGGAGTACGCGCACGTTTTATTTTTAAAACACCAAAACCGTTTAAACGCCAATAGTGAAGGGCTGCTAAAGCGCGCACTGTTGATCAACCCCGCTAACGTCACCGCCTTGGGTTTGCTGGGCATGCGGGCTTTTGAAAAAGGCGATTACACGCAGGCCGTTTTGTACTGGAACACTTTGTTACAGGGTTTGCCTGTGGGCAGTGCGCAATATGAAAGCATCGCCGGCGGCATCGCGCGCGCGCAGGAAAAAATCAGCAAAATGCCCGTGATTATTGAACGCTATCCTACCGACACCCCGTCGGTGAAAACCGCCGTACACGTCAAATTGACAGACAAGCTCAATGCCTCGCCCAATGAAACCGTATTTGTGCTGTTAAAAGCGGTGAACGGCCTGGCGATGCCACTGGCCGCCGTCAAAACCACGGTGGCCGCCTTGGCGCAGCCGGTGGTGCTGGATACCGCTCTTTCGCCGATGCGCACGCAAGTAAATTGGTCGGGCATCAAAGAGGTGGAAGTGATTGTTCGCCTGTCGCGCAGTGGCGCACCGCAGGCCTCGCCTGGCGACTGGCAGGGGCGCAGCGCCGCCTTTAACGCCACGGAAGTGCCGGCCTCCGTGTCTATCACGCTGGATCAGCCGGTGCGGTAGTTTGCACTCGTCGAAGCGCTTATACAAAGCTCTACACCCGCACTTGCCCGTCACCTAACACCACGTATTTTTGCGAGGTTAGCCCTTCCAAACCCACCGGCCCACGGGCGTGGAATTTGTCGGTAGAGATGCCGATTTCCGCGCCTAGGCCGTATTCAAAACCGTCGGCAAAACGTGTGGAGGCATTCACCATCACGCTGCCGGAATCGACCTCCTGCAAAAAGCGCCGAGCGAGACTCAGGTTTTCGGTAACAATGCAGTCCGTGTGATGCGAGCCATAATGCGCGATATGGTCGAGCGCCTCATCGAAGTGACTCACCACGCGCACGGCGAGAATCGCCGCCAGGTATTCCGTGCTCCAATCCTCATCGCTTGCCGCAGCAATACCCGTCAAAATTGCCCGTGTTTTTGCACAGCCGCGCAATTTGACCTGCTTTTCGTCATAGCATTTTTTCACGGCCGGCAAAAAAGCAGCCGCGACTGTTTCATGTACCAGCAAGGTTTCCATCGCATTGCACACGCCATAACGGTGGCACTTTGCGTTGAAGGCAATCGCAACGGCCTTTTGCAGATCGGCCTCGGCATCCACATACACATGACAAATGCCGTCCAGATGTTTAATCACCGGCACTCGCGCTTCTTTAGCAACACGCTCGATCAAACCTTTGCCGCCGCGCGGCACGATCAAGTCCACATATTCCGGCATCGTAATTAACAAGCCCACCACCGCACGGTCGGTGGTGTCGATTACCTGCACCACATCTTCTGGCAAACCGCCTTTTTGCAAACCCGCCTGCACGCAAATTGCAATGGCGCGATTGGACAAAATGGCCTCTGAGCCGCCACGCAAAATAGCCGCATTCCCGCTTTTCAAACACAAGCTCGCCGCTTCCACGGTGACATTGGGACGCGATTCATAAATGATGCCGACAACACCCAGCGGCACGCGCATTTTTCCCACTTGAATGCCGGACGGGCGGTAGTTCATGCCCGTAATAGCGCCGATAGGGTCGGGCAACGCCGCCACCTGATACAAACCTTCGATCATGCCAACAAACGTTTTTTCGTCGATGGTTAAGCGATCTAGTAGCGCCGCGTCCAAGCCAGCCGCCTTTCCTGCCTCTACATCAATGGCATTGGCTTCCAGCACAGCAGCTTTCTGTGCCGTTAAGGCGGCGGCAATCGCCAACAATGCGGCATTTTTATCCGCCGTCGTCACTCGCGCCATCAAACGCGAGGCTGCGCGAGCGCGTTCGCCCACAGCCGTCATATAGCTTTGAATATTCACAGCGCACCTTTTGCAGCAAAAAACAGGACGGTATTGTAACGGCTTAGTCCGCCGCTTTTTTTTCAATCCAAAAACGGAACTCATCGCCATTTTGCGCTGTTTTCAACAATTTATGCCCAAGAAAATGGCAGAACTTGCTTACGTCGCGTTCGGTAGATGGGTCAGTGGCGACAAGCTCAATCGTTTCTCCAGCACGTGCGTCACGCACCGCATTGTGTAGCAGCATGAGTGGCTCAGGACAGTAGAGCTGACGGGCATCGACGAGGGGGTTGGCACGAAGGTTCATGGCGCGCTTACGGATCAAAAAGGCATTGTCCGACAACTGGTGTAGAATCGCCACCGCCAACCCCCCTTGCTTTTTCCAGCACTCACCCGCCGAACGGGAGCTTTTTGATATGTTTAACACTAGTATTGCCGACAATGACCTTACCCTGTGGCAGGCCATTCGCGATGAGCAACAACGTCAAGAACAGCATATAGAGCTGATCGCCTCCGAAAACTACGCCAGCCCCGCCGTGATGGCAGCACAAGGCTCTGTGCTCACCAACAAATACGCGGAGGGTTATCCTGGCAAGCGTTATTACGGTGGCTGCGAATACGTGGACGTGGTTGAAGAACTGGCCATCGAACGCGCCAAAAAGCTGTTTGGTGCCGACTACGCCAATGTGCAGCCGCACTCAGGCTCTCAGGCGAACGCCGCCGTCTATATGGCGTTGTGCAATCCGGGCGACACCGTACTGGGCATGTCCTTGGCGCATGGCGGCCATTTGACGCACGGTGCCAGCGTCAACTTTTCTGGAAAAACGTACCATGCCGTGCAGTACGGGTTAGATGCCGCTACAGGTCTAATTGATTACGAGGAAGTGGAGCGTCTGGCACTTGAGCACAAACCTAAAATGATTGTCGCCGGCTTTTCGGCGTATTCAGGCGTGTTGGATTTTCCGCGCTTTCGCGCCATTGCTGACAAAATCGGCGCGTTTTTGTTTGTGGATATGGCGCATGTAGCAGGGTTGGTAGCGGCCGGCATTTACCCTAACCCCGTGCCTTATGCCGATGCCGTGACCACAACCACACACAAAACCTTGCGCGGCCCACGCGGTGGTTTGATTCTGGCGCGCAAAAACGAGGCACTGACCAAAAAGCTCAATTCCGCCATTTTCCCTGGCATTCAAGGCGGCCCGCTGATGCACGTCATCGCCGCCAAAGCCCTGTGTTTCTTGGAGGCATTGCAGCCGGATTTCGTTGAATATCAACAACAGGTGTTACATAACGCCAAAACCATGGCGGCTGTAGTGCAACAGCGCGGTTACCAAGTGGTGTCCGGCGGCACAGAAAACCATCTGTTTTTGCTGTCCCTCATCGACAAAAACATCAGCGGCAAAGAAGCCGATGCCGCTTTGGGCAGGGCTCATATTACCGTCAACAAAAATGCCGTACCAAACGACCCGCGCCCGCCGATGGTCACTTCTGGTATCCGTATCGGCACACCGGCGGTGACAACGCGTGGTTTTGGCGAAAAGGAATGCCGCAAGCTGACTGGCTGGATTTGCGATATTCTCGATGCGCTGGAACACGCGACCCACAACGGCGGGGATGCGGAAACGGCAATCACCGAGGTACGAGGAAAAGTAACCGCGCTGTGCACACGCTTTCCCGTTTACCCCTGTAAATAGTCACAATAGGCCTGTTCCAACGCGGCCGTTTTGGGAATCAGCGCCCGCTCGCCTTCCACCGTGACCATTAATAATGCCATTGGCGGCAGCGGCGTATTTTCTTCCTCACGAATGTCTGCAGACGAGACGCGCAGCAAATGTGGAATGTTTTGAATCACTATCGCAATAAACGGCAAAGTAGAACTGATGCCGGTGTTGTTTAACACGGCGACGTGGCATTTTGGGCTTATCTGCGGCAGTGTTTGTCCATTCAGCCGCTCAAATGAAAGCAGCGGCACCTCAAGCGTGCGCCATGTGATGCTGCCCAACAGCCAATCTGGGGCATTCAAGACGGGCTGCGGTGCGTTGTAGTGAATAATTTCCGCTATGGATACGCTTGGCAGCAACAAGGGGATGTTTCCGTCTATCGGCAGTAACAGGCTAGGAATGTCGGTATCCACCGCCACGACTGTATCTGCATGGCCTGGCGCTCTACTGTTGTGTTTCATGCCGTCTGTTCCCGCATTATTTATTGCACTTCAGCGCGCGCTGCACGCAAAGCCACGTGCTTGCCAATCAAATTGTTAATGGTTACTAACAACTCATCTTCTGCAAAGGGTTTTCCCATATAGCGATCTACCCCCATGTCGGTAGCGCGCTCGCGGTGTTTATCGCCGGTGCGTGAGGTAATCATGATGATGGGGATATCCTTTAACAGCGAGCTGTTTTTCATGGTGCTCGCCACTTCAAAACCGTCCATACGCGGCATTTCAATATCCAATAACAGCAGGTCGGGTAGGCGATCTTGCATCTGTAGCAAGGCATCCACGCCGTCCTGTGCCAGCATCACATCAAAGCCTTCGCGCTCCAATAGACGCGATGTCACTTTTCGCACTGTCACCGAATCGTCACACACCATCACTATCATGGTTTCTGCTTTGGCGTCTGCCGTGCTTTTAATGGGCGCTTTTTCTGTCGCCGCCACACCCTGCGCCATGCTTGTGCGCACCATTGCGGGCAAATCGAGAATGAGCACCACGCTACCGTCGCCCAGCAGCGTGGCACCTGATAAGCCAGACATCGCGGCAAATTGTGTGCCCAAAGACTTCACCACAATTTCGCGGCTACCGGCCAACTGGTCGACATGCAAGGCAATACTATGCTCGGTATCGCGCAGCAAAATTACCGGCTCTGGCCGTGTTTTTTTCTCCATGTTGGCTACAGGTTTCGTGCGCAACAGCGCACCCAAATAGAGAAGATGGTATGCGCGCCCTGCGTAGTTAAAACTTTCGTTTGGGTCTTTATAAAGCTTGTCCAATTCCTCGGGGCTGATACGCACAACGCCTTCAATCGCGTTAAGCGGCACAGCGTATAGCCCATCGCCAATACGCACCATCAGCGCACGGTTGACGGAAACCGTAAACGGCAGACGCACAACAAATTCCGTGCCTTGCCCTGGAGCGGAGTGAATGCTCATGGATCCGCCAAGCTGCTTAATTTCACTGCTGACGACATCCATGCCAACACCGCGACCGGAAATTTGTGTGACGCGTTCTGCGGTGCTAAAACCGGCATGCAGAATAAATTGCAGCGCATCGGTATCGCTGATGCTGGCCTCTGCCTTCAACAGGCCGCGCTCTATCGCTTTGTGACGCACCGCATCAATATTAATACCGCCGCCGTCATCGCGCAGAGAAACGAGAACGTCTCCGCCCTCGCGACCTAGACTAAGCACAATACGACCGGCGGGCGATTTTCCGGAAGCCCGTCTTTTGTCGGGCATTTCTATGCCGTGATCCACCGCGTTGCGCAGCATATGCTCTAGGGGTGCGAGCATTCGCTCCAAGATATTGCGATCCAGCGTGCCTTCTACATTCTCCGTATCAAAGCTGACCTCTTTGCCCAGCTCACTGGCCATCTGGCGCACAATACGACGCAAACGCGGCTCTATTCGTGAGAACGGCACCATACGTGAGCGCATCAGCCCCTCTTGCAGAGCGGTATTGATGCGCGTTTGCTGCACGAGCAAGGTTTCTGTGTCACGTAGCTTATGGGCTAGGGTGCTACGGATATCGAGCAAATCAGAGGCGGACTCCGAGAGCGAGCGGGTTAACTGTTGGAGGGTCGAATAACGATCCATTTCCAACGGATCGAAGCCGTCGTGGCGCTCTTGCAAAACCGAAATACGCGACTGAATCTGCATATCGGTTTCACCGGCCAGCCGCCGCAACAAGTCTTGCGCACGAATGAGGATAGTGCCCATTTCTTCTGCAATAAATTCCATGTCATTTAATTGCTGCTCAACACGGGCGCGGTTAATGGATGTTTCTCCCGCAAGATTGACGAGAGACTCCAGCAAATCCGCCGAGACTTTCACCATTTCTGGCGCCGCTTTAGCGTCAGCCGCCTCTGGCTTGCTGCTCTGCTCGGACATTGCCTGCGCTAAACCGGTGGGCAACGCGCTGCTGCGAAAGGGAATAATAGTCGCACCCCCCGGCACTGCGGATACTTTATGGGCAGAATCTTCCTCTTTTGTGGCGCTTTCCTCTGCTGCCTCGTGCGCTATTGTCGCCTGCGGTGGTGCCTGCTCCGTCTGGACTGGAGCCTGTACGAGCTGACCGCTGGCCAATGCATGGCCTTGCACAATACCGGCAAGAATCCGATCCTGATAATCCAAAAGCTGTGTAAACAGTGCCTCGTCCGCCGAACCGCTAAACTGCTCCAACTGTGTTTCCAGATCATGCGCCAAGGAGCCTAAACCGCTCAGTCCCGCCATGCGCGCACCCCCTTTCAGTGTGTGCAGATTACGGCGCAGCGCATCGGCAAAGTGGCTGTCTGTGGGCGAGGCCTGCCAAGCAGCGATCAAGCGCTCTAACTCTTCCAACAGTTCATCAGCCTCTTCGAGAAAAATACCCAGTAGATCGCTATCAATATCCTGACTGTACGCCAAAACCTGTTCAGGCACGGCATTGAATACAGGAAGCACCGTGATAGAAATGCCCTCTTCCGGCTCAATAAGATCAGGAGCGAGCGCGGGTATTTCGGCATGGATGGGTTGCGAAAGGCTCGCGCTAAACTCGTCGTCAACAATCTCTGTCGGCGTTTCATCGCTTGCGGCGCTGGCCGCAAGGCTTGCTGTTGAGTGCGCTGTTTCATCCGCCGCCAGTCTGTTTTCCTCTGCGCCTGTCGTGTGCAGGAAATCGTTTAACTGCTGTTCAATCTCTGTATTGCGATGAAGGTCTTCGCTGGCCGCCATTTTGTCCATGAAGTCGATCAATACTGTATGCGCACCTTCCGCCAGCGGTCGCCATAATGTGAATAACGCCGGCGTTTGCTGCGCATGGCGGTAGCAAGGCGCGATGGCGCGTGCCAGTGTGCTAATGGCGGGCAATCCAGCCAACTCCGCGCTATCGGCCAGCTCGGCCAGCTCAAGCTCGATACGCGCAAACCCTGTGCCGTCCCCTGTTTCTTGCCAAGTATCTAAACACGGGACAACATCCATCAACGTGTCGATATCTTCGGCAATAAACCGATTGAGGCGAGCAGGGTCTACCGTAGCCTGTATGGGTACAGGCTCTGCGCTTTTCTCGCCGCCTCCACTTCCGCTTATCAACGCGCCATGCAGGGCTCCAATATTCGCCAACAAACTTGCACTGTGAGGCAAAAACAGAGGCTGCCGTTGTTCAATTTGTGCCAAGCCGTGGCGAATTTCAGTCGCCATCGCCTCCATTAAACGCGTGAAATCCTCTCCAATTTTGATTTGATAAGCGCGCAGATCTTTGACTAATTTTTCAAAGGGCGCGACCAGTTCCGCTATCGGCGCGGCCTGCGCCATGTAGGCGCTGCCTTTTAGTGTGTGCAGCGCACGCTGTAGTGCGTCGGTGGTTTCCACAAGCAACGGGGCGGCGGCATGTGCGTGGGACAACCACGCTTCAACTACATGCAAATGTGTATCGGCTTCTGTAGCGAAAATCTCCCACAGTTCATAGTCTGGCTCTTCTGCTCTCTCTTTAAGCGGCTCTTCTTCGGATAGCGGCACTACAGGCACAAACGTAATGCTCTTGACCGCTTCGACCGCTTCGACCGCTTCGACCGCTTCGATAGATGCCGCCTCCAGTGAGGGCAACACCCCATTCAAAGCGACAACGGCGGCGGCATCGCGCAAGCGCTGTGACAACGCAGGCTGTGTGTCCATCCTGCGGCGACTGAATGCATCCATCATGGATGGCAGCTTTTTGAGCACCTGCTCAACTACCGTACAAACATCGTCATTGGGCTGAAGAACGCCTTCGAGAAGGCTATTCAGTAATTGTTCGACGGCCCAAGCCAGTTCGGCAATTTGTGTTGCCTGCACCATACGGCCACTGCCTTTGAGCGTATGGAAACCACGTCGACATTCTGTCAGCGCCTGCTTGTCTGCAAAACTCTCACGCCAAATTGGATAAAAATGCTGTAGGTTGTCTAGAACTTCCTTCGCCTCTTCAAGAAAAATATCCGCAATTTCATCGTCGATATCCTGAGAAGGCAGTGCCTCATCGCAGTATTCAGGCAAATCGATGGCCGTCTTCGCCATAGGTAAGGCTGACGGGGCTACAGCAACAGCAGCTACCGCGCGGAAACCCCCAATAGATTTTGGCACTTCTGGCACTTCTGGTTTAACGGCCTGCATCGCGATGTCAGGCGGCAGTGAGCTGTTTGGAGTAAGGAGCACTGCCTCTGACTGGCCGTGTACAGATGACAAACTCACCAACATAGCTTGCCGTCCGGTTACCGCATACCCTAACGCACCCAAACTGTCCTCTGCCAATTGCAGCGTTTTACTCTGCTCTTCCTCCACGCTTTCATCGAGACACTCAAGGTAATACTCAACACTGCCGATCACATAAGCCATCGCCTCCACGCTGCTCGTATTTGGCAACGATTGTGCGTCTAACTGTGCGCTTAAAGCGCGGATGCAAGCCTCCAAAACCTGCGCCGCACGGTATTGTGCAATAACGTAGAGCGCGCCGCGCACGGCAAAAAGCAGGCCAAGCAATCGTGTAAGGTGGCTGCCGTCCTGCGAATGTGCGCGTTCAATCAGGCTCTCTTTCGCCTGTTCAAGATCATTGCGACATTCGCGCAAAACGCTGTTGTAGGCATTTTGATTTTGTGCATCCGCATTGTCGTGCGAGTTACCCGATAGAGCGCGGCAATAGGTGCTGAAAGCGGCCTCTACATCCAGTAGATGACGGGCGATATCGGCCAGTGCCGACTGTGTCACAGGCGTGTCGCCATGCTCATATGCGAGCGCAAGCGTATCCTCTGCCATTCGCCCAACTTGCTCGTGTAGATCGCGCAACCCCAACATTCGCAAGGTATTGCTGGCATGCCGAAACACCGTCACGACAGTTTGCAAACTGGCATTGTCGCTCTGCGTGCCGCTGCTATAGCCATCAAACAGGTCTTTGACTTTCCCAAACTCATCCGCCAACGCAACCATTACGCAAAGCGTGGCCTCGGGCACGAAAGAGCCCATGACGACCAGAGGGCGCTCGTTCTTTTCCGCACGATTATCGGGCTGGGCACCATCCAACCGATAGCGTTTGTAAATGGCCGCTGTCAGGGGCGCATCGTTTGTGGGAATTGGGCTTTTTAGACGTTGCTGGTTGCGCACGATGCAATGAAGCAGACTCGTCAGTAGCGTATCGGACGTAAAGCTGTCTAGGCTGATTAGGCCTGCCTGATCAATGCTGCGAATCTCTTTATCTACTTGCCGCAATAAGTCGGTGGCGGCATCAAGGGGGATGCTTTTATTTGCCATCCCTTCAATCATTGCAAGGCATATATCCCATAGGGGCGCACGCGCTGTACCCGAACAAAACTTGTTGAAGTGCTCAAAGATTTTTTTAAATGCGCGCAGATTCTCGTCAACGTCATGATCACGCAAAAGGCCAACCATGGCCTGCCCGTACAAGTGGCGCAATTTTTTTAAGGTGGTTTTAAATGCGGTTTCATCGAGCGGCAAGCGCTTGCCTTGCAGCGTATGTGCGGGTAGCAAGTCGGGGTTGAATGGGGAGTTTTCCGTACGCGGCAGCTCGCCGCGCTGCGCACGTAACGCATTGAGCGTATGCGCCAAAGAACTAAAGTCGTCTCGACGCGTCGCTTGCACCTGTCCAAGATAGACCGGCAATTGCAGCATGGCGCTCATCAGCAAACCATAGCTGTCTTCGTTGCTGGGGGCGCTTTTATCAATCAGCGCCTGCACCAGCTTCTCCATTTCTTCCGCAAGCTGTGTGCCTGCACGAAGCTCCACCATGTGCAAAATGTTACGTGTTTGATGCAAGAGCGCTGCACACAAGCGTATATGGGTGAGGTTTGTGTTGTCTGCTGCATACGCTTCCAATGCGTCAGAGGCCTGCTTTAATACGTCGCTTACGCCGCCGGCTACCCACTTCAGCGCAATCAGGTTTTTTATTGCTTCTGTGGATTCTGGCCTTATGGTCACCGCCCTCTCCTTCATCCCTACGCGTCAACTGGTGTTTTGTGAATTACAGGACACATATTGTGCGTGCAGCTAATTCCGTTTAGACAAACGCTGGCCGCTATCCGTCATATTCATGCCGGCAAGTGCTGGGTTGTAGTTAGCGCTATCTTCCGGCAGCTTGAAGCCTTGCACGGAGTCACGCAGATCAATGGCCATTTCAGCTAAATGGCCGATGGCGCGCGCTGTGGTATTGGTACCAGACGATGTTTGTGTTGTGATTTCTTGAATCACTTTCATGGTGTTGGAAATGTGTCCTGCAGATGATGTCTGCTGCCGAGCGGCGTTGGAAATATTTTGAATCAGGTCTGCCAAGCTGCTGGATACATTTTCAATTTCCTCCAGTGCGACACCTGCGTTCTGCGCTAGGCGCGCCCCGCGCACCACTTCGGCAGTCGTTTGCTCCATAGACGCCACCGCTTCGTGCGTGTCGGCCTGAATCGTTTTCACCAGCGTGCCGATCTGTTTGGTGGCAGCAGAGGAACGCTCGGCCAATCGCTGCACCTCATCGGCCACCACCGCAAAACCACGGCCGGCATCACCAGCCATCGACGCTTGAATGGCGGCGTTAAGGGCTAGAATGTTGGTCTGGTCGGCGATGTCATTAATCAAAGAAACGATATCACCGATTTCTTGCGATGATTCCCCTAAACGCTTTATGCGTTTTGATGTTTCTTGAATTTGCTCTCGAATATTGTCCATACCATGAATGGTGTTCTGCACCACTTCTGCGCCTTTATTGGCAATAGACACCGACCGCTCTGCTACCGCAGAAGATTCAGCCGCGTTCGCCGACACTTGGTCGATTGTCACCGCCATTTCGTTAACGGCAGCAGAAGCGCCTGAAATTTCCTGCGCCTGATGGTCGGATGCTTTGGCTAACTGCAACGCGGTGCTTTGGGTTTCTTGTGCGGCTGACGACACGCGCATGGCGGTGTCGTTGATGCGTGATACGAGCACGCGTAACTGGCCAATGGTGAAGTTAATAGAGTCGGCAATGGCACCGGTAAAATCTTCCGTCACCGTAGCGGTGGCAGTCAAATCACCGTCGGCCAAATCGGCAAGCTCATCAAGAAGACGCAAAATAGCGGTTTGGTTACGCTCGTTTTCGCGCTCCTGTATACGCAAGCGGCGGGTACTGGCACGTATCTGGATCAATGCAATCACCATTAAAATCACGATAGCACAAGCAGCAAAGACGTAAAAACGCTCAATCCATCGACTTTGCGAGGGCAAATCTGCAATGCTTTTTGATGCAGAGGCCAGCTCTTGTAAGAGATCAGGCGCATCATCATTCAATATGGCCGCTGCAGCCAAATGCGCCGACTTTAGCGCGTCTTTTGACTTGACGATTTTTGCAGTGGATATGCTAATAAATTGAAACAGATGCGCGGTTTTTTCCAGTGCTTTTTGTGCTTCCGGATTATTGATGCGCTGAACGTCAAGACCCTTACCTCCCTCGTACAGGGCTTGGTTTACGTGTACAAACTGCGCAATATCGGCATCTAACTGATCGGCGGCTGAATCAATATCGGCATCGCCATCTTGCAGCTTGTCGATGTTGATCAAGATGCGTTCCGTGCGCAACAATTGTTCGCTAACTTGTGTCGCTTGGCGGGAATCGGCTCCTGCGGTCAGCATGCTATTCACAATAGCGATATATTCCTTCTGAACCACAGGGGTTATTTGCGTTACACGCGTGGCAACATCATTCACCAATAAAACAACGTCTTTATTCTTGATAACGGTGTCAGCATTAAGGCGCATCCGCTGCCATACCGCACTCACTGTTTGCAATTGGGTCGGGATAAGCGCAGACATGGTGCTGTCGTCACTGATTTCTGTCCATACGGACTCTGCGTCTTTCAGGTCTGTCTGCATTTCACTAAATTTTAACTCGCGGCCTGCGATGGCTTGTCGTGTTTGAGCCTGTACACGGTAGGTCGATGCGCGCATGGCATCTGCCATTTTTAGGTACGTTTGGATGTCGCTGTTACTGGACTGTATTTTAATCACCGCCCAAAGCACGCCGCCTAGAGCAACTATCAACAAAAGGAACAATACAATTCGCACTGGATTGGCGCGCATATGCGCGATCATATTTGATTTTTTGTTCATTCCCGAGCCCCCAGTATTAAATGTTTATTTGTTAGTTTTAGGCATAAATAGATTCTGGCTTGGAGAATTTGGCATCACGCACCAAAGCCCACGGACTAAACACCGTCCAATCGCTGCCGCTGTCATCACGCAAGCTGCCCTGCAAATAAGGCAGCATCGCCACAGATGCCTCAACAGCAATCGTCGGCACATAACTGTCGGCCAAAAGATGCTGCATACCCACTACCTGATCCACAATCAGGCCGCTATAAATCTGCTCTGTTTCGATAACCAGCACTCTACGTTTACGGCGTAGCGCATCCAGTTGCCCATCAAGAAAAGCCGCCATGTCGATCAGAGGCAAGAGACGGCTGCGCACATTGGCCAGCCCTAGCACCCAAGCCTGCGCGCCGGGCAAGTGCGCATAGTGCGGCAACTCCAAAAGCTCGGACACTTCGCCCATTGGCGCAACAAAACGCTCACCAAACAATATAAAACCAATGCCACTCCACGACCGCTTAATGCCAGTTTGAGCAGGTAAGCCGGATGCGGCGTGGCGCGCATTAATGGCGACACTCATCAATGTTGTGTATGCCGTTGATGACCCTGTCATGTTTGATTTTCCGTCACGTGTTTTAAAAAAGAACAGCACCTTTCATAACCTGCTCAACGGTATCAAGCAGCTGCTTGCTGTCGATGGGTTTTACCAGATAACCTTTTGCCCCTTGGCGTTTACCCCACAGTCGGTCGGTCTGCTGGTCTTTGGTGGTGACAATAATAATGGGGATATGGGCGGTTTCTTTCGCTTGGCTAAGCTGCCGCGTGGCCTGAAAGCCGTTGAGGCCAGGCATCACCACATCCATGAGCACGATATCGGGCAGATGCTTCTTCGCATAGGCCACGCCGTCAATGCCATTATCCGCCTTGACGACATCAAAACCGCGCTTTTTCAGTATGGTTTCCATCCTGTGTGTTTCTGTTGGTGAATCATCAACAATCAATACGCGCGTCATATTATTCCTTTGTAATATCAATGGACTGCCTGCCGCCAATGCCGGCAAAACCCGCCCCTGAACACGAGCCGATTGAATACCCAAGGCTTAATCGTCCGTTGGTGCAGCTATGTTGGTGTGGTGTGAAATAGCTGCCAGCAACTCGCTTTTGCCGAAAGGCTTGATAAGGTACTGGTCAGCCCCGACAATACGACCCTTGGCTCTATCAAACAAGCCATCTTTAGACGAAAGCATGATAACCGGTGTTTTTTTGAATTCGCTGTTGTTTTTGATGAGCGCGCACGTTTGATAACCATCCAAGCGCGGCATCATAATGTCAACAAAAATGACATCGGGGCGCGAGTCGGCAATTTTCGCCAGCGCGTCAAAACCGTCAGTGGCGGTAATCACAGTGCAACCGGCCTTCTCCAGCAAAGTCTCGGCTGTGCGACGAATGGTTTTGCTGTCATCAATAATCATGATTTTAAGATCTTTGAAGCTCGCGGCCATGCTTCCTCCACCGAATAATGTTTAAGATATTTTCTAACTTTATTGCACGTCGTGTTGTGCCGCTTTTGAGCGGCCAGCACCTTTAGGCGATACAGGCCACTTATCAGCATAGCGTTAAAGCGGCATGCAAGCCATTCGTGCGGATATCTCTCAATCCTTCTTGCAATTTGGCGGTTTTAACGGCCTGCCTCATCCGGTGCCACCCAGCCAACCACGCAAAACTTCCAGCCGTGCGGGGGTGCCCACATCAAGCCAGCGACCGTTATAGACTTCACCGCTGATTTTTCTGTCACGCATGGCGGGCAACAACACATCTAATAGCCGAAAGGCTTCTCCTGCGCGCCCGCACCACGAGTCTAACAGCGAAGGGTGCAATACCGACAACCCGCTCCACGTGAAAGCAGGCGCATTCTGCGTGCGCGGAGATACCCGCCCGTTTTGCAGGGAAAAATCGCCCTGTGTATGGTGCTCTGGATTGGGAACCAAAATCAGATGCCCACCCTCTTGCAGCAAAAGATGGCACAAATTGTCCAGCGCGTAATCACACCAAACATCCCCGTTAATCAGCAGAAAAGCGTCTTCACCCAGCAGAGGCAGTGCTTTGAGAACGCCACCGCCGGTTTCCAGTGGCTGCGCTTCGCGTGAATAATGAATGGCAATGCCGAAGTCGCCGCCATTGCCCAGACGCGCTTCAATCATATGGCCGAGATGTGCCGTATTAATGACGATATCCGAAAAACCGGCAGCGGCTAAACGCTCAACATGGCGCACAATCAGTGGCTTGCCGACCACGTCGAGCAGCGGCTTCGGGCAATGGTCGGTAAGCGGCACCATGCGTGCGCCGCGCCCTGCCGCGAGAATCATCGCTTTCATGTTGCGCTCCTGTTATTGAACGGATGTTACGTAAACAGTAAAAACCGTTCGCACAGAGCTTGTCGAAGTGCATCCAAGCCGCCCTTCGACGAGATCAGGACGAACGGGGCATTATTTAATCCCATGCAACAAACCACGGCTGATGTTTACAGGCAGGCAAAACGCGAGCCTGCATCCAAGCCGAAAAATCATCGCATTCACTGTGCTGCGCCGCCACTTCCAGCACATAACGCAACACCAAGGGTAAATCGTTGAGATAACCCGCTTTGCCGTCACGCAGATAAAGGCGCGCAAATATACCCAGCACTTTGATGTGTCGCTGTAAGCCCATCAGATCAAACCAGCGTAAAAATTGACCGTCATCTGCGCCGGCGAGCCTGCCGGCTGCGAGCAACTGCTGGCGGTAATCCAGCGCCCAACCGCGGGCACAATCGGGCGACCAGCGCACATAACAGTCTCGCAACAAAGACACTAAATCGTAGGTGACGGGGCCGAGCACAGCATCTTGAAAGTCGATGATAACCCACTCGCTGACGGCCGCTTGTTCGCCAAGCAGCATCAAGTTGCGTGAGTGGAAATCGCGGTGTACAAAAACCTGTGCTTGCTCCTGTGCACTATCTACCAATACGTTGAACAGCGTATTCAGCATCTTGTGTTCGGCATTATCTAGCGACAAACCCAGCAGTTCATTGATAAACCAGTGTGGGCACAGCGCCATTTCATCGCGCAGACGCGTGGCATCGTAGTGCGGCAGCGTGTGCGCAGGGATCGCTTGCAGCTTGAGGAGCTCCGCCAGCACTTGCCGATACAACACGTCGACTGTGTCGGCATGCAGTTGCGAGAGCAGCAATTGGTCGCCGCAGTCTTCAATAAGCATAAAACCGTGCGCGGCATTGAAGGCGCGTATCTGCGGCACACGCATGCCGCCATTGGCCAAAAGCTGTGATACCGCCAAATACTGCGGCATATTTTCGGTGCTGGGTGGCGCATAGACCGCCATCAACGGCGGACGGCTGGCATTTAGGCGAAAATAACGCCGCGAGCCGGCATCGCCCGACAGCATCGACAGTTGTATTTTGTGCGCAGGCATTTGCTGCGCCACCCAGTGTGCCAATGCGTCTTCTGTCATTGCCTACCTCCATGAAAGCGGGCATTGTAGCGTCGGGCGCGATGGCTTGCGCGGTAGGAGCTGCCGTTTATATCCCGCTTATTTATATCCAGTACAATGCGGCTTTTTTGCGACGGCGCAGCACTGCGTGCGCCAACCTTTTACTCTTTGCTATGGAATGTATCGCATGAATCTGCCACCTGCTGCACGCCGCCAGACAGACCTCGGCTTAGGGCTGATTTTCGCCCTTTTTATTGGCGGCAGCGAAGCGGGCTGGCAGTGCGCAAACGATGCACAAGGCCAGTGGTTATGTCAGGGCGACAGCGTATCGCAGGCCGCCACAACTGAGGCGCCAGCGCCAACACTTGCGGCATCGCCTGCCGTTCCTGCATCTGCCGCACCCAAACTTAAAACCACCGAACAAGCAACAGCAGCAAACACGACAGCTCCCGCTGCAGTGGCGCAGACAAAAACACCAGAAAAACCAATTCCAGAAACAGCCATTCCAAAAACAGCACCCACGACGCATAAAGAAAACACTGCGGTAAATACCGCCTCTAAACCGTTCACAAAAACCACCAACCTGCGTGATGACTGGGTGCCATTAGCCAAGCTGAATGCCAAACAAAGTGAGCCGGTTGAGGCGCAAGTGTGCTGTGGCGCATACGTTGATCCAATTGGTGATGATGAAAAGCAGGAGCCAGACAGCGCGTCAGTATTCGCCCACGCCGACACCACCAGCACGAACCTCGCAACCCAAACAACCACCTTAAAAGGTGATGTACAAATGCGCCAAGGCTACCGTTATGTGCGGGCGGACACCGCCACGTTAAACAAAAAAACGAATACCACCGAGCTAAGTGGACACGTGGCGCTACGCGAGCCGAATCTGCTGCTGCTGGGGGAGAAGGCAGATATACAAACAGAAGAAGACACGATGCAGATCGAAAAAGCACAATACCTGATACACGGCGCGCACATAAATGGCGATGCAGGCAGCCTATCCCGCAGCGACACCGGCGTGATTTCAATGACCGACGGCAGCTACAGTTATTGTCCGGTTGGGAGCGAAGAGTGGCGACTGTACGGCAAGCGTATCAAGCTAGACCCAAATGACTCGCAAGGACGCATGTATAACGCCACCTTGCGCGTTGCCAACGTACCCGTTTTTTACACACCCTACATGCAGTTTCCTATCGGAAAAGAGCGTATGTCGGGTTTTCTCACGCCATCATTCGGGCATACTGACCAAAACGGTGCCGATATCGACGTGCCGTATTACTTCAATTTGGCACCCAACTATGACTTGATTGTAGCTCCGCGTTATATAAAAGAACGCGGCAATGCCTTGGGCGGCCAATTTCGACACCTGTCGGCTGAAAGCAGCAGCAGCATCACAACCATGGCACTGTCGAACGACCGAAAAGCGAGCAAAAGCGGCTTAGATGACGACAGCAAACGCTGGTATATCTCGGGCGTACAAACCGGTCAAGGCGAACGCTGGAGCAGCGCGGCAGACATCGCTGCGGTCAGTGATGACTACTATTTTCAGGATTTGGGTGGTTCGAGCTTCCGTATCGGCAATACCTACCAGATACGCAAACGCGCAGCGGCCGACTATTTACCAGGGTCTTTGGTAGAGAAACACTGGCGCGTTGGCACTGAAGTTAAGGCCTATCAAACGTTTACACCCTATATTGCGCAGCCGCATGACGTGTGGCCATCCTTGTTTGCAGACGGCAACTATCAAACAGACGACGGCATCGTGCTGAATTTGTACAACCACGTCACCGAATTTAAACACCGTAATGCAGGAAGCCTACAAACAGCACCAGTCAGCTACAACATCGATGGGACAGAGAAAGCCATTTTGACGGGCAGTCGCTACCGCATGGACTACAGCGCAGCCTTGCCGATGCGCAATGCCGGCGCCTTCCTTACACCCAAAGCGGGCGTGCGTTATGTACAACAAAAACTGGATACCTACGGCAGAAGCCGGATGGGGGACACAAGCGACCCCTCAACCAGCTCACCCACAGCCAGCATTGACAGCGGCCTGATTTTTGAACGCGACGCCTACTGGTTTGGCAATAACTATCAACAAACGCTGGAGCCGCGCTTGTTTTTTTACTATTCCAAGCCGAGCAACAACCAAGAAGCCATTTACAACTTCGACAGCGATAATTTAAGTTTTTCCTATGCGCAACTTTTCCGCGACTATCGTTTCGCGGGCGATGATTACATTGATGATGCCAATCTCGTGTCCATGGGCGTTAGCTCGCGTGTGCTCAGTCCCAGCACTGGCCGTGAGCTATTTCGTGTTGGGGTAGGCCAAAGCGTGTATCTCGACAGCAGCCAGATTTTTCTCAACAACACCACAACCCCCAGTACGCTCAACAAAAACCCGGATCGTTCGCCGCTGGTGGGCGAGGCAGCAGCACGCATCAACAGCGAATGGGAAGCCTATGGAGAAACGTTATGGGATCAGGACAACAAACGCACAGACATGCATTCTGTCTCACTGCGTTACCGCGACACCGAGCAGCGATTGTTCAATGTGGGGTACCAATATTTGTACCGCGACCCAACACCCAATGCGACAGGCCAACTTACTCAACGCACCGTCGAGCAGTACAACATTTCCGGCTCTGTGCCGCTGAGCAATCAATGGTCCGTGTTGGCACTGTCCAACCACGACGTGACCAATGGCCGCAACCTGGAAAGCATTGCCGGTGTTGAGTACGACAACTGTTGCTGGAGCACC
This sequence comes from Cellvibrionales bacterium, assembly GCA_043769275.1. GTDB lineage: Bacteria > Pseudomonadota > Gammaproteobacteria > Pseudomonadales > UBA7239 > JAYVJM01. Next base: position 26,020 of record JAYVJM010000085.1, on the reverse strand, counting down.
CGCTTTGTAATGCGGCGCTGGGCATTGAACAGAGGCTTTGTTGACAATGTCAAAGATCAAGAAGAAGAAACCGGCGTATTCCTACAAGTACAACTGAAAGGCTTAGGCGATGTCGGTCAAGGAAGTAACGGTGCGCTGGGTAGCATCCCAGGCTTTGAGAACCGCAACGACCCACTGGACTAACGGTTTCCCCTTGTTTATTCGATCATAAATATAGAGATGTAACGCACCATGAAGATCAAAAGCTGTATCGAAGTAACCCTCATTACCATAGGCCTTGGGCTGCTGCCTGCCGCCGCCGGCTGGGCCGGCGAAGCTCCATCGCAAACACAAACACTAGATCGCGTCGCTGCAGTGGTCGATGAGGATGTCATCATGGCGAGTGAGTTAACTGCGCGTGAACAAATGATTGCCGGGCAGATCAAAAAATCGGGCAGCGCCGCGCCACCGCCAGAGGTACTGCGGCAGCAGGTGCTGGAGCGTTTAATTGTCGAAAACCTTCAACTACAAATGGGCAAGCGCGCCGGCATAAAAATAGCTGACGAACAATTACAACAAGCACTGAACGATATTGCGGCTCAAAACCACCTAAGTATTGCGGCTTTTAAACCAGTCGTTGAACAGCAGGGCATGCTGTGGGGCGCATTTGAACAGAATATACGGCGCGAAATGATTATGCAGCAAGTGCAGCAGAGCGTCGTGAGTAAACGCATCCGCATCAGCGAGCAAGACATAGACAATTTCCTTAAGACAAAAGAAGGGCATGACCTCGCCACGCAAGCGGCCGAGATGGCACCGATTACACAAACCCTCGCCCGCCACATCCTGATTAAAACATCGGAAATACGCAACGACGAGGAAGCGCGCGCCTTGTTGGAAAAATTGCGCTCGAGTATCAAAAAGCCAAATGACTTTGCCGTTATCGCCAAACAAAATTCCGAAGACACCGGCTCCGCACTAAAGGGTGGCGATTTGGGCTGGACTATGCCTGGGCAGATGGTGCCCGAATTTGAAAAAGCACTCGACGCAACAGCAGCGGGGGAAATATCGGCACCCTTTCATACGCAATTTGGCTGGCATATCGTCCAAGTGCTAGAGCGCCGCAAACAAGACATGAGTCAAGATGCGCTGCGTCAACAAGCAACACTCATTTTGCGCAAACGCCAGTATCAAGATGAATTGCCACGCTGGCTAAAAGAAATACGCGACAAAGCCTACGTAAAAATTCAGCCGTAAGCGGCCACAACATGCAAAATATCGCCATCGCGTTGACACCTGGAGAGCCTGCTGGCATTGGGTTGGACATTTGCGTGCAGGTGGCGCAACAAACGCAAACGCAGCCTGTGATTGCCTATGCTGACCCCGCCATTTTGGCCAATCGCGCACGTTTGCTTGGCTTGCCGCTCACGCTACACGCCACAGACGAAACGCTGCCCACAACGGCGTTACCCGCTCAACACCTGTACATCAAACCCTTCGACTGCCCTGCGCCGGTCGAGTGCGGCGTATTGGAAAAAAAGAACGCCGCGTATGTGCTTAACTGCCTGCGCGCCGCCGCCACAGATTGCTTACAAAACCCAAAGCGTCTAGCACTGGTAACCGCACCTGTGCAGAAAAGCCTCATCAACGAAGCCGGTTTTGTTTTCAGTGGACACACAGAGTTTTTGCAGGAAATAGCCGGCTGCAACAAAGTGGTGATGCTGCTGGCCACGCCAACTATGCGTGTGGCGCTGGTCACCACGCACCTGCCGCTACGTGCCGTAGCCGATGCCATCACCGCAGAAAACATCACACGCACGCTAGAAATTATCCACCAAGAAATGCCACGCTATTTCACAGAAAATGCGCCGCGTATTCTGGTGTGCGGCCTGAATCCGCACGCGGGCGAAGACGGCCACCTCGGCGTTGAGGAACAGGACATTATCGCGCCGACGCTGGCTGCATTACGCACACACGGCTTGCAGTTGCTGGGGCCGGTACCCGCAGACACCGCTTTCACACAAGAACGACTGCACAGTGTGGATGTTGTGGTGGCAATGTACCACGATCAAGGGCTGCCTGTATTAAAAGCGCATGGGTTTGGCGAGGCAGTCAACATCACGCTGGGCTTGCCTTTTATTCGCACATCAGTAGACCACGGCACAGCACTGACGTTGGCAGGAACGGGGCGAGCGTCACATCACAGCTTGCAACAGGCAATTGATGTCGCCAGCGCCATGCTCACACGCGCGGCACGCCAACAGGCCACTCAAGCATGAACGATATCCCGCGCCTTAACCCACATGAGTTCAGCCACCACAAAGCGCGTAAGCGTTTTGGGCAAAACTTCCTGCACGATCAAAACATTGTTCGCCGTATTGTGGCGGCCGTCGTCCCCCAAAAAAACCAGTTGATATTGGAAATAGGACCAGGACAAGGCGCAATCACACGCTTATTATTGCAGGCCGAGCCGCGGTTAACCGCACTGGAGCTGGACCGCGACCTTGTTGCCGGCTTGCGGCAGGTATTCGCCAACCAGCCCAATCTCACCCTTATTGAAGGTGACGCGCTGACGTTTTCGCTGTCACGAATAGCGGACATTTCTGAATCTACGTCTATCGGCCGCGTACGCGTGGTCGGCAACTTACCTTACAATATTTCCACACCGCTGTTGTTTCATTTGCTCAACCAGCGCGACCACGTAATGGACATGCACTTTATGCTGCAAAAGGAATTGGTAACACGCTTGGCCGCCACAGCGGGGAGCAAAGATTATGGGCGGCTGAGCGTGATCGCACAGTATCACTGCCATGTGATTGACTTGTTTGACGTGCCCCCGACGGCGTTTTTTCCGCAACCAAAAGTGACATCGGCCATCGTACGCTTGCAGCCTCGCGTACCTGAGTTGGCGGCACAAGACATTCATACCTTGTCGCGCGTGGTTAGCACGGCGTTTCAGCAACGCCGCAAAACCTTGCGCAACACACTCAAACCCCTGTTCACTGAAGCGCAAATTATCGACGCTGAAATCAGCCCTGATGCGCGCGCAGAAACCCTGAGCGTGGTCGACTTTGTCCGTTTGACGAATTTGCTTTACACGACCACAAACGGCGCACAGTGAATGACAACTTACGCGGTCGGTGACTTACAAGGTTGTTACGCGCCGTTGCGTGAATTGCTGGATCGCGTGCAATTCGACCCTGCGCGAGACGTGTTGTGGCTGACGGGCGACCTAGTCAATCGCGGGCCACAATCACTGGAATGTTTGCGTTTTGTCAAAGCGCTAGGGAATGCCGCGCAAACTGTTTTAGGCAATCACGACCTGCATCTTCTGGCCATTCACTATGCGAATGTATCGCCCGGACGACACGACACGCTAAACGAGATACTCACCGCCCCCGACCGCGACGAGCTAATGGATTGGCTGCGTCACCAACCTTTGATGCGGATTGACACACAGAAAAAGACAGCAATGGTACACGCGGGCATCTATCCACAATGGGATTTAGAGCAGGCACGCGCGCATGCGCAGGAGGTAGAAAGCGTGCTGCAATCCCCCCAATGCGCAGATTTTTTCAGGCACATGCACGGCGACGAACCACTGTGCTGGCACGACGACGAGCAAGGAATCCGTCGGCTACGGTTTATTACAAATGCCTTTACCCGTATGCGCATTGTTTCACAAGGTCAGGCTCTGGAACTGTTATATAAAAACGCGGTGAAAGGCATTCCTTCCGGCTACCTGCCTTGGTTTGTAATGTATAGGTCTTTACTGCAAGATTGGTGCCTGCTGTTTGGGCATTGGGCTGCATTGCAAGCACAAACAGGCATAGACAATATTATTGGACTCGACAGCGGTTGCGCTGCGGGTGGTTTTCTCACGCTGCGCCGCTCGGATGATGGCACCTTATTTCGTTCACCTTAGGCTTCAGGGCGACGCGCATATTATGGTTACAAAAATGCAGCAAGGCTTTTAAATGAGTGATATTTTATTTAGCGTAGTAATCCCCTGCTACAACTATGCCTATTGGGTAGAGCGTGCCATTACTTCAGTGGCTTTGCAGTTAGGAAGCAACGCAGAATTGATCGTCGTTAATGATGGATCGACCGACGACTCGCTTGCGGTAATACGCCGCTGTTTGGCGCAAGTGGCACCCGCCGCCCAAGTCATAGACAAAACCAATGGCGGTTTGTCCTCTGCGCGCAATGCTGGCATCGATGCCAGCCGAGGCCGCTATCTGCTGTTTTTGGATGCCGACGACGAGCTATTGGCTGGCGCGTTACTGGCAGCCGAGCAGGACATTCAAACCCATGGCGATACTGGCCTACTCATTGGCGGTAAAGAGTCCATGCGCCGAAGCGGCGTGTCAAAAATTTGCCTGCCTGCTGCACTACCACCTACACCGGAGCTGCGCTTTGCCGTCTTTTTACTCAAAAAGCATTTTTTTATCGCCAACGGCTGCGTTTTTATGCACAGGGATATTTTTAAGCGCTTTCGTTATAACGAGTCCTTACTCCAAGTAGAAGACCTGCCTATATTTGCGTACGCGCTGTTTTTTTGGCCTGCCAGAACCCTCAACAGGCCGTTAGCGCGAATCTACCACCATGCCGACAGCCTGCGCCACAATTTGCGCTGGGCAGAGCAAACGGGCATGTCTATAGTCGATATCGTGTTCGACCCCAGCGTATTGCCGCCGCTATTGATGCGTTATAAAAACCGTTACACTGTGCAACGCTCTTTGTCTTTGTTTCGCACCTATTACCAAGCAGGTGAGTCGCGCGAAGCGTTACGTATTTATGGGCGACTGCTGCGTCAATCGCCGCTCGTTTTGTTTAAGTTGAGCTACACACGAAAGGCCTTACGCGCCGTTAACTGGAGCATCTAATGGAGAAAAAGGCAAAAAAAGCATTGATTACGGGGATCACTGGGCAAGATGGCTCTTATCTCGCGGAATTTTTGCTCAACAAGGGTTATGAGGTTCATGGCATCAAACGACGCGCCTCCTCACTGAATACGCAACGCATTGATCATATTTATCAAGACCCTCATGTCGCCAACCCCAGCCTGAAACTGCATTACGGCGACTTGACTGACACGTCCAATCTTGCGCGCATTCTGCACGAAGTGAAGCCTGACGAGGTATACAACCTCGGCGCGCAAAGCCACGTGGCTGTTTCCTTTGAAGCACCTGAATACACGGCAGATGTCGATGCCATTGGGGCTTTGCGGCTGTTAGAAGCCATACGTTTTTCAGGGATTGCCAAAAAAACCCGTTTTTATCAAGCAGCTACATCCGAACTATACGGCCTTGTACAAGAAACACCACAACGAGAAACGACACCGTTTTACCCACGCTCGCCCTATGCTGTCGCCAAACTCTATGCGTATTGGATCACCGTAAACTACCGTGAAGCCTACGGTTTGTATGCATGCAATGGCATTTTGTTTAATCATGAATCGCCGCGCCGAGGCGAGACTTTCGTAACACGCAAAATCACACGCGGCTTAAGCAATATTGCACAGGGTTTAGACACCTGCCTGTATATGGGCAATATTGATGCACTGCGCGATTGGGGGCATGCGCAAGATTACATCGAAATGCAATGGTTGATGCTGCAACAGAAAGTACCACAAGATTTTGTGATTGCCACCGGCGTGCAGTATTCCGTGCGTCAGTTTATTGAAATGGCGGCGGCTGAACTGGGCATTACTTTGGCGTGGGAAGGCAGCGGCGTGGATGAAGTGGCGCGTGTGGCGCGCGTTGTAGGCAACAAAGCTCCCGCGCTAAAAGCAGGCGACACTATTGTGTCAATCGATGCGCATTATTTTCGCCCCGCAGAAGTGGAAACGCTCTTGGGCGACCCGTCTTTAGCGCATCAAAAACTTGGCTGGAAGCCTCGCATCACGCTGCCGGAAATGGTCGCGGAAATGATCGCCAGTGATTTAGAGCAAGCGAAAAAAGACGTGTTGCTTGCAGATCAGGGCTTTGCTGCACCCATCAACCGGCGGCGTGCGTGAGCGCGTTATCCGACAAACACATTTACGTCGCGGGACATTGCGGCATGGTGGGTTCTGCTATTGTACGCCAGCTACAGGCGCAGGGCTGCAAAAACATTCTGATGCGCACACGCGCCGAGTTGGACTTGCTCAACCAAGCCGCAGTGGCAGATTTTATGCAGTCCACCAAGCCTGATGTCGTGATTATGGCTGCCGCTAAAGTGGGGGGGATTTTTGCCAACAACCATTACCCTGCGGAATTTATTTACGAAAACTTGATGGTTGAGTGCAACGTAATACACCAAGCGTTTGCCTCTGGTGTGAAATCATTGCTATTTTTGGGCAGTTCTTGTATTTACCCACGCTTGGCCGCGCAACCCATGGAAGAAAGCACCCTACTGACCGGCGCTTTAGAGCCCACTAACGAACCTTATGCTGTTGCCAAAATAGCAGGCATTAAGTTGTGTGAGGCGTACAACTTTCAGTACGGCACCGATTACCGCTCGGTCATGCCCACCAACCTGTACGGACCTAATGACAACTTCCATCTTGAAAACAGCCACGTTTTGCCCGCGCTGATTCGCCGGTTTCACGAGGCAAAAAAAATAGGCGCGCCAGAAGTTGTGGTATGGGGAACGGGCAAAGCGCGCCGCGAGTTTTTGCATGTAGACGACATGGCCGCGGCCTCGCTATTTGTTCTTGGATTGGATGTGGACACTTATCGAGCCAATACAGAACCGTCTCTTTCGCACATTAATATCGGCTGCGGGGAAGATATCGCGATAGCCGATTTAGTGGCACTGATTGCACGTATCGTGGGCTATCAAGGCGATATCAAATATGACAGCAGTAAACCAGATGGCGCGCCGCGCAAGCTCTTGGATGTGTCTCGCTTAGGACGCATGGGCTGGCGGGCGCATATTGCGCTGGAGGAAGGCCTCCACAATACCTATGCTTGGTTTACATCTACGCAGGCTGTACGGACGTGAAACAGGTCGACGCTTATGCCGCACTAAAAACCGGCAAACGTTATGTTGTCGGCATTGTTTTTTATGTTTGTCTGGCTGTCATTTTTTTAATCGACAACAGTAAAATCGCCGTCAATAGCTATCGTTTGCTACTGCTATTGCCGGCGCTTATTTTTTTAGCCTTCAATTTTCGAACACAGATCAAAGTCTTACTACACTATCCGGCTGTTCGCTGGTTTTTGCTGTATGCGGGCTGGATGTCACTCAGCCTTTTTTGGGGAAACCGCCCTGACAAAATAGAAAACCATCTGGCCGCTGTTTTGTCCGCACTGGCACTGATAGTGCCGGTGATATACTTCGCGCATCACCGCCCTTCTCATCTCGTGATACTGCCACTGGTTTACATCGTGTTGGGCGCGACCGCGCTAGGTTTAGTCTTGTGGCACTGGCAGGGCTGGGCAAAACTTGATCGTTATAGTTTGGGTCATGGCGTATTTGACACCCATATTCGCGTGGGCGCGCTGGCGGCGTGTATCGTATTTCTATCCGGCTTTGTGCTGTTAAACACCCCCCGTAAAGGAAGCGAATACATCATTGCCGCACTTGCGCTCTGCGTGGGTCTATGGGCGCTGATGGCCAGCCAAAGTCGCGGCGCGGTTGTCCTGCTAGGCGTGGCGATCGCGGCTTGGCTTTTCCTTCATCCCGACAGAAGCTATTTTCGTCAGCAACACCGAAAAAAAATAGGCGGGATATGTATCTTAGCCTTCTGCCTGATGGGCAGCACCGCTTGGGCGATCAATTGTTATGTGCAGTTACTCCACATTGACCGCGGCTCGGCAGGCTCTTTTTTTTCCCGAGGCTTGATGGACAGAAATTTTGTCTGGGAAAATGCTTGGCACCAATTTATCGCTGATCCTAGCCGCATCTTATGGGGTTTTGGCTGGACAAGCTCCGCTGAAAACACCTACAACCGCTTTACCGCAAACCACTATCACAGCCTGTACATTAACACGGTGTTTTACAGCGGCTTCATCGGGCTGACATTGTTGCTGGCCTATTTGTACCACTGCATCAAAGCTGGCTTGCAAAATAAACGACATGAGCCATGGCTTTATCTGGTAATTGGCAGTATGGCCGCAGCGCTATTTGACATGGAAACACTGCTGGTGAATCCGTCGGCTATAATGCTAACCTTTTTGCTGCCCTCCCTATTGTTGATACCGGCAAATACGGCAGCGGCAATCGCCAATCGATATAAAAGCAATACCAGTTTTAGCTAGGAAATTGAATGTTAGGCATGTTGTCTGGCGCGTGGCGCTACCGTTTTTTTATTTTCTCCTCCATTCAAACCGAGTTGCGCAGTCGATTTGTGCGCAGCCGTCTGGGTGGCTTGTGGATGATTTTAAACCCGCTCGCACAAGTGCTGATTTTTGCTTTTGTGCTGTCGGCGGTACTGGCCGCCAAGCTGCCTGGCATCAATAACCAGTACGCCTACGCAATTTATTTAATGGCCGGCACCTTGGGTTGGTCGCTGTTTGCCGATATCATCAACCGCTGTTTGATGTTGTTTATCGCTAATGGCAACCTGCTTAAAAAGCTAGCCTTCCCCAAAATCACCTTGCCATTAATTGTCACCGGCAGCGCGATGGTTAATAACTTACTATTGCTGCTGGCCATTTTGGTGATTTTTGGCTTGCTGGGGCATATGCCCAGTTACGCGCTGCTGTGGTTGCCGGTGGTGATGCTCATCAATATTGCTTTTGCCTTGGGTCTAGGCTTGATCTTGGGCGTGTTAAATGTGTTTATGCGCGATATTGAGCAAATAGTGCCGGTCGTGCTGCAGTTTTTATTCTGGTTTACACCCATCGTGTATATGGCCAATATTCTGCCGGCGCGTTATCAGGCATGGCTGTTGTTGAACCCGATGATCCCCATTATCACTGCGTATCAAAACATTCTGCTGTATAACGCCCCTCCTGCTTGGGAGCGGCTGGGCTGGATTGCCCTAGCATCCGTGGCATTGCTCGCTTTTGCACTGTTGCTGTTTCGCAAAGCGAGCCCCGAAATGGCGGATGTGTTGTGATCGGCACATTGCAGGTCAACGCGCTGGGAAAATCGTACCGTGAATGGCGCAGCGAATGGCGACGTATCGCTTCTTGGTTTTTGCCAAACATCAAGCCAGTGGCGGAACACTGGGTATTGCGTGGCGTGAGTTTTTCCATTGGCGCAGGCGAGGCCGTGGGCATTGTCGGCCAAAATGGTGCCGGCAAAAGCACCCTACTCAAACTCATTACCAGCACCACGACTCCCAGCGAAGGCTACGTACAGATGCACGGGCGCGTGGCCGCCATTTTAGAGTTGGGCATGGGCTTTAACCCCGACTTAACCGGCAGAGAGAACGCCTATCACTCGGCCGGACTCATGGGCTACAGCCATGCCGACATTGCCCGCGTTATGCCGGAAATCGAAGCTTTTGCCGAAATCGGTGACTATTTTGATCAGCCGCTGCGTGTGTACTCCAGCGGCATGCAAGCGCGGGTGTCTTTTGCGGTGGCGACGGCATTTAAGCCTGACCTGTTGATCGTGGACGAAGTGCTGTCAGTGGGGGACAGTTATTTCCAGCACAAAAGTTTCGCCCGCATACGAAAGTTCCGCGACGAAGGCGTGTCGATCATGCTGGTGACACACAGCCTTGCCGACGTGCGAACGCTGTGCGACCGCGCTATTTTGCTGGAGCAAGGCCGCGTAGCGAAAGATGGCCTGCCGGATGAAGTGGTAGATTATTACAATGCGCTGATTGCCGCCAAAGAAAATGCCAAACTTACTGTGGAGCAGCGCCGTGATAAAAATGGCTGGCTGCTGACCAAAAGCGGCACGGGGGAGGCGAAAATCACGAGCTTGAGCCTACATGATGCGGCCACAGGCCAAGAGCTTACTGTGGCGCAAGTAGACCAAGTCGTGCAGTTACGGCTCAACGCGACCGCGCTACAAGACCTGCCGCAGTTAGTGATCGGCCTGCTGATCCGCGACAAACAAGGTCACACCATCTGGGGCAGCAATACTTGGCACACGCAACAACCGCTGACGGGTATCAAACAGGGCGAGTGTATCCGCCTGCTGGCCTCATTTAGCTGCCGTCTCGGCTCTGGCTCTTATTCAGTTACCGCGGCACTTTCTTCCAGTGACACACACCTTGTCGACAATTTTGAATGGGTCGATAATCTGCTGGTTTTCGATGTTATCAACGTCAATCAGCCACTATTTATTGGCTCCACTTGGTTAGATGCCATCCTGTCACTGGAACGGGTCGCGTATGCGTTTGAATGCAAGGATCAGGCATGAGCGACACATTTTATCGAGATTTTGAAGACCGCTTTCGCGGCTCGCGAGCAACAGTAAAGACTCGTCTTGAAGTTTATTTGCCGTTTGTCGAGCCATTCAAAACGCTGGCTGCCTCGCCGCGCGCATTGGATTTAGGTTGTGGCCGTGGAGAATGGCTGGAGTTATTGCAAGAGAGTGGTTTTCGTGCTCAGGGCGTGGATCTCGACGAAGGCATGCTGTTGGCGTGTCGAGAATTGGCACTGGATGTTATGCAGGACGATGCACTGGCCTACCTAACAAGCCTAAACGCCAATAGTTTTAGTGTTGTTTCCGCTTTTCATGTGGTAGAGCACGTTGCTTTCGACGTGTTGCGCTCGCTGGTGGATGAAGTGCTGCGCGTATTAAAGCCCGGCGGCTTACTGATTATGGAGACACCTAATTCAGAAAATCTGGTCGTAGGCACATCCAGCTTCTATCTCGACCCCACGCATCAGAGACCAATACCCGCGAAACTCTTGAGCTTTGTAGCTGAACACGCAGGTTTTGCCCGTATAAAAACACTGTATTTGCAGGAAGCTCCTGATATTTTAGCTGCGGATAACACCAGCCTGCTGAGCGTGCTGGATGGCGTGAGTCAAGACTGTGCGGTGATTGCGCAAAAGCAGGCTCCCAGCAAAACGAGCGCTTTATTTGATGCACCTTTTGAGCAGTCTTACGGCACCAGTTTGATCGTTATGGCGAGCTTATACGATGAGCAGGCAGCAAACCTAAACGATGCGAACGAGTACCGAGTAGAAAACATTTGCCAACGGGTGAACCACATAGAAACCGAAGTTATGAGTGAGCAACTGCAGTTGCAGAAAAATTTAAGCGAACAGCTACAAGCTCACCATACGCAGTCACTGGCTTTGGGTGAGCGTTTTTTGCTCAGAGAGCAGGAGTTGTCGACGCAAATTGAAGCCATGCAACAAGATTCGCTGATTAACGCGGAGCAGCTAAAACAGGCGCAAATTAAAATTGACGAACTCAATCGCTCCTCCCATCACTGGTGGTTGCAGGCGGAAGGTTTGGGGCGGCAATTGCAGGCTATCAGCACCAGCACGTCTTGGCGTATCGCCATGGGATTGCGCAAAACCAAACAGGCTGTTACGTGGTTGGTTTTGTTACCCCTGCGCGCGCTACTTTGGCTTGCGCGATTGCCAAAACGCGTAGCCAAACGCCTATTAAAATCGGCTATCCGTTTTGTATGTGCCCGTCCGAACCTAAAAGCGGGTGCTTTGGCCGTGCTCAATAAAATCCCGCGCCTGAAAAGTCGCTTGCACCACTTTGCTATACGGGCGGGTTTAGTAGCAGAGGCAATTTTACCGGCGGTCGACCCATCGAAGGATTTGCAGCTTTCCCCGCGCGCTGCGCGCATTTACCGCGAATTAAACAGCGCCATTAGCGAAAGAGAAAAAAATTAATGCGTATCGTAATAGACATGCAGGGCGCGCAAAGCGAGAGTCGCTGCCGTGGTATTGGGCGTTATTCGCTTTCTCTTTCACTGGCTATTGCGCGCAATGCGGGTGAGCATGAGATATGGCTGGCGGTTAGCGCTGCGTTTCCAGACAGCATTCCCGATATTCGTCACGCTTTTATTGGTTTGGTTCCGCCAGAGCGTATCCGCGTATTTGATATACCTAAACCCGTTGCCGAGCGTACGGAGTCACTCAATACTTGGCGAATTCAAGCAGCAGAGATAATACGTGAGCATTTTTTGGAGCAACTGCGACCTGATATTGTTTTATTAACCAGCCTGTTTGAAGGTTATGATGATGATGCAGTGACATCGATAAGGGCTTCTCATGAAATTAACACCGCCGTTATTTTGTATGATCTTATTCCGCTTTTGAGTCCGGCGACCTATTTGACGACACATGTTTTGCGCCGGCACTATAACCGCAAAATTCACTCGCTCAAAAGTGCAGGCTTGTTGCTTTCTATATCTGATTATTCGCGGCAGGAAGCTATTGACGCTATAAACGTAAGTCCCAATAACGTGACAAGCATCTCTACGGCAGCGGATACGCGTTTTCAGCCCAAAAGCCTTCCATCTGAAGACGTGCTGCTACTTCGCCAGCGTTATGGTTTCACCAAAAAATTGGTGATGTATGCGCCAGGTGGTTTTGATCCACGTAAAAATTTTGATGGTCTGTTGAATGCCTATGCTTTGCTTCCGGCTGCTGTGCGCGTTAAGCACCAGTTAATAATTGTTAGCAAAATCAGTGAGGAGATGCGCGCCCAATTGCAGTGCTGGCGTGAGCAGGCGGGGCTTGCTGAGCGCGAGCTGGTATTGACTGATTACGTGCCAGACGATGATTTGGTAGCACTTTACAATTTGGCAACCCTGTTTATATTCCCTTCAAAACATGAGGGTTTTGGCTTGCCGGTACTAGAGGCTATGGCCTGCGGTGTGCCCGTTATCGGCTCCAATACCACCAGCATTCCTGAAGTGATCGGCTGGGACGAGGCCTTGTTTGATCCGGCCTCATCGCAGTCAATAGCCAACAAAATGTTACAGTTTTTAACAGATGATGATCTGCGTAAAAAAGCGCGCGAACATGGCTTAAAACAAGCCAAAACATTTTCTTGGGATACCAGCGCAAAACGCGCAATTGCGGCGCTTGAGCAATTTCAGGCTTCAAAAAAGAGAAGTCAGCCTGCTCTCCTGGTTCGGCGGCCGAAGTTAGCTTATGTGTCCCCTTTGCCTCCCGAGCGCAGCGGCATTAGCGATTACAGTGCAGAGTTATTGCCAGAATTGTCTCGGCATTACGATATAGACGTGATCATTGCGCAGGATACGGTTTCCGATCCATGGATAAAAGCCAATTGTGCGCAACGTAGTGTGGCTTGGTTCAAAGCTCACGCAAATCAGTACGAGCGAGTGCTTTATCATTTTGGCAACTCCCACTTTCATCAGCATATGTTTGGCCTGTTGGAGCAAGTGCCGGGCGTGGTCGTTTTACATGATTTTTTCTTGTCTGGTGTTGCCTATCATATGGATGATACGCATTATCGGCCTAATTTTTTGGCGCAAACGTTCTACCAAAGCCACGGTTATGCGGTGGTGCAGCAGCTATTTCATGCACCGAATACCATGATTGTGCTACAGGATTACCCTGGAAACTTATCTGTAATTCAAAACGCTCTTGGTGTGGTTGTTCATGCTGAACATCCTAGGCATTTGGCCAATCAATGGTATGGAGAAGGTTCTGGAGACAGCTGGGCGGTTCTTTCGCTCTTGCGAATGCCTGTATGCGATATTGATCGCCATGCGGCGCGACGTGCGTTGCAGTTGGCTGAGGATGATTTTGTGGTGTGCAGCTTTGGTTTGTTGGGACCAGCGAAATTGAATCACCGCTTACTTGATGCTTGGCTGGCTTCGTCTTTGGCTCAAAATACACATTGCGTGTTGGTATTCGTCGGCGAAAACAACGGCGGCGATTATGGCGCAGAACTGCTTCACACAATTCGCCGAAGCGGCCTAGATAACCGTATACGCATCACGGGCTGGACAGATACCGAAACCTTCCGTTCTTATCTTGCCGCCGCAGACATGGGGGTGCAGTTACGCTCCCTGTCTCGTGGTGAAACATCAGCAGCCGTGCTGGACTGTATGAATTACGGGCTGGCAACTATCGTCAACGCGCATGGCAGCATGGTGGGTTTGCCAACGGATGCTGTATGGATGTTGCCCGACGAATTTACGGATGCCGAACTGGTCTCGGCATTGGAAACATTATGGCGGGATGCGGAGTATCGTCGTCAACTGTCTTCCCGTGCGCAGGCGCTCATTCGTACTGCGCACAAACCAAGTCTGTGTGCCGATCAATATGCGCAAGCTATTGAAGCCTTTTATCAGCCGGCAAAAACGAGCCAAGCTGCTCTGTTCAAAGCTATCGCGGCAATAGATAATTCGCTCATTAGCGATATTGACTTGCGGCGCACGGCGCAGTCGATAGCCATTTCATGTCCACCCCATCCATTACAGCGGCAACTGCTGGTAGATGTATCCAATATTGTGCAAAACGATTTGAAGACGGGCATAGAGCGCGTTGTGCGTGCACAGTTGTTGGCACTCATGGAAGCTCCGCCTACAGGATTTAGGGTTGAGCCTGTCTATTTGACAGAGCAGGGCGGGCAGTCACGTTATCAGTATGCAAGAGGATATGCCTGTAGGTTGCTGGATGTTCCGGCAGGTGCGTTCACGGATGAGCCGGTCGATATTGCTAGGGGTGATGTATTTTACGCCGCCGATTTTTCCCCCAGTGGTGTTATGGATGCAGCCAATGCCGGCATCTATGCCCAATGGCAAGCAATCGGCGTGTCAATCGTGTTTCTTGTGTATGACTTGCTGCCTATTAAACATCCGCAGTTTTTTCCTGAGGGTGCCAGCACAGTGCATACGGCGTGGCTTAGCAAAATCACAGAAATTGCAGACCAGATTATTTGTATTTCTCACACAGTAGCCGATGAGTTACGTGCCGAGATTAAAAGCAGGGGACTTGCACACAAAAGCGCGTTGCGAATAGATGGGTTTCATCTTGGCTCAGACATTGCTGTTTCAGTGCCAACTACAGGCATGCCTAGCGGTGCGCGTTTTATGCTGAAAAAAATGCAAGCAACTCCCTGTTTTCTTATGGTCGGCACCATCGAGCCGCGCAAAGGATGCTTGCAAGTACTTGCGTCATTCGAGCAGCTTTGGCAGCAGGGACAAAAGATCGGCCTTGTTATTGTGGGACATGAAGGCTGGAAATCATTGCCAGACGACCAGCGCCGGACTATCCCACAAATTATTCAGCGAATATGCCATCACCCTGAACTTGGAAAACGTTTATTTTGGCTCAATGGTGTCAGCGATGAGTACTTGGAGAAGGTCTACGCCGCCAGCATCTGCCTGATTGCCGCCAGTGAAGCCGAAGGTTTTGGTTTGCCACTGATTGAAGCGGCACAACACAAGTTGCCCATCATCGCGCGCGATATTCCCGTGTTTCGTGAAGTGGCAGGCGAGCACGCTTTTTACTTCAGCGGGCTTGAGCCAGACGCTTTGGCGGAATCCGTCAAAAACTGGCTGGCTTTGCATGCCGACGGCAAATGTCCACTATCAGATGGAATGCCTTATCTGACGTGGCAGCAAAGTGCACAGCAACTCATAAGCCATATTCTTTAACGCGCGAGGGTGCAAAAATGGATCACGATATTTTAATTGATGGCAAAAGCTACCACCTAACTGCGGATGATCTTTACCTAGAGCAAATGGGCGCCGATTTTGAACCCCACATGGTTGCACTCTTCAAAAAGCTAATAAGTAAACAGGACTGTGTTTTTGATGTCGGAGCAAATATCGGATTAACCGGCATATTGTTTGGCAATATCGCAAAGCAGGTTGTGTGTTTTGAGCCTTCGCCCACAACGTGCAGTCTATTGCGGAATAATATTTCAGCAGCCCGACTACACAATATTGAGGTCGTCAACCTTGGTCTGGGCGCGCAAGCTGAAGAGGTGACATTGACTTTTGCAACAAATAATCGTTCTGGCGGCTTCGTTTCGGATCAGGTACGCCCGCTACATGGTCATACAACAGAGAATATCCAGATCGCACGTTTAGACGATGTTTATCAGGAGTTTTCCGACAATATAAACTTCATAAAAATTGATGTTGAAGGCTATGAGGGTGAAGTAATTAAAGGTATGGCGGAAGTTTTGAAGAGGTTTCAGCCGATTGTTGTGCTGGAGTTAAATCACTGGTGTCTGAATGCGTTCAGAAGGATTAGCGTTCCAGATTTTTTTGATTTGCTGCGTGAAAATTTTCCTTATGTGTACGCTATTGACACCGATGGCGATATTAAAAACCTTCATTCGAATGATGAGGCGTATTATGTGATGCACGAGCATCTTGTTAAATTTAAATACCCAAATATCGCTTGTGGATTCAGGGATAACTTGCTTGAACAGATGAGAGTCTCATGATTGCCTTTGTTGGCGAAATTGCACCAGCCGGCATATTGGCTGCTGTACGTAACCGTTACAGCGTGGCAACATAAGTCGGCTTTCGAGAAAACGATATTGGCCAATATATTTTTATTAAGGCGAGAAAAGAGGCTGGCTTGCAAGCCAAAAGACCTAAGTGGCTTTATAGAAGCTATGGGGTAGGTGAGCTGGAGTAAATAAACTCGTACGCAAAATACAATATATTGATATTCAGTATTCCTGTAATTAGCTAGTAAAGACGCCAGGGCTTCGTTAAATGAAAAAAATTGAACTATTGAATTTTGAGCGTGGCCTCACCGGGAAAAAAATTCTTGTAACGGGGCATACGGGGTTTACTGGTTCTTGGGCTTCTGCCTGGCTTAAAGCAATTGGAGTTAATGTCACAGGTTTTGCCTTGCCACCTGAAACGGCTCCGTCACTTTACGAGTCATTGCATATTTCATCTGAGATGTATTCTGTTTATGGCGATATTAGAGATTTCCCTCTTGTATTGGAAACAATTGAAAGCGTCCAGCCGGATTTAATACTTCATCTGGCCGCCCAACCACTCGTTCGCCACTCTTACCGTGAGCCTGTATCGACATTTGCTGTCAATGCTCAAGGAACTGCGCATGTTCTCGAGGCAGCGCGTTTGGTGAAAAGTGTGCGTGGCGTTTTATGTATAACCACCGATAAGGTGTATAAAAATAACGAGTGGCCATGGCCGTATCGTGAAAATGATCCTTTAGGCGGAAAAGACCCCTACAGCGCATCAAAAGCCGCCGCAGAGATGGTGATTCAAAGTTATGCCGCCTCTTATCCTTGGGCGAAAGGGGAAGGTCCTGCAATTGCTACCGCGCGTGGCGGCAACATTATTGGTGGTGGAGATTGGTCTGAAGATAGACTGATTCCAGACTTTGTCCGATCCCTTGTCGATGGCGAAGTAATGACATTGAGATACCCAGACGCTACTAGGCCGTGGCAACACGTTCTTGCGCTGGTACATGGTTATCTGATGTTGATGGCGGGTCTTGTCTCTGGAGACCCTAGTCGTTTCGCAATGGCTTGGAATCTTGGGCCACAAGACGTAAAGTACTATTCGGTGCGTGATGTGCTGGAGCTTATGAGCCAACATTGGCAGCGACCCAGTTTACAGTTTATGAATAATCCACTACCTGAAGCGTGTGCTTTGGCGCTTGATAGCTCGCTTGCCAGAAACCAACTTGGATGGCTCCCTGTTTGGGATACTGAACGCTCTGTTATGAAAACGGCGGCTTGGTATCGTGATTTTTATAAAGATCCGGCATCTGCCAGAAAAATTACACTTGAACAAATCCATACTTGGCGCACGAGTATAAGTATTGCAGAATGATTTTTGTCATTGGCGGGCGCGGTCGTTTAGGTCAGGCCATTAACGCGTCGTACAAGGAGGACAATCCTATTTCGGTGGATCGCGCTATCTATCAAAGTTGGTGGGCAAAAGGCACCCAAGATGATGTTTCACGTTTTTTTGAGCCCTGGGCTAACAGTGGCGGAACCGTGTTTGTAACCGCGGGGATTCTTGATCCAAGGATTTCGCAAGAAGATCATCTGCGGGTTAATTACCTACTTCCTAAACACATTATTGAGGGTGCAACCAAGCTCGGGATAAACGTTGTAACTTTTGGCACAGTGATGGAAAGTCTGCTTGCTAATAAAAACCCTTATATCCAAAGTAAAGCCGCACTTGGGCGACATGTCTCAGATATCTCTGCCTTCAATCCTCGCGTGGCGCACTTAAGGGTGCACACCTTATACGGTCTTGGCCGGCCTAGCTCGTTTATGTTTCTTGGTCAAGTTTTCCATGCGCTCATGAACCAGACTGTTTTTGAAATGACACAGGGTAAACAGTTAAGGGAGTATCACCATATTGACGATGAAGTGCAGGCCATTCGTACTCTAGTCAAATTAGGGGCGAATGGCGTGATCGATTTAAACCACGGAAAGCCAGTAACCCTCAACGAGCTTGCCAGCTTTATATTCAACGCCTTTAATGCCAAAAAACTCCTACGTATAGGTGCATTGCCAGAACCTAAAGAAGAAAATTACAGCACGGTTTTTGATTGCCCTGATTTACTGAGAGCCATAACATTCCGCGAAGCCCTGCCTGCTGTCGTTAATTATTTAACGGAGCGTTTCTTAGCAGTACAGGATTTCCTGTGACAGGAGCGGCTGAGACAAAAGAGGATAGTAAGCCTCTAATTTCAATTTCCATACCGGTGTTGAATGAGTCCGGAAACATACGGATGCTTTACACGCGCCTACATGCTCTGGCGACGTGGATGAAAGATAAGTGTGACTTGGAGTTTGTGTTTTCGGACAATCATTCCAGCGATGATACGTGGGCTATTTTGACCGAATTAGCAGCTAGAGACACTCGGGTACGAGCAATCCGGTTTTCTAAAAACTATGGGTTTCAGCGTTCGATTCTTGCGAATTATCTCCATGTTCGTGGAGATGCAGTGATGCAAATTGACGCGGATTTGCAAGACCCACCAGAAATGCTGGCGTCATTTTTTGAGCTTTGGCAACAGGGATATCATGTTATTTACGGGGTCAGAAAGAAGCGCGCTGAAGGATGGTTGCTTAATAATTTCCGCCGACTTGGCTACTGGGTCATCGACAAGGTTAGCGAACATCCAATTCCACGCGATGTTGGAGATTTTCGTCTCATCGATAGAAAAGTGATTACAGCACTATCGGGTATTCGAACATCAAACCCTTATCTACGCGGGATGATTGCCGGCCTAGGATTTAACCAAACGGGCATTTCTTACGATCGGGATGCCAGGGTTGCAGGAGAGAGTAAATTCAATGTTTCTCGTCTCATTCGACTGGGGCTTACCGCTGTTTTCAATCATTCAACGGTGCCGCTACGTGCCGCCTCATTTGTGGGAGCCCTGATTTTAGTGATAAGCCTGATAGGTGCTTTCTATTATATGGCTCTACGCTCACTTCACCCTGAACTGCCGCGTGGACTTGCCAGTATCCACATACTGGTTTTATTTGGAATAGGCCTGAATGCCTTTCTGCTTGGAATCATAGGAGAATATATCTTGCGAATATACCTGATGCTCCGCTCGGAGCCAGTTGCAATCATTGAGCAAAGCCTGAATTTTTCACCGGCAGAGTTGAGGCTTTAATGACAAACATGTTATTAAGCTCGCTAAAAACCTGTCTGGCTTCAGGGGTTCGCCTTGCTTTTTTCAGCAAGTAATCAATATGCCGAGGAGTCCACATTCAGAAAAAATTCAGAATGGCTGTTTGTCGCCGCGCTATTATACCTGCTCATCCCGTCTGCATTCGTCTTGATTTACTTTGCGCCATGGCCGGCTGCAGTAGCGATTGCTGTTGGGTTGGCTATTTTATGGAATACCACACATATCCAAGACGCGCCTAAACCCCTATGGGCTTCATTTCGTAATACTTGGCCATTTTTAATACTTGCGGCAGGGGCGGTGTGGCTCTCTGGGGTATTGCCCCCATTTGCGGAAAACAGCGATTGGCATAAACATTATGCGCTGTTCAATACGCTGGCTAATTTTCCTTGGCCGCCGAAGATTGTCACAGAGGAGGGTGTTGCCACTTTACGATATTCTCTCAGTTATTATGTTTTCCCCGCAGTGGTCGCCAAGTATTTCGGATTATGGGTGCTGCCCATTGCTATTTTTGTTTGGACGACACTGGGGCTCTACATCGCCATGTTGCTGGCTTTTTTCGGCGGGATAGCTCGACCTGCTTCGGTATTTTTTCTCTTAGGCTGCATTTTTTTGCTGTTTAGTGGTGCCGATATTTTGGGCACCTACTACACGGGCGTTTCCTTTGGGCCAGTGATGCACTTTGAGTGGTGGTGGTGGAGGCTTGGGGCGCTAGATTCAACACTTACTAGCTTATTTTGGGTGCCGCAACACGCAATTGCAGGGTGGATTGCTGCCTTTTTGATGCTTCAGTATCCCCGCCGCTCGCTGCAGAATGCCGGAATCATTGCTGCAGCGGCAAGTGTTTGGTCACCCTTTGTTGCGCTTGGCCTAATCCCTATATTGGTTTGGGCGGTTTTTAACGTGGGTTACAGAGTGTTTTTTACACGCATAAATTTTGTTGCTGCCCCCGTATTGCTGGTATCTGCAGCGCTTTTTCTAACAAAAGGCTCGAGCGAGATACCCGCCCATGTTATGTGGAGTTTCCCTGCATTTACGGTGGGCGGCTGGTTGGTTTTTGTGTTTCTCGAGTTTGGTGCTATTGCTTTGGCACTGATGTTAGTGTCCCCACATGCGACTCTATTAATCACGCTCCAATGTGTTTTTCTTCTCGCTCTTGCTTTATTCAATGTTGGAGCAACTAACGATCTTTTGATGCGTGCTTCGATCCCGTCGCTAGGCATATTGGCCGTGTTGTCTGCACAAGCGGTCAACTATGCCCCCAATACTCTTCGCAAAGCTCCGTTGATTGTTTGTCTTCTGCTCGGCCTTGCCACGCCATTGGGGGAAATTATGCGTTTATCGCTGCCATCCTCATCGCGCATCCTAAATGCTTCTGAAATCACGATTCAAGATGTTGTCCGTGGGGGCAAATATCTGCCACAATATATAACGTATGAAAACGCCGACAACGCAATAAAAACAGCGGGCGTATTACATTTGTCGGACTTACACTTTTCCGAATTCGGCGTTGCGCGCTTTGATAAAAACACGCATCAAGTTGCGTCGGATATCTTCACTGACGCGGCACTTGTGTCTGACGATATCGCTTTGCCGGCAGGAATATACAAATTAGATGCGGTCTTTGACTGGAATGTGGCGAGTGAAAATACAGGGCAAAATGGCGGACACCTGTCTTTGCATGGTGACCACATATTGATACCCATAATGAGCTCAAGGTCACTTGATGCTCATGCTTCTTCTTACTTTAGAGTCAGCGAGAAACCTTTTAAGTTATCTTTTGGGCTTGGCGGGTGGTCAACAGGCAAGGGCTTTGTCCGGTTAAAACAACTCAAAATTGGTTTGGTAAAAAAAGCTGACGACGAGTAGTTACGCTCAGCTTTTTTGTATTATCTAGGCATCCACTTTAATCAAAATTAAAACTTTAGTGCAGGTAAATTATGAAAGCCGTCATTCTTGCTGGTGGTTTTGGAACACGCATTGCGGAAGAATCAGATACCAAGCCAAAGCCGATGGTTGAAGTAGGTGGGCGACCCCTACTGTGGCACATCATGAAAATTTACTCATCTCATGGCATCAAGGACTTCGTTATTTGCCTCGGATACAAAGGCTATGTGATTAAAGAATTTTTCTTTAATTATTATCGACACATGTCTGATATGAGCATTGACCTCAAAACGGGTGGCCATCAAATACTAAACAGTCAAGCTGAGGATTGGCGAATTACGCTGGTTGATACGGGCTCGGAAACTATGACAGGCGGCCGTTTAAAGCGAGTGGCTTGCTATCTTGATAAAAATGAAGCCTTTTGCTTAACCTACGGGGATGGTCTGTCCAATATCGACATTACCGCCGAAGTGGCGTTCCATCGTCAACATGGAAAACTAGCGACCGTTGCCGCAGTTCAGCCTCCTGGGCGTTTTGGTGTGTTGAATGTTGACACTAACCATCAGGTTTCAAGCTTTGAAGAAAAGCCGAGTGATGAAATCGGCTGGATTAATGGCGGATTTTTCATTCTTGAGCCCTCTGTCATAAGTTATATCGAGGATGACACGACATCTTGGGAGCGTGCTCCATTAGCCAACCTTGCCAAAGATGGTGAATTGGCAGCCTTCCAGCACACCGGTTTCTGGCAGCCGTGCGACACCTTACGAGATAAGCGAGAACTTGAACGCCTTTGGTACGAAAATAAGGCTCCTTGGCGTGTGTGGGATTTTTGATGAGTGAAAACAATGTTCAAAAACGTCGCTGGGCAAAACATGTCATTGGACTGGTTATTACCTTCTTATGCTTATTCGTCATCGCACGCCAAGTCAGTTTCCCTGATATTATCAACGCACTCGAGCATTTTGAGTGGCGTTATTTAGTGTTTGGCGTCGCATCGCTGGCTGTCGGCTATGCACTCCGAATTTTCCGCTGGTCCCTTATGCTCGGCGCGGCGGGCGCGTCAGCAACATGGAAAAACTGTGCGGCACCTTTTCTGGGTTCGATTGCGTTAAACAATGTTCTCCCATTGCGTATGGGAGATATTGTTCGTGCTTTTGTGTTCCCAGCCGCTATGGGGATCAGGCGAACAATAGCCGCTAGCAGCTTGGTCATGGAGCGATTAATTGACCTAATGACACTACTGGCGTGCCTTGCGATAGCTGTCGTTGCAACGCAAAGCGCGCATCTCCCTGTGCTAATAAAGGAGTCCGCTATCACCATGTCAATCGTTGGTGGCTTAGCTATGACCTTGGGCTTTCTTTTTAGCGGTAGTCTTGCACGCGTTTTTCAACAGATCGCGCTCGGGAGAAAGGGGCACTTATCTCGATGGCTTGTCGTTGCAAGTACGCTACTTCACAGCTTTGAAGCAATGTCGCAGCCTCGCGTGCTGTTTTCAGTGATTGGCATATCGATGCTGGTCTGGATAGGGGAGTCCGGCCTGTTTTATTTTGTACTGGCTGGATTTGGGTTGGACGCTGACCCAATGTTGGCAATGCTCGTGATGGCCATTGCAACCCTTTCCACACTGCTTCCGTCATCACCTGGCTACGTTGGACCATTTCATTTGGCGGTGTTCACCGCCGTCTCAATGTTGGGCGCCACGTCAGCGCAGGCTGGAAGTTGTGCGGTGCTCGTGCATCTGGCGTTATGGTTGCCGACCACTATCATCGGCGCAATAGCCATCTGGATGAGACCCGCATTGTTCCGCGCAGACCAAACAAATCCTATCTCAAAAATGAATTCAACTTGAGTAACAAGATCATGGGCAAGTACGACGTAGTGATTATTGGTGCTGGTTTCACAGGGCTTACCGCAGCTTATGTTCTCACCAAGCAAGGGAAAAAAGTGTGCGTTATAGAGGCGGATACTACGTCCGGCGGACTGGCGGGAACCTTTGAATTTAGTGATGGCGTTACGCTGGAGAAGTTTTACCACCACTGGTTCAATAATGACATTTATGTGCCAGAGCTTGTAAAAGAGCTGGGGATGGAGGGCGATGTGATTTTACTTCCAACTCGAACTGGCATGTATTTCAATGGCCGTATGTGGAAGCTATCAACTCCGCTTGATTTACTGCGTTTCAATGCCCTACCGTTTATCGACAGGGTTAGGCTAGGCCTCTTAGTGTTCCAAGTTCGCCGCATTAAGGATTGGAAAACCATTGAACATCTTAGTATTCGAGAATGGTTAGAATCGCTGTGTGGAAAAACTGTCTACCGCATTGTGTGGGAGCCGCTTATCGCATCAAAATTCTCTGTTTATGCTGAAGCTGTCAACGCGGTTTGGATGTGGAAAAAACTTGTTCTGCGCGGCAGCACTAGGAACAGCAAAGGCGGAGAAGAGCTGGCTTACTTTAAGGGCGGATTTGGTCGGCTCGCGGAAGCACTGGTTGCCGCCATAAAGCAAGCTGGCGGAGATGTCACCTTTAGCACCACAGCTATAGGCATAATTGCAGAAGGAGAAAAAATAACTGCTCTACAGACTGAACAGGGCGACATCTGCGGTAAACAATTTATTTTCACCCCTGCTTTTCCCATTATTGCTGATATTTTTGAGGGGGTAGCAGCGTTAGATTGGGTGGCGAAGTTGCGGCGAGTACGTTATCTGGGCAACATCTGCTTGACGCTTCGCCTCAATCAAAGCCTCTCGGAAACCTATTGGCTGAACGTGAACGATCCTGGCTTCCCGTTTGTTGGAGTCATAGAACATACCAATTTTGACAAGCCAGAGAATTATAAAGGCACGCATATTGCCTATCTTTCCAAATACCTAGCGGTTGAAGACCCCGTATGGGACTACAGCGATGAGCAATATTTTGAATTTGCCCTGCAACACTTGAGAAGAATGTTTCCAAAGATGGAAAGGTCTTGGGTAGTGGAACACAAGGTTTGGCGCGCCATGTATGCACAGCCGGTAACAGAAAGAAACTATTCGCAGTACGTGCCCAGCAACGAAACACCCTACGAAAATGCCATTATATCTACGATGGCACAAATTTACCCTGAGGATCGCGGAACCAATTATGCCATTCGTGAGGGCAGAGCAGTTGCTGCTCGTGTGGCGACACTCTTTCACGTGCGATAAGCTGTAATACCTGATGCGCCGAAATTCTCATGGAGCAAAAAGCATTTTATGCTCACAGAAACGAAAACAAAAAACTACTTGTACTTTGCACCATTTTTTGTCCTTGGTATGGCTGTAATTCCGATTGTCGTGGCACTGTTTTCAGGGGTCTCTCAGAACCTGTATTGGGATGGAGACTACGCCATTTTCCTCATTGACATGCATAATGCATCAAACTTTACGCAGTCTCTTGGGATATCTTCACGATTTGGATGGGCTCATCCTGGCCCGTTAAACTACTATTTACTGACTCCGTTTTATTTGGCAAGTGGTCGTGGCACTCAAAGCTTGATGCTTGGAACACTAGCTCTAAACTTAGTTTGTTTATTCGGCACGGCGGTCATCATTTTCCGATTAGCTAATCGAGTATTGGCAGGGGTATTCCTGCTGGTATTTGTTTGGTTTTTTGTTACGGCACTTCGGTCCAGCGCATTATGGGATGTGCTTGTGCCATTTTCGACGATTTTGCCTTGGGTTTTAGCTGTTTTTGTTGCCTGCGCCGTTGCCGTCGCAAGCTACCGATGGTTGCCGCTACTGATTTTAACGCTATGTTTTTTGACACAAGCCCATGTTTCTTTGTGGCTTCCTTGTACTTTTATTGGCATAGCAAGCACCACCCTTGCATTATGTAACCGTCGACTCGCTCGTTCCGACCTGCCTTGGCTGGTGCTCGCAGCGGCTATTGCTTTTATTCTTTGGGTACCGCCGCTGCTGGAGTGGCGAAACATTGTCCTTATATTCAGGCACTTTACAGAGCCAAGTGCAGATGCGCACTCTGTAAGCAAAGCGTTTAGAGCTCTGACGGTTTTGATGGGCGAATCAATTGCCTATTCAGACAGCCCTGCAGAAAACAAATATCTGGCACTAGGGCTAGGACTTATGTTAAGCACACTCCCCGCGATAATAAAGGCGGTCAAGACAAAAAATCACTTTATCATCGCTCTTGGGGTTCTGTGCTTTGGCTCTGTTGCGATCTTTGGTCTCTCGCTGACCCGCTTCACTGGGCCGATCATGCCGCATAGCATCTTATTCATGGCGACGCTTGGCCCAATCTTCCTAATGCTCGCATTGAGCATGGTTGTGCAGTCAACCGACTTTATGACAAGTCTTTTGATTGCATCTGCGCTTATTGTGTTAGTGGCTTATAAGTGGCAACCCATTTCAAGTGCAATCCATGCCGCCAAGACACCTGATGTAGCGATCCAGCATTTATCTGCCCTTCTTGCTGACGAACTGCATCGTCACGGGCAGCCTCAAGCCGTCTTTATTGATCACGCCGTGTGGCCAGCGGCTGTTGGTGCCGTTGCACAGGCTTATCGGAATGGTGAAATATTTTATATTCTGATGTTACGCAGCCGCGCTAAATTGCTGAAGTTCTGCATAGGCGGCTCGCGATGCGTTGATGAGTAATTTCCGACAAAGCGCGAAGGGATTGAGCT
>JAYVJM010000084.1:0-20031 GCA_043769275.1 Cellvibrionales bacterium | reverse complement strand
AGCTCAATCCCTTCGCGCTTTGTCGGAAATTACTCATCAACGCATCGCGAGCCGCCTATGCAGAACTTCAGCAATTTAGGGCGGCTGCGTAACATCAGTCAAGATATAAACCTATGGCCTTAATAAGAGCCAGATTAGAGTTCAATGTTGACCGCGTGCAAACCGCATTCTTTTTTAGTTGCCTCCTCCCACCACCAGCGACCTTCACGCTCATGCTGACCAGGACCCGTCGGTCGCGTGCAAGGCTCGCAACCTATACTCGCAAAGCCGCGATCATGCAACACGTTGTAAGGCACATCATTTACACGAATGTAGTCCCACACCTGCTTTGATGTCCAGTTAGCCAGCGGATTATATTTGGTCAGTGTGGCACCCGTAGCGGCAAAAGCGCGATCGTCCTGCACAACGGGAATCTCAGCCCGAGTATTCGGACTTTGGTCGCGGCGCTGGCCGGTAATCCATGCATCAACAGTCGATAACTTTCGTCGCAGCGGCTCGATTTTACGGATGCCACAGCATTCTTTGTGCTCATCTTTATAAAAGCTGAACAAGCCCTTCTCTTGCACCATTTTTTGCACCGCTTCAGCTTGCGGAGACATGATTTCAATAGAAATGCCATAGTGCTCGCGTACGCGCTCAATAAAAAGATAGGTTTCTGCGTGCAAACGGCCTGTATCCAGCGAAAAAACCTGTACATCTGATCGAATTTTAAGTGCCATATCAAGCAAAACAACATCTTCAGCACCACTAAAAGAAATTGCAACTTTAGAGTGACTGCTCAATGCGAGCTTCAAAATATCTTGTGGGCTGCGTGCCGCGTACGTTTGATTAAGATCGGTCAGGTTGATGGTCTGGCTCATGGATGTCTCTGCTATATATCTTGTAGGGTGATGAATATGGATGACTACGGAAGGCCGATGTTAAGCCGCGCGCATTCTATCGGAACCTCTCCGCTACATCACCAACTTCAGGCCTATGATTAACAACATAGTCGCTAAAGCTGGCCTCAGCACCTTATCTGGCACGCTGCCTGGCAAATGACTACCAACGTAAATTCCGGGCAATGACCCCATCAATAAATTACCCAATAAACCCCAGTCTACATTGCCCAAACCCGCATGACCGAGGCCGGCAATTAACGTCAACGGAACGGCATGCGCAATTTCAGTGCCGACTAATCGCGCTGTGGGCAATATCGGGTAAATCAAAAACAGGGCGACAGTACCCAACACCCCAGCCCCAATAGAAGTAATCGTGACCACAGCTCCCAGCGCAACACCCGCCACAAAGGTGGAAACTTCGCGCTGGCGAACACTCATGCGAGTAAAAATGGCATCTCGCTTATGACTCCAAGCCAAGAGCTTTTCTTTGCTAATAATCGCCACAGCCGTGAGCATCATCGTAATACCGAGCGTTAGCTTTATCAGCCCGTCAACTTTGTGGCTATCGAAACTGAGCTGCTGCACAACAAGAAGCGTTATAAGTGCAGCTGGTACACTGCCGGCTGCGAGTATTCCCGTGATACGCCAGTCAATATTCTTTTTTTTCTGATGTACCGCAACGCTGCTGCCTTTAGTGATTGCCGCATAAAGCAAATCTGTACCTACCGCTGTAGTGGGGCTTATTCCGAAGTAGATCAAAATAGGGGTCATCAAGCTGCCGCCTCCAACACCCGTCATACCAACGATAAATCCAACGACAAGACCTGCGATTACATAAGCAAACTGAAAATCAAATTGAGAAAATAGGGAAGAAATCACGTACCGCTCCTTTCAATGGCTGGCAGTCCTTATTGAGAAGACCGTTAGCAAAAAACATTTTAGTGGGCTCAGTCTAGCGGCGAAAAATCTATAACCCAAATACGTTTAATCTCTAAGAATATGCGATTGCGTTATACATCAGCCGTCACAGGCACCCAACGCACGCATTAAAATACCCAGCAGTTTATTTGTTTTTTTAGTGAGATTTTTGTGACTCAATGCAGCTTTTATTATCCGGCCGAATTACCCATCACAGCGCGACGTGCAGAAATTGCAGAGCTGATTAAAAACAATCAAGTGCTAATTATTGCAGGTGAAACTGGCTCCGGCAAAACCACGCAACTGCCTAAAATCTGCCTAGAAATTTTGTCACAACAGCAGGACGAACACACACGCAAGGGTTTAATCGGCCACACCCAGCCAAGGCGTTTGGCTGCGCGCACGGTGGCGACACGCATTGCACAAGAGTTAAATGAGCAACTGGGTGTAACGGTGGGCTGCCAAGTGCGTTTCCAAGATACCAGCAGTGCCAGCACGCAAATAAAATTGATGACAGATGGCATTTTGCTCGCTGAAATTCAGCGCGACAGGTTATTAAAAAAATACGCCGTCTTGATTATTGACGAAGCACACGAACGTAGCCTTAACATTGATTTTTTATTGGGCTACATCAAACTTATTTTGCCGAAGCGTCCAGATTTAAAACTGATTATTACTTCAGCCACTATCGAACTAGAGCGCTTTTCTTCACACTTTAATAACGCCCCCGTTATTACTGTGGAAGGCCGCACTTACCCGATCGAAATCGTGTATCTTCCGCCCGATGAAATGCCAGAGAAACCGCAAGACACGCCCGAAGCAGTTGAGCAGGCACTGCTGTATTTGCTCGACAACGAACGCTCCAGCACGGCGCGCGGCGGCGATGTGCTGGTGTTTTTAAGCGGGGAGCGCGAGATTCTGGAAACAGCGCGTCATCTGCGCCAAGCACAGCAAAACAATAAACTTTTACAGCACTGTGACATTGTGCCGCTTTATGCGCGTTTAACGCTGTCAGAACAGCAAAAAATATTTGCACCACACAGCGAACGACGCGTGGTTCTCTCAACCAATGTTGCAGAAACGTCCCTGACCGTGCCGGGCATCCGCTACGTCATCGACAGTGGCTATGCGCGCATCAGCCGCTACAACCACCGCACACGCGTGCAGCGTTTACCCATTGAATTTATTGCGCAAGCCAGCGCCAATCAACGTGCGGGTCGCTGCGGCAGGCTTGAGGCCGGTGTGTGTATAAGGCTTTACAGTGAAAAATATTTTTTATCGCGAGTCGTATTTACTGATGCGGAAATTCACCGCACAAATCTCGCCGCAGTTGTTTTACAAATGCGCTTACTGCGCTTGGGTGAAATGGAAGACTTTCCCTTTCTTGATCCGCCAGACAATCGCCACATTAAAGAAGCCTATGCGCTGCTGGAAGAGTTGGGCGCAGTGGATAGCAAACGCCAGTTAACTGCACGTGGTCGTGACATTGCGCATCTGCCCATAGACCCTCGCTTGGGCGCAATGCTGGTAGAAGCGCAAACGCGTGGTTGCTTGCGCGAGATGTTGATTATTGCCAGTGCGCTTAGTGTGCAAGACCCGCGAGAGCGTCCGAGCGATAAAAAACAGCGAGCAGACGAAGTGCATAAACAATGGGCAGATTCGCGTTCTGATTTTGTTTCTTTTTTAAAGTTATGGTCTGTATTTTCAGAGCGCCGCTTGGCGTTATCACAAAACGCTTTGCGTAAATTTTGCGAACAAAATTTTTTGTCATGGCAACGCATGCGCGAGTGGCGAGACATTCATCACCAGCTTCATACCGCATGCAAAGAGAGAAATTGGCCTGAAAATAGCGATGCTACCGATTATGAAAACCTACCGCCACAACATTATGCCAATCTGCATCAAGCACTTTTAGTTGGCTCGCTATCAAATATTGCCGTAAAACAAGAAGCTCGTGAATATTTGGGTTGTCGGCAACGAAAATTGCAGATATTTCCCGGATCGCCACAAGCAAAAAAATTGCCGCGCTGGATTGTTTCTGCCTCCTTGATTGAAACATCGCAATTGTTTGCGCATGGCATAGCCGCCATCGAGCCGCAATGGGTGCTGCCACTGGCAAAACATTTATTACAGCATGAGTATTTTGAGCCATTTTGGGATGAGGCACGCGGCATGCCTATGGTGTACGAAAAAATCAGCCTGTATGGGCTGGTTTTGGTCGATAAACAAAAAAAATTCTACGGCGATATAGACCCGCAACAAGCACGCGAACTACTAATACGCGAAGCACTGGTTTTGGAAAAATACAAAGGGGGCGCTGCATTTTTTTCTAAAAACAAAGCGCTGATCGAGCGAGTACAAGACATGGAAGCGCGTATACGCCGCCGTGACTTATTGGTGGATGACAATGCACTATTTGCGTTTTATGCGAAACAAATCCCAGCGGAGATTGTTACCGCACGAGAGCTAGACATTTGGTATAAAAAAGCATCTTTAATAGACCAAGGTTGTTTGCTGTTATCTGAAAAAGATGTATTGCTGCGCGACGTAGGGGACGGCGCTGTCGCACAATTCCCCGACACATGGCACTCAAACGGCAATGACTTAAAATTACTGTACAGCTTTGATCCTGGCCACGAACAAGACGGCGTGACACTACAAGTGCCGTTGCCTTTGCTAAACCAAATTTCGGCCAGCAAAGTGCAGTGGCTTGTGCCTGGCTTACTGATTGAGAAATGTCAGGCATTGTTAAAAAACCTGCCGAAAGCCTTACGTAAAATGCTTGTGCCTTTGCCCAACACAGCCGAACGTGTTGCGGCTCTGCTACTACAAAAAAGCCACGATGAAGATACAGCCTTGGTGCAAGCACTGCGCGAAATATTGTTACGCCACTACAGTTTGGCGGTTACCGAACAAGATTTAGCGGAAGAAAATATCGACCCCTATTACCGCATGAATATTAAAGTAACAGGGGAACGCAATACAGTACTCGCACAGGGACGAGACTTGAATGTTTTGCGTATGGAACTGTCAACACAAGCGCGAGAGATTATTCAAAACAACCCTCCAACAACAGCCATAGGCAATGCTTTTGCGCGCAGCGGCATTACCACTTGGGATTTTGGTGAACTGCCGAAAACCCTTACGCAACAACGCAATGATATGCGAGTAACTGCATACCCTGCTTTACAAGATAAAGGCGACAGCGCTGCACTGGTATTATTTGATACCGAAAAAGATGCAGAAAAAAACACACGTACAGCCTTGGTTCGCTTGGCTATGCTGGCGCTACCACAGCAAGTTAAACAATTACAAAAAGACAGCTTGCGCGACAACAAAGTACATTTGGCATTGGGGAAATTTGGATCAGAAACCGAGCTGCGCGACGATTTAATATATGCCTGCTTCGCGCATTGCTTCGCCTGTGATAAAAATCTTCCGCGCAACAATGACGGATTTAATGCACTGCTGACAGCAGGGCGCAGCCAACTTTTTGAAACGGGAAGCGCGCTGGATAAAAGCCTCACGCAAGTGACTATATTGTTGCAAAAAATCAACAGTAAATTAGCATCTCTGACAGCAAAGGAAGCAGAAACCATTGTGCAGGATGTCAAAAGCCAGCTTTCGCATTTATTGTTCAAAAATTTTTTACGCATCACGCCAGTGCAACAGCTTCTGCAATATCCACGCTATTTTGAAGCCATAGAAAAACGCTTAGATAAAATACGCGGCCAAGTCGCGCGTGATCGCCAACTTACAGAGCAGATCAATCGTTATTGGTTGCCCGTAGCCGCTGCCTTGCAGAAAATAACGCTGGCAAACCTCACACCAGAGCAGAAAATATTGCGCTGGTTATTAGAAGAGTGGCGTATTGCGCTGTTCGCACAACCGATGAAAACCTTGCAGACGGTATCGGAAAAGCGCTTGGCTGAGGAATTTTTCATGCAATATCCGCCACAACAAACACCAGCTAAAAAAAACCTTTAACCAAGAAAGAGTAGGAAAGCATCGACAAGCACATTAGAATCAATAAATGCACATCACCCACTGACTCTACGTTTAAGGAAGTTTCTCATGCGCATGACCATTACTCGCCTAAAAAAACGCCCTACCCTCGTTGCAACTGCCCTTGTTTTTTTTATCGCACAGATGCTCAGTGGCTGTGATAAGCCTCAAACATCCCCCACAACAACAGAAAATAACAGCTCACCACTAGTGGTAAAAATAGGCAGTGCCGCACCACTAACAGGACCAGAAGCGCATATCGGTAAAGACATAGAAAACGGTATACGCCTCGCCATCACCGAACTTAACGCCGAGCACATCACCATCGGCAACCAAGTCGCTGAGTTTAAGTTGCTATCCATGGATGACATGGGCGATCCACGCACTGCCACTTTGGTTGCGCAAAAACTCGTGGATTCTGGTGTCAGTGCTGTAATTGGCCACTTTAATTCAGGCGCATCTATACCTGCATCCAAGGTGTATAACGACGGAGGCATTGTGCAGATAACGCCCGCCTCCACCGCAGTAGCCTACACACAACAAGGATTCCCAGGCGCAATGCGCATCATCACCAATGGCAATCAGCTAGGCACTCAAATGGCGCAGTACACCGTGCAAAAAATGGGGGACAAACAAATTGCGATCATCGACGACCGAACAGCCTACGGCCAAGGTGTCGCGGATATATTTGAAAAAGCTGCTAGGCAATTGGGCGCGAGCATCGTCAAGCACGAATTCACCACCGATAAATCCAGCGATTTCAACGCAATTCTAACCAACATCAAAAGCTCAGATGCACAAGTACTATTTTTCGCCGGCTTAGACATTCAAGCTGCGCCGATGATTAAGCAGATGCACGAGCTTGGCATGACCATTCCCATGATAGGCACGGAGGGCATCTGCACAGCAGAGTTACTGAAACTAGCCGGAGCAGAAGCCAACGGCATAATCTGTGCGCAACCTGGCGTTCCACTGGTGCAAACACAAAATGGTTTAGCCTTCCAAATGAAATTTAATGCCCAGTATGGCCCCATAGAAATGTATGCGCCCTATGCTTACGACGCGATGCACATGCTAGCTATTGCCATGCAAAAAGCAGGAAGCACAGACCCTGCTAAATATCGCCCTATCCTAGCCACGCTAAACTATAGCGGTGTCACGGGAGACATTCGCTTTGACAACAAAGGCGATCTTGCGAACGGCGCGACATCCCTTTATCGAGCAGAAAATGGCAAATGGCAATTTATAGCAACAATGAAAACAGAAAAATCAGCAGATGGCATATCCGCGCCGACTAACGCCGCCCCAACAAAGTAGATCGAACCTAACGCGATACAACAAGATTAAAGACCCTCATTTTTTCTATTCGGAAAATAGGGGTCTTCAATCTAAACGACCCTAATCCGACTAATAATTGTTTTCACACGGCACTTACCCATGCATCTTTTAACCGACCCTTCAGCTTGGATGGCTTTTATTACTCTTACTGCACTTGAATTGGTGCTGGGTATCGACAATATTATTTTTATTTCCATACTGGTCGAAAAACTGCCAAAGGAACGCCGCGAATTTGCGCGGCGTCTAGGTTTATTTCTGGCCATGTTCATGCGCATTGTGCTGCTGTTCATGCTGGCATGGATAGTAGGCCTTACAGAGCCGCTGTTTCATATTTTGGGCTATGGCGTTTCCGGACGCTCACTAATTTTAATAGCAGGTGGACTGTTTTTACTCTGGAAAAGCACCGAGGAAATCCATCAAGCCATTGAGGGCACCGAAAGCGAAAAATCCAGCAAAGTTAAAGCCACATTTTCCGCCATTATCATACAGATCATCATTATCGATCTCGTGTTTTCGCTAGACTCCATCATTACAGCCGTTGGAATGGCTAATCAGCTTGCCGTTATGATCGCCGCTGTGGTGGCCTCCGTGGTTTTAATGATGCTTTTCGCTGGCGTTATTGGGCGTTTTATTGAAGAAAATCCGACTATCAAAATGCTGGCGCTGGCATTCTTAGTGGTGGTTGGTGTCGTGCTGATTGCCGATGGCTCGGGCTACCATGTGCCGAAAGGTTACGTTTATTTTGCGATGGCGTTTTCCGTGGGCGTAGAAATGCTCAACATGCGTATGCGTAATTGGAGCAAGCGACCGGCTCAACAAAAACAAGAAGAGCCGCAATGATCCATGCCGCCTAGTATGCGTCCATCAACACACAACGCACGCCGCCCGGCGCCTCGATAAGATTGGCGCAGCGATTACAGTGCGTGCAGCCATTACGATAGCTGCTGTCCACTTGTGCGTTTTTGGCAAAATCAGGATCGAAAATTAAGCCGCGCCCTAGCTCGATAAAGTCAAAACCTTCCGCCATAACAGTAGCAATACTATTGTTATCGCACACGCCGCCGATATAACACACAGCGCACTGAACCCGCGCGCGTATACGTTTCGCCTGCTCCA
Source organism: Cellvibrionales bacterium (assembly GCA_043769275.1). Taxonomy (GTDB): domain Bacteria; phylum Pseudomonadota; class Gammaproteobacteria; order Pseudomonadales; family UBA7239; genus JAYVJM01. The sequence continues at coordinate 11,773 of JAYVJM010000084.1, read as the reverse complement.
GAAAATACATTTCCGAGTACGGATAATCACGAAATAATTTTGGCCCCATCCAACGCAAACCCATTTTCATCAGCCGACTTTTTTCCTGCTCCAACAGGCCAGGCAATAAGCTGTCGCCGCGAAATAGCAACATCGGATTCATGCTGCTAGTTCCGCCGCTGCAAACAATAGCGTCAATTCCCCCCGCCTCTAATAACGCGGCAATTTCCACGGAATCATCGTAGCTAACGCCGCCATGCACACCGTCGGTCATGCTGATTTTTCCCAGCAATGGGAAATCACCGCCCACCGCTTTGCGCACGCAAGCCAAAACTTCCAACGGGAAGCGCATACGGTTAATCAAACTGCCGCCATAGCTATCTTTGCGCTTATTTGTGACCGGTGAAATAAATTGGCTTAGGCCGTAACCGTGACCAAAATGAATTTCGATAGCATCAAAGCCTGCCGACTTCATAAATACAGCAGCGCGCCCAAACGCAGCGACACGCTCTTTGATCTGACTCACACTCAATGCGCCACACAGAAACATACCGTGCGCAAGACCGACCATATTCAAGCCCCAAGATGGCCCCAATGGACGTGCGCCTTCCAGCATTTTATTCTTGGAAAAGCCGCCGCAATGGCTTAGTTGGCCAGACACTTTCGCGCCCGTTGCTTGCACGGTTTTTATAAAGTGCTGCAAAGGCGCGCGTATGCCCTCATGCATATAAAGCATGTTTTCATGGATGCGCCCATTATTTTCTGCCGCACAATATGCCAAAGTGGTCATGCCAACACCGCCCTCACCGATGCGTCGATGAAATTCTGTCAACTCTTGGCTAACAATACCCCCTGCACTTTTTCCCTCAAAAGTGGCTGCTTTAATTAAGCAATTGCGCAAAACCAAACCGTTAAGACGGGTTTCAGAAAAACATTTTTTGAGTGCAGATTCGTTGTTAATCATCGGCTGCTTTATATCATTTTTTGTAATTTCCAAGATTGTATTCTCCATTTTTATCAGCAACACCTGAGCTTTCCGTTTTGTATTTTATTGGCAAAACAGCGTACAATTTTTACAGCTAAGTCGCTCATCTACACGCGCCTAATTTATTCAACAATATCTCGATCGCCAGACTGTGGTGCTGGAATATCAAAATACGCATAAGCTAATTTGGTGGCAACACGCCCACGCGACGTACGCGCAAGATAACCCTGCTGGATCAAATACGGCTCCAACACTTCTTCAATTGTGTCGCGCTCTTCGCTGATTGCAGCCGCAAGGCTATCTACACCCACGGGGCCTCCATCAAATTTTTCGATAACCGCCAACAACAATCGCTGATCCATGCCATCAAAACCGTTATGGTCTACCCCCAACATAATCAATGCATCATTAGCCACATCAGCCGTTACAACGCCCTTATTTTTTACCTCTGCAAAATCACGCACGCGCCGCAATAAGCGATTAGCGATGCGGGGGGTTCCGCGCGCGCGCCTCGCCAGCTCCAGAGCCGCCTCTTCATTCATTTGCATATTCAAAATACGCGCAGCTCGAGTGACGATATAGCTTAAATCTTCAACACTATAAAACTCTAAGCGCTGAGTAATGCCGAAGCGGTCGCGTAACGGCGATGTGAGCAAACCGGCACGCGTGGTCGCTCCCACCAAAGTAAATGGCGGCAACTCCAGCTTGATAGAGCGCGCAGCAGGGCCTTCGCCAATCATGATGTAGAGCTGATAGTCCTCCATCGCCGGATATAAAATCTCCTCAACTACCGGGCTTAAGCGGTGGATTTCGTCGATAAACAATACATCTCCTGCCTCTAAATTGGTTAAGAGCGCGGCCAAATCACCGGCCTTTTCAAGCACAGGGCCAGAGGTCGTTTTGAGTGAAACGCCCATCTCGTGCGCAATAATATTTGCCAACGTTGTTTTGCCAAGACCTGGCGGCCCAAAAATCAAGGTGTGATCAAGCGGCTCTACCCTGCCCTTTGCTGCCTGCATAAAAATCGCCATCTGCTCGCGCACCTTTGGCTGCCCGATATAATCGTCCAGCGCACGCGGGCGAATGGCGCGATCCTGCACATCTTCACGTCCCTGAATCTTTGGCGATACCAGCGTACGTGTAGCCGCGCTGACGGTCAGCTTGTCGGTTTCGATCATAGCGTTTCTCAAGTGCTCAATTTGTTACGCTAAAGAATACTCTGTTCTCGACATCGGAGCGGATTGTCTAAGCCTTCCGCTCTCTCTATGATTGCGGCCTTTCTTGGCAGTCGCGGATACAAACATGCGCAATACTCAGCAAAACACCCAAAAAAACCACCATCGCCTGATTATTCTTGGCTCGGGCCCCGCCGGTTACACCGCAGCTATTTATGCAGCACGCGCCAATTTAAACCCCATCATAATCACCGGCATGCAACAGGGCGGACAGCTCACCACTACCACAGAAGTAGACAACTGGCCTGGCGACGCGCACGGCTTGCAAGGTCCTGATTTGATGGTGCGCATGCAGCAACATGCTGAGCGTTTCGATACGAAAATCCTGTTCGATCATATCCACGAAGTCGATCTGCGCCAACGCCCCTTCACATTGATCGGTAACAGCACCTACACCTGCGATGCTTTGATTGTCGCGACGGGAGCATCTGCCCAATATTTGGGGCTACCATCAGAAGAGGCATTTATGGGCAAGGGCGTTTCCGCCTGTGCTACCTGCGATGGCTTTTTCTATCGCGGGAAAGATGTCGCCGTCATCGGTGGCGGCAACACAGCAGTGGAAGAAGCGTTGTACCTGTCAAATATCGCCAAACATGTCACGCTCATTCATCGCCGCGACACGCTAAAATCTGAAAAAATTCTGCAAGATCAGCTATTCGCCAAAGCCCAAAACGGCAACATCACTTTGCTGTGGAATCATTCGCTGGATGAAGTGTTGGGCGATAACAGTGGCGTAATCGGTCTGCGCGTGAAAAACACACAAAACGGCGACATGCAGATGGTTGCGATTAACGGCGTATTCATCGCCATTGGCCACAAACCTAATACCGATATTTTTCAAGGCCAGCTTGCCATGCATAACGGCTATCTAAAAATCAATAGTGGCTTGACCGGCAATGCAACAGCCACGTCAGTTGAAGGCGTATTTGCAGCGGGCGATGTGGCCGACCATATCTATCGTCAAGCGGTGACATCTGCTGGTTTTGGCTGCATGGCAGCATTGGATGCAGAGAAATATTTGGACGCGCTAAAAACACAATAAAACAGGATGTTCGCTGGTTTAAACCCCGTTGATCTGACGGACATTCACCAACAACCCCGTAACAATTTTCTTGCCTGTTGTACTTTGCAGGCACAGCTCGTTAACATCAAACGGCCTTCCGGGGAAAAACTGCTTGATGTGGCGCTCCGGTATTTGACGATCAATTTTTGGCGAATAAACATTTAGAATCAGCGCGCCATCCGCAGATAACAACAGCGACGCACGATGCAGTAATTCCGGCAACAACTTATCCAATTGCCAGCGCTCGCCTTTAGCGCCGATACCATAGGCGGGTGGATCCATGCTGATAAAATCGTACATCCCGCCCCGTCTTTCCTCGCGCTTTAAAAACGTCAGCGCGTCATCCACAAAAAACCGGATGGTCGATACACCCGATAAAACTGCGTTTTCTTTAGCCCATTGCGCCGTACTTTTTGATGCATCAAGATAGGTTGTTTCAGCACCTGCGAAACAGCAAGCCAGAGACATCGCGCCCGTGTAAGCAAAGAGATTTAAGGCCTTTTTGCCAACAAGTGATTGCGACAACATAAAATCCCAATTCAGACTTTGCTCGGGGAAAATACCGACATGTTTGAATGGGGTTTCTTTCAAGCGGAAACATAATTGCTGATAGCGAATAACCCAATCCGCTACAGGTAACGGCTTTTTCAGTACGTGCCAATACCCTTTGGTGGCAGATGTTTCTTGAAATACAACATCCGCGTAACTCAGCCACTTTTTTTCACGCCACGCCGGTGCGAAATCGGCGCGAATATCAGGCCGTATCAGCATAACATTGCCAAAACGTTCCAACTTTTTTCCGTGGCCAGCATCCAGTAATTCGTAGTCTTCCCACGCTGCAGTAATAAAGTGGTTATTCATGAGGCAACACAAAGCGCGCTTGCAGCCCAAAAAACCATCACGTTTTCACGCATGAATTATTGATATCTGCGTGCTTGTCGCAATTGGTCAATGAATAGCCGACAAACACGCCGCATACTCCGCAGCCAGCCGATACTTCGACAGCACTTGCAATAAGGTTTTATCTTGTGGATTTTTAGCATCAATATTGCGACCAGCTTCCAAAAAAAACGTCACGAAGCGCGCAAAATCCTCCGCTCTCATGCCGCGATAAGCAATCTCCAGCGCATGATAGTCAGGATCACATCCAACCGGCGGCAATACATTGAGAAAACCGCGTATGCGATCATCATCAAATACCTCACCTTCAACAATTTTTTTATCTTTGCGTTCACTTTTTACTTCTTCGGTCATTTATTCAGCCCGCTAATTTTTTCAATAAAATTTCATTGACCTGTTGTGGATTGGCTTTGCCTTGTGACGCTTTCATAATTTGACCCACAAAAAAACCTAACATTTTGGGGCGTTTGTCTTCAGTTGCACTGCGGTAGTTTTCAACCTGCTGCGGGTTGTTTGCAACAATATCGTTAACAATTTTTTCTATGGTGCCGCTATCTGATACCTGCTTTAAGCCATCGCGTTCAATGATTTCATCAATAGTGCTGCTTTCATTACACGCTATGCCAAACACTATTTTGGCGATTTTTCCAGAAATAGTGCCGTCTTTAATGAGCACAATTAGATCGCCTAATTGTTTGCTACTAACAGGGCTTTGCGCAATTCCCAAATCATTACCATTTAACCAGGCGCTTAAATCCCCCATCACCCAGTTGGCCGCGAGTTTCGCGTCACTGCATGTTTCAACAACTTGCTCGTAATAATCTGATAATGTAGGGCTTACGCATAGCGCGCTCGCATCGTAAGGCGACAACCCGTACTGCTGAATAAAACGTTGTTGTTTTACCTGCGGCAACTCAGGCAAGGTTGCGCGCAATTGCGCAAGAAAGTCATCGCTAATGACTACCGGCAATAAATCAGGGCAGGGGAAATAGCGATAATCGTTAGCTTCTTCTTTGCTGCGCATAGCGCGTGCGGTTTTTGTGTCGCCATTGTAGAGACGTGTTTCCTGAGTGATTTTGCCACCATCTTCAATTACGTCGATCTGACGTGCAACTTCCAACGCAATGGCTTCTTCCATAAAACGAAACGAATTCAAATTTTTGGTTTCTGTGCGTGTGCCTAGTTTTTCATTGCCTTTTTTGCGCACGGAAATATTGACATCAAATCGCATAGAACCCTGCGCCATTTCACCGCCACTAATGCCTAGGGCAGTAACAATCGCGTGCAGTTTTTTGGCGAACGCAACAGCCTCTTCCGCACTGCGCATATCAGGCTCTGTGACGATTTCAATCAAAGGCGTGCCAGCACGGTTTAAATCAATGCCACTCATGCCGGCAAAATCTTGATGCAACGACTTACCTGCATCTTCTTCTAAATGCGCGTGATGGATTCGCACGCGCTTTGTTTCACCATTCACTAAATCTATATCAATAAAACCTGCGCCGACTATCGGCTCCGCCAGTTGCGTTGTTTGGTAACCTTTTGGCAAATCAGGGTAAAAATAATTCTTACGATCAAACACTGAACGCTTGGGAATTTCAGCGTCTATTGCCAAACCAAACATCAGCGCCAAGCGCACAGCTTCAGCATTAAGTACCGGCAATGTACCTGGTAACGCCAAATCAATTGCGCAGGCCTGTGTATTAGGTTCCGCACCAAAGGCAGTAGAACTGCCGGAAAAAATTTTCGTTTTTGTGGCTAACTGCACATGAACTTCGAGGCCAATGACGGTTTCCCAGCTCATTTCACGCTCCTTCTGCAATGGGTGCGCACTGTTGATGCCAGTCACTAACTTGCTGATAGCTGTGCGCCACATTCAACATGCGTGCTTCATCAAAATAATTGCCAATAATTTGCAAACCAACCGGCTTTTTGTCTACAAATCCGCACGGCAATGACATCCCAGGTAAGCCTGCCAAATTCACGGCGATGGTATAAATATCTTCGAGATACATAGCGACTGGATCCGCTGTTTTTTCGCCAAAAGCAAACGCAGGCGAAGGCGATGTTGGCCCCATGACGATATCAACCTGCTTGAGGGCTTCGACAAAGTCTTGCTGAATTAAACGGCGTACTTGCTGCGCCTTGCGGTAGTAGGCATCGTAAAAACCAGTAGACAACACATGTGTGCCCACCAAAATACGACGCTTAACTTCTTCGCCAAAACCTTCAGCGCGCGAGCGGCAGTACAGATCATTTAAATCTTGTGGTTTTTCGCAGCGATAGCCGTAAAGCACGCCATCAAAGCGCGACAAATTCGCAGAACATTCTGCGGGCGCAATCACGTAATACGCAGGCACGGCCAGATGGGTATGTGGCAGAGAAATATCGACCAGAACTGCGCCCAGTTTTTCTAGTTCAGCCAGCGCGTTTTGCACTTGTTTTGCGGTTTGTGGATTCAAGCCCTCACCAAAATATTCACGCGGCACGCCAATTTTCAGGCCGCAAATATCTTTGTTTAACTCTGCCGTGTAATCCGGTACCAGCTTGTCTAGGCAGGTGGAATCTTTGGCATCAAACCCCGCCATCGCCCCCAGCAACAGCGCCACATCTTCGGCCGTACGCGCCATCGCCCCTGCTTGATCAAGACTGGAAGCAAACGCGATCATGCCCCAGCGCGATACGCGCCCGTAAGTCGGCTTCAAACCGGTGATGCCACACAAGGCTGCCGGTTGACGAATAGAGCCGCCCGTGTCGGTGGCGGTGGCACCCAACGCCAGCCGAGCGGCCACACAAACGGCACTGCCGCCCGACGAGCCACCAGGCACGCAATTCGTGTCCCATGGATTTTTCACTGCGCCATACCAACTGGTTTCGTTGGATGAGCCCATGGCGAATTCATCCATATTGGTTTTACCCAACATCACCAAACCGGCAGATCGGTAATTGCTAACGACGGTTGCGTCATAAGGCGAAATGAAATTATCCAACATGCGTGAGCCGCAACTGGTGCGCACGCCCTTCGTACAAAAAATGTCTTTGTGGGCGATGGGTACGCCGTTGAGTGCACCAGCCTTGCCTTGCACACGACACAGGTCAGCCGCATCAGCCTCCGCCAAAGCCAAATCAGCGGTGACGGTGATAAATGCGTTGTAATGTTTATCTAAGCACGCAATGCGATCCAGATAAAACTGCGTGACCTCACGACTGGAAAAATCGCCGCGAGCCAGTGATTGCGCGGTTTGCGCCAATGTCAAATTGTGCATAACTGTCTCTTGCTCAATAAACCTTTCATTCAATAACACGCGGTACCAAAAACAGCCCGTCCTGCACCGCTGGCGCGATTGCTTGCAGTGCTTCGCGATGATTGATCTCAGTAACCACATCCGCGCGTAAACGCTGCACTGCGTCCAGCGGATGCGCCATAGGGGAGATGCCAACGGTGTCCACTGCCTGCAACTGATCGATCAAAGCCAACACATCGCCTAAGCTCTGTGTGGTACGCATCAAAGTCGACTCATCAAGTGCAATGCGAGCAAGGCGTGCTAGTTGCGCAACGCCGCTGTACTCTATGGACATAAACTGCTCCAAAAATGGGTAGCCAAGGGGATGTATGAAAAAATGCCGCAAACTACCACAACTCTCACAATAAATCCGCGATTAGTCCATACTTCCCTTGCTCAAACAGCGAGTGATTGGTAGAGTTTCGCGCCTTGAAATCCTGCTTCCGCTATGGAATCGCAATCTGTCAACCAGGTAGACACCATGTTCAAAAAAATCAGGGGAGCGTTCTCCAGCGACTTGTCGATAGACCTCGGCACAGCTAACACCATCATCTATGTGCGAGGTCGCGGCATCGTACTGGATGAGCCGTCGGTCGTCGCTATCCGCCATCACAATGGTCAAAAAATTGTGGAAGCGGTTGGCATAGAGGCTAAGCGCATGCTCGGTCGAACGCCAGGCAACATTACGGCTATTCGTCCACTGAAAGACGGGGTCATCGCCGACTTCCAAGTCACCGAAAAAATGCTTCAGCACTTTATCAATAAAGTCCACGAGAACAGCTGGATGCGCCCTAGCCCGCGTGTATTGATCGGCGTACCCTGCAAAGCGACAGAGGTAGAAAAGCGCGCCATCCGTGAGTCTGCACTGGGTGCCGGTGCGCGTGACGTACGCCTAATTGACGAGCCTATGGCAGCGGCTATCGGTGCTGGGCTGAATGTAGAAGAAGCCAACGGCTCCATGGTCGTAGATATTGGCGGCGGCACAACGGAGCTTGCCATTATTTCACTCAATGGCGTGGTGTATTCAGACTCGGTGCGCATTGGCGGCGACCGTTTCGATGAAGCAATCATCAACTATGTACGCCGCAACTACGGCAGCATTATTGGTGAGGCCACGGCTGAACGTATCAAGAAAGAAGTGGGCTGTGCATTTGGCGGCCGCGAACTGCGCGAAATTGATGTTCGAGGACGTAATTTGGCCGAGGGCGTGCCGCGCTCTTTCACACTCAACAGCGATGAAATTTTGGAGGCACTCCAAGAAACGTTAACGGGCATCGTGCAGGCAGTTAAGAGCGCGTTAGAACAATCACCGCCAGAACTGGCTTCTGACATCGCCGAAAACGGCATTGTACTAACCGGCGGCGGCGCTCTGCTGCGCGACATCGACCGGTTGTTGATGGAAGAAACCGGCCTACCTGTAATTATTGCCGAAGACCCACTGAGCTGCGTAGCCAAAGGTGGCGGAAAAGCACTAGAAATGATGGACAGATTGCATCTTGATTTACTGTCCAGCTAGCCAATAAACAGGCGTCATCGAGTCAATCACTTGTATGCTTCAGGACTGAGCCTGCTTCCCATTTTGGTCTAACAAGACACCGTTGATAGTTGATTTTGCACACTTCAGCGGTCAACATACGCCCACCTTAAAAACGGCCAAAATAAACGGGCGACACGGGGCTGAGTTTTCTCTGTGCTTTCTTGATCGCCACTCCTTCATCATCACTTTACGAACGAGGAGTCCATGAAGATTCTAGTTGCAGTTAAACGTGTCGTTGACGCGAACGTAAAGGTTCGCCCTAAGGCGGACGGTACCGGCATTGATTTGGCCAACGTAAAAATGGCAGTCAATCCTTTTTGTGAAATCGCCGTGGAAGAAGCTGTGCGTCTGAAAGATGCCGGCATCGCCACTGAAATTGTTGTTGTCTCTATCGGAGACAAAAATTCGCAAGAGCAAATTCGCACAGCCCTAGCACTGGGTGCTGACCGTGGAATTTTGGTTGAAACCGATGCCGAAGTGCAGCCTTTAGCTGTCGCTAAATGCTTAAAGGCGATTGTTGATCAGGAAAATCCAAGTTTGGTTATTCTTGGAAAACAATCCATTGACGGCGACAACAACCAAACAGGACAAATGCTGGCCGCTCTTGCCGGTATGCCGCAAGGCACCTTTGCATCAAAAGTGAAAATTGAAGGCGATAAAATTTCTGTCACTCGCGAGGTAGATGGTGGCGCACAAACATTGCTGCTGACCTTGCCTGCGGTCATCACTACCGACCTGCGCCTCAATGAGCCGCGCTACGCCTCGCTCCCTAACATCATGAAAGCCAAGAAAAAACAATTAGATATCATCACCCCAGAATCCTTGGGTGTGGATATCCGCCAACACATTAAACTCATCAAAGTTGCGCCACCGCCTGAGCGAAAAGCGGGCATTAGAGTGCCTGATGTCGCAACGTTGGTCGACAAACTACGAAATGAAGCGAAGGTGATTTGAGATGACGACTCTCGTTATTGCTGAACACGACAATAGCAGCCTTAAAATATCCACGCTGAACGCCGTGGCCGCAGCGGTCGCCATTGGTGGAGATATTCATGTTTTGGTTGCAGGCAGCGGATGCGCATCTGTTGCGTCAGCGGCTGCCAAGGCAGCAGGCGTTTCCAAGGTATTAGTGGCAGACAACGCCGCTTATGCGCATCAATTGGCTGAAAACGTGGCGTTGCTGGTAGCAAAAATAGGCAAAAGCTACAGCCACATTTTTGCGGCAGCCACCACATCAGGTAAAAACTTGCTGCCGCGCGTGGCCGCATTACTGGATGTTGCACAAATTTCTGAAATCACGCATGTAGTTAGCCCTGATACATTCACGCGCCCCGTGTATGCTGGAAATGTGATTGCTACTGTGCAATCGCTAGATGCTATCAAGGTGATTACTGTGCGCACCACGGGTTTTGATGCCGTGGCCGCCGAAGGTGGCACCGCCAGCGTAGAAGCTATTAGCGATGTCTGTGATGCGGGAACATCCGTTTTTGTGTCTGAAGAAATTGCTAAAAGTGAACGCCCAGAACTGACATCAGCCAAAATTGTGATTTCTGGTGGCAGGGGAATGGCAAGTGCCGATAATTTCCATATGCTGGAAAAAATAGCGGATAAATTGGGGGCTGCCGTTGGCGCTTCGCGTGCCGCTGTCGACGCTGGCTTTGCCCCTAATGACATGCAAGTTGGGCAAACAGGGAAAATTGTTGCACCGGACTTGTACGTTGCTGTCGGCATTTCTGGTGCCATCCAACACTTGGCTGGCATGAAAGATTCAAAAGTGATTGTTGCTATCAACAAAGATGGTGATGCGCCTATTTTTCAAGTCGCTGATTACGGCCTTGTTGCTGACTTATTTGTGGCACTGCCTGAACTGGAAAAAGCTCTCTAGGCTTTTTGTACCCTCACCTTCCGGAACAAACCGCCCCGCTAGGGCTTATCATCGTCACCTGCGCACGTTGAAGTTGCTTATGAACCTCACTCATTTAAACGTGCGCAGCGAAGCGCGGATGGTCGACATCACCGACAAAGCCGCAAGTCAATGAGAAGCGACCGCCGAGGCGTGGGTAAACATGCGCTCGGATACGTTATCCTCCATTTTGGCAGGTGATCTACCTAAAGGTGATGTATTGGCTTGCGCGCGTATCGCTGGTATTCAGGCGGCCAAAAAATGCAGCGATTTGATTCCGCTGTGTCATCCGCTGCAACTGACTGCCGTGACAGTAGATTTTACGCCAGAAGCCGAGCAATCGCGGTTACACATCCAAACCCGCTGTAAATTGAGCGGCAAAACCGGTGTCGAGATGGAAGCATTTACTGCTGCGAGTATTGCCGCTTTAACTATTTATGACATGTGCAAAGCCTTAGATAAATCTATGCAATGACCTTGCCCCCGAAAAACGTACTCCATAGCTGGAGTTAAGATTCAGCAGTTGGAGAGACATTGTGAACGACAGAAAACAAAAGCAAGCGCGTGGCAAATATACCCTTGAATTCAAACTTGAAGCGGTTCGGGTGGTCAAAGGTGGTCAGCCGCTGACTGATACAGCCAAGATATTGGACATACCCAAGCAGACATTGGACATCTGGGTGCGCCTACACGCCAAGAACCAGTTGCAGGGTGCAGGTGCCAGTCAGCCCGGAGCAAATGGAACTGGCTAGGCTGAGAGCCGAAAACATGCGGCTAAAGATGGAGCGCGACATCCTAAAAAAGCCACGGCGTATTTCGCGCGGGAGTCGATGTGAAATACGCCTGGATAAACAAACACGCCCACCAATGGCCTGTGCGGCTGTGCT
>JAYVJM010000083.1:0-20997 GCA_043769275.1 Cellvibrionales bacterium | reverse complement strand
TTACTTTGATCGCCCCAATCGCGATGGAAGAAGGCTTGCGTTTCGCTATTCGTGAAGGCGGCCGTACTGTTGGCGCAGGTGTTGTTGCTAAAATTGTTGCCTAATGCCGCAATGGGATAATAAACCCTAAAAAAAAAGGCTTTTTATTGCAAAAAACTGATTTATTGGTTGACAGAGTGCGGGGTGGTAACTAGAATTCCGCCTCTTTTTTGGGCGTCTCGCAGCTCGCAGAATAAGGCGAAACGAAGAAGCTGGCGCCATTCGATTGTCCTAGTGCCTAATAATCTGGAGTTTCTGGCTAATGCAGAACCAAAGAATTCGAATCCGCCTGAAGTCATTTGACCATCGCTTGATTGATGCGTCGACACAGGAAATAGTAGAAACAGCAAAGCGTACCGGTGCGCAAGTGCGCGGCCCAATTCCTTTGCCTACACGCAAAGAGCGCTTTACTGTTTTGACATCGCCACATGTCAATAAGGATGCGCGGGATCAGTATGAAATTCGTACGCATAAGCGAATGATGGATATTGTTGACCCAACAGATAAGACAGTTGATGCGCTAATGAAGTTGGATTTGGCGGCAGGTGTCGATGTTCAGATAAGCTTGGGCTGAGGTTGGCTTAAGTTAGTAAGCATTGGTAATTATGCGGAAGCAGTAGTGTTTCGCAAATAAATATAGCGCGCTTTGCGTGCTCCTAGTGTAACGCCTGCAACAGTGGGCGGCCGTAGCGGGTAAACAGCCCCGTACACAAGAGGTACAAGATGGTTATTGGATTGGTTGGTCGCAAGTGCGGCATGACGCGTGTATTCACTGATGCTGGTGTTTCTATCCCTGTTACGGTGATTGAGATAGAGCCAAATCGCGTTACTCAAATAAAGACTGTTGAAGTTGATGGGTATGCTGCTGTGCAAGTTGCGGTCGGTACGCGTCGGCCTTCGCGTGTCACAAAGGCTGCCGCAGGGCATTTTGCTAAAGCGAATGTCGGTGCCGGTCGCGGCCTTTGGGAGCTTGCGCTTTCTGGTGCTGACGCGCCTTCTTTGGGTGCCGAGCTGTCTGTTGTTGCTTTTTCTGAAGGTCAGATGGTTGACGTTACTGGCCAGTCGCGCGGAAAAGGTTTTCAGGGTGTTATTAAGCGCTGGAACTCCAGCATGCAAGACGCTACCCACGGCAACTCATTGTCGCATCGTGCGCCAGGTTCGATTGGTCAAAACCAGTCCCCTGGTCGCGTGTTTAAGGGCAAAAAAATGGCGGGTCACATGGGTGACGAACAAGTTACCGTGCAAAACCTTCAAGTGGTTCGCGTCGATGCAGAGCACAATGTGTTGCTGGTTCGTGGCGCGGTGCCTGGCGCACCTGGTGGCGACGTGATTGTTCGCCCTGCGGTCAAGGCTTCCTGAGGGGTTTAGTGTTATGGAATTAAGCGTAGCAACATTGGCTGGCGCAAGCGCCGGAACGATAAGTGTTTCAGAACTGACATTTGATCGTGCTTTTAATCAAGATTTAGTTCATCAGGCAGTTACGGCTTATATGTTGGCTGCTCGTCAAGGGTCACGCGGGCAAAAAACGCGTGCGGATGTTCGCGGTGGCGGTCGTAAGCCTTGGAAGCAGAAAGGTTCAGGTCGTGCACGTGCTGGCAGTTCGCGCGGTCCGATCTGGCGCAGTGGTGGTGTTACTTTTGCTGCGGTTCCACAGGATCACAGTCAAAAACTCAACCGTAAGATGTATCGTGCGGCGATGCAAAGCATTTTGTCAGAGCTTGCTCGCCAGAATCGCTTGGTTGTGGTAGACAGGATAGAAATTGATCAGCCAAAAACAAAGCTTTTGCAGCAGAAGTTAGCGGCCTTAAGTTTGGATGACGTGCTGATTGTTTCTGAAGACATTGCTGACAATTTGTATTTATCCGCACGAAACTTGCCAAACGTCGATGTTTGCGACGTGAGTGCGGCCAATCCGGTAAGTTTGGTTCGGTTCGATAAAGTGCTAATAACTGTGGCCGCAGTGAAAAAATTTGAGGAGGTGCTCGCATGATGAATCAAGAGCGCATTTACAAGATTTTAGCAAATCCCCATGTTTCTGAAAAAGCAACAATGGTGGCGGAAGCTGGAAGTCAGGTTGTGTTTAAAGTGGCCTTGGATGCAAGCAAAAGTGAAATAAAGCGCGCTGTGGAAAAGCTGTTCAGTGTGAAAGTGGCGCAAGTGCGTGTCTTGTGTGTTAAGGGTAAGCGTAAGCTCAATAAATTCGGCGTATCTCGCCGTAGTAATTGGAAAAAAGCTTATATCCGCCTTGAGCAAGGTCATGATATTGACTTCGCTGGTCTGTGATTAAGGGGTTGAGATTGTATGCCTGTCGTTAAAAGAAAGCCTACCTCCCCCGGTCGCCGTGGCGTAGTCAGTGTTGTTAATCCTGATCTGCACAAGGGCGCACCGTTTGCGGCGTTAGTCGAGAAAAAAGCACAAAATGGCGGGCGAAATAATGCCGGCCGCATTACCACTCGTCATCAAGGTGGCGGGCATAAACAGCATTACCGTTTAATTGACTTTAAGCGAAACGACAAAGACGGAATCGTCGCTGTTGTCGAGCGTTTGGAGTACGACCCAAATCGCACAGCCAATATTGCGCTGGTTTGTTATAGCGACGGTGAGCGGCGTTACATTATCGCGCCTAAAGGTTTGAAAGCGGGTGATAAATTGCAGTCCGGTGCCGCAGCCCCCATCGTTTCAGGAAATGCCTTGCCGCTGCGCAACATTCCTATTGGTGCGACTGTGCATTGTATTGAAATGAAGCCAGGCAAGGGCGCACAGATTGCGCGTTCAGCCGGCGCTTCTGCTCAGTTGGTTGCTCGTGAAGGTGCTTATGCTACTTTGCGCTTACGCAGTGGTGAAACACGCAAGGTTCTGTCAGACTGTCGCGCCACCTTGGGTGAGGTTTCTAACAGCGAGCACAACTTGAGTTCGCTGGGCAAGGCCGGAGCGAACCGCTGGCGAGGTATTCGTCCAACTGTTCGTGGTGTCGTAATGAACCCAGTTGACCACCCGCACGGCGGTGGAGAAGGGCGCACCTCAGGTGGGCGTCATCCGGTGTCGCCATGGGGAACGCCAACCAAAGGTTACAAAACACGTAAAAACAAGCGGACTGATAGTCTTATCGTTCGTCGCCGTAACAAGAAATAAGTTTTGAGAGGGTAGGCTAGTGCCGCGTTCATTAAAGAAAGGCCCGTTTATTGATCTTCATTTAAGTAAGAAGGTAGAAACGGCGCTTGAAAAAAATGATAAGCGTCCGATCAAGACTTGGTCGCGCCGCTCCATGATCATGCCTGAAATGGTTGGGCTAACAATTGCTGTGCACAATGGCCGTTTGCATGTGCCGATATTTGTGACAGAAGAAATGGTTGGCCATAAATTGGGCGAATTTTCTCTGACGCGCACCTACAAAGGGCACGCGGTAGACAAAAAAGCCAAAAAGCCAGCGTCTAAGCAGGCGAGGTAAGTACGATGGAAGTTTCAGCAACATTACGCGGCGCTCGCGGCTCAGCTCAAAAAGCGCGCTTGGTGATAGACCAGATTCGTGGTTTACATGTAGAAAAAGCATTAGATGTTTTGTCCTTTAGTGACAAAAAATTTGGTGCAGTAATTAAAAAAGTATTGGAGTCTGCTATTGCCAATGCCGAGCACAATGAAGGCGCTGATGTGGATGAACTGCGCGTATCGGCGGCCTTTGTTAATGAAGGCACTCCGCTGAAGCGGATAAAGCCACGCGCGAAAGGGCGAGCTGATCGTATTGTGAAGCGCACTTGTCACATTACCGTGAAAGTGGCAGCAGAATAAACTGACAGGAGACCGGTAATGGGTCAGAAAGTACATCCAACAGGCATACGCCTCGGCATCGTTAAAAAGCATACCTCTATTTGGTACGCCAATAGTGCTACTTATGCCGACAAGTTGTTTGCCGACATCAATGCGCGTGCTCACATTAAGAAGAAGTTGGCCAGTGCATCGGTCAGCCGAGTTGAAATTGAGCGTCCATCTCAGTCTGCTCGTATCACTATTTATTCTGCCCGTCCCGGTATCGTGATTGGCAAAAAAGGCGAAGATGTTGAGAAGCTGCGTTTAGAGGTTGCGAAGATTCTTGGCGTCTCTGTGCATATCAGTATTGAGGAGATTCGTAAGCCGGATCTTGATTCTGCACTGGTTGCGCAGGGTGTAGCCCAGCAGCTTGAGCGTCGCGTGATGTTTCGCCGCGCAATGAAGCGAGCGGTGCAGAATGCTATGCGTCAAGGTGCGCTCGGCATCAAAATCATGGTTGCTGGTCGCTTGGGCGGCACCGAGATTGCGCGAACAGAATGGTATCGTGAGGGGCGCGTACCTTTGCATACACTGCGTGCTGATATTGATTACGGTACGGCTGAAGCACTGACAACGTACGGAATTATCGGCGTGAAAGTGTGGATATTCAAAGGCGAAATATTAAATGTTGCCGATCAGGCAGAAGCCGTAATTGGCAAAAAAAAGACTACTAATCAGGGGTAATGCGCCATGATGCAACCCAAGCGCACCAAGTTTCGCAAGCAATTTAAAGGTCGCAATCGCGGTTTGGCTTTGCGAGGCAGTAAAGTGAGTTTCGGCGATTTCGGTTTAAAGGCGGTTGATCGCGGTCGTATCACTGCGCGTCAAATTGAGGCTGCACGTCGTGCCTTGACTCGCCGCTTAAAACGTGGCGGGAAAGTGTTTATTCGTATTTTCCCAGATAAGCCAATTACCCAGAAGCCGCTTGAAGTGCGTCAGGGTAAGGGTAAGGGCAACGTAGAGTATTGGGTGGCTCAAATACAGCCAGGCCGTGTTCTATATGAGATCGAAGGTGTGGCTGAAGATTTGGCGCGTGAAGCCTTTACGCTCGCAGCCGCTAAGTTACCTATACGCACCACTTTCGTAAAACGGCAGATTATGTAATGGCAGGTCAGGTCATGAAAGCAACTGAGCTTCGCAACAAGTCGGTACAGGAACTGCAAAAACAGCTGCTAAAACAGCTCGAAAGTCAGTTCAAGCAAAAAATGCAATTAGCAACCGGCCAGTTTGGGCAAACACATTTGCTCAAGCAAGCGCGACGTGATGTCGCACGTATTAAGACGGTGCTAAATGAGAAGGCGGGTAAAAACAATGTCTGAGCAACAAGCAGTGTCTGAGCAGCAGCTTGCGCGAACCAAAACTGGCCGCGTTATTAGTGACAAAATGAACAAAACAATTACTGTTTTGGTAGAGCGTCGCGTTAAGCATCCTGTTTACGGGAAGTATTTAACCAAGTCATCAAAGCTGAAGGCACACGACGAAGATAATCGCTGCAAAATCGGTGACTTGGTTGCCATAAAAGAAACGCGCCCCATTTCAAAACTGAAAACATGGGCGTTAGTGAAGATTGAAAATGCCGCTGCGCAAGACTGAAAAGCGGCAACAGCAGCGACTGCGTAGCGGTTTTGGAGTAGGGCAATGATTCAGACACAGAGTTATTTAGACGTGGCGGACAACAGTGGTGCGCGCAGTGTCATGTGTATCAAGGTGTTAGGTGGCTCGCATCGCCGCTATGCCGGTATCGGAGACATTATTAAAGTTAGTGTTAAAGACGCTATCCCGCGCGGAAAGGTCAAAAAAGGCCAAGTAATGACGGCTGTTGTCGTTCGAACAAAAAAAGGCGTGCGTCGCCCTGACGGCTCTTTGATTAAGTTCGATGATAATGCTGCCGTTTTACTTAATAACCAGCAGGCACCTATTGGCACGCGTATTTTTGGGCCAGTGACACGCGAATTGCGTGGTGAAAAGTTTATGAAAATTATATCTCTCGCACCTGAGGTTCTTTGATTTTCTAAAAATCAGGTGCTGTTAGGCAAAGACAAGGGTAGAGCCATGCGTAAGATCAAGAAAGATGACCAGGTGATTGTTATCGCCGGTAAAGACAAAGGCAAGCGCGGCAGCATTCAGCGCGTGTTAGATGAAAAGCATGTGATTGTGGCTGGCATCAACATGGTTAAAAAGCACGTCAAGCCTAACCCGCAGCTAAATGTGCAGGGTGGCATTGTGGAGCGCGAAGCGCGTATCGATGTTTCAAACGTGGCGGTGTTTAATAGCAAAACGAAGAAAGCAGACCGTGTAGGTTTTAAAAAAGAGCAAGACGGCAAAAAAGTGCGCGTCTACAAGTCTACCGGCGATCTAATTGATGTCTAAGTTAGCGTGACAGTGAAGATCGGTTGACGTTCAGGATCAGGTGAAGGCGATGGCTAGGTTAAAAGAAGTTTATAAGCAAGAAATTCTCCCAAAGCTAAAAGAAGAGCTTGGCTGTAAGTCTGTGATGGAAGTGCCGAAAATCACTAAAATTACGATTAATATGGGCGTTGGCGAAGCCTTAGCAGATAAGAAAGTGCTTGAAAACGCAGTGCGTGACTTAGAGCAAATTGCGGGTCAAAAGGCGATGGTTACCAAGGCGCGCAAGTCCATTGCTGCATTTAAGGTGCGTGAAGGCTGGCCGATTGGTTGTAAAGTGACTTTACGCAATGAGCGCATGTATGAATTTTTGGATCGTTTGATTACTATAGCGATCCCGCGTATACGCGATTTTCGCGGCATTAGTGCCAAACAGTTTGATGGCCGTGGAAATTTTTCAATGGGCGTGACAGAACAAATTATTTTCCCTGAAATCGACTACGACAAAATCGATGCCCTACGTGGGCTTGATATCGCGATTACAACCACAGCTAGAAATGACGACGAAGGGCGTGCTTTATTACGTGCATTTCACTTCCCGTTTAAGAAAAACTGATAACGACACACTGAGGAAGGCCGAATATGGCAAAGCTATCGATGATTGCACGTGAAGTAAAGCGCGCTAAGACCGTCGCACAATATGCGGAAAAACGTGCGAAATTGAAGGCGATTATTGTCGATCCAAAGTCTTCAGATGAAGACAAGTGGAATGCGCAAGTCAAATTGCAAAAGCAGCCTCGCAATGCTTGCCCTGTTCGTCAGCAAACTCGCTGCCGCATAACCGGTCGCCCGCATGCTGTTTATCGTAAGTTTGCTTTGTCACGCATCAAACTCCGTGAGCATGCGATGAAAGGCGATATCCCTGGCTTGGTTAAGGCCAGCTGGTAAGCGCAGGTTTAAAAAAGCTTCTGGAGTAGTGCTATGAGTATGCAAGATCCGCTGGCCGATATGATAACCCGTATACGTAATGCGCAATTGGCGCAGTTGGGTTCAACATCTATGCCGTCGTCAAAAGTAAAAGTCGCCGTTGCAGATGTGTTGAAATCGGAAGGCTTTATTGCGAGTTATGGTGTTAGCAAGGGCGCGAAGCCTGAGTTGACTGTGGAGTTGAAATATTTTCAGGGCAAGGC
This sequence comes from Cellvibrionales bacterium, assembly GCA_043769275.1. Lineage (GTDB taxonomy): Bacteria > Pseudomonadota > Gammaproteobacteria > Pseudomonadales > UBA7239 > JAYVJM01. The sequence continues at coordinate 13,618 of JAYVJM010000083.1, read as the reverse complement.
TGTTATTGACACAATTAAGCGGATTAGTCGCCCAGGTTTGCGTAGCTACTGTGGTAAAGATGACCTGCCAACAGTCGCCAACAGTCTCGGTGTTGCCATTGTGTCTACCAGTAAGGGCGTGATGACCGATCGCGCGGCTCGCAAAGCCAATATTGGCGGCGAAGTATTGTGTACTGTGTTTTAACGAGTGATTGACTATGTCAAGAGTTGCAAAGTATCCAGTCGAAGTGCCTAGCGGTGTCGACATTAAACTGACAGCAGAGCGCATAACTGTAAAGGGTAAAAAGGGCAAGTTGAGCATGCCCGTGCATCCGTCTGTTGAGATTAAACACGACGAGAAGTCTTTGAGCTTTTTAGCCCGTGATGGCGCGAAGTTAGCCAAGATGATGCTGGGGACTACGCGCTCTCTGGTTGCCAATATGGTTAAGGGTGTCAGCTCAGGTTTTGAGCGCAAGTTAGAGCTGGTTGGTGTTGGCTATCGTGCTAAGGCAACTGGCGGATCGCTCAACTTGACGCTGGGTTATTCGCACCCGATTGATTATGAAATGCCTGCTGGTGTGACGGTAGAAACGCCGACACAAACAGAGGTTTTGCTGAAAAGTTTAGATAAACAGTTGTTGGGTCAAGTGGCTGCTGAAATTCGGGCATTCCGTGCACCTGAGCCTTATAAGGGCAAAGGCGTGCGTTATTCCGACGAAGTGGTGCGTCGCAAAGAAGCCAAGAAAAAATAAGGTGTAGACAGATGAATGTAAAGAAAACAGGTCGTATACGCCGCGCAAAATCTACACGTATGAAAATTCGTGAGCAGGGCGTTTTTCGCCTAAGTGTTCACCGTACGCCGCGCCATATTTATGCGCAAGTGATAGCACCAGACGACAATCGTGTGATTGTTCAGGCGTCAACTCTTGACGAAACTTTGCGCAGCAGCCAAACAGGAAATGCAGCGGCGGCCGCAAATGTAGGCGCTTTGGTTGCAGAACGAGCCAAAGCTGCTGGCGTGGTAAAGTTGGCTTTTGATCGTAGCGGCTTTAAGTATCACGGTCGTATAAAGGCATTGGCTGATGCAGCACGCGCCGCCGGCCTTGATTTCTAAGCCTCGTTTTTTGAAGCACGTTTTTTAAAGGTAAGTAACATGGCGATTGCCGATCAGAAAGACAAGAATTCCGATGGCCTTAAAGAGAAGTTGGTTCAAGTGAACCGTGTGGCTAAGGTGGTAAAAGGTGGCCGCACCTTCTCGTTCACTGCGTTAACGGTTGTTGGCGACGGTATGGGCAAGGTGGGCTTTGGTCGCGGCAAGGCGCGAGAAGTTCCAGTGGCGATTCAGAAAGCCATGGAAGCTGCGCGTCGTAACATGATCACCGTCGATCTGAATGGCAATACTATCTTTTATCCCGTTAAAGCTCGCCACGGTGCTGCAAATATATACATGCAGCCTGCATCTGAAGGTACTGGTGTTATTGCTGGCGGCGCGATGCGTGCGGTGCTAGAGCTGGCTGGCGTACATGATGTATTGGCTAAGTGTTACGGCTCTACCAATCCGGTTAACGTGGTGCGTGCAACAGTACGCGGTTTGACGCAAATGCGTTCGCCAGAAGAAATCGCCGCCAAACGCGGTAAAACAGTTGACGAAATTCGCAGCTGATATGAATAGAAGGGCTTCACGATGAATATGATCAAAGTCACACAAATTCGCAGTACAGCAGGTCGTCTTAAAGCGCACCAAGCTTGTGTACGCGGCCTCGGTCTGCGTCGCATCCGCCATACAGTGGAAGTGCAAGATACTCCATCTATTCGCGGTATGATCAACAAAGTTAACTACCTTGTAAAGGTGGAGAATTAGTATGTATTTGAATAGCTTAAGTCCTGCACCAGGACACAAAACCGCCAAGCTTCGTGTTGGTCGTGGTATCGGCAGCGGTTTAGGTAAAACCTGTGGCCGCGGTCACAAAGGTCAAAAAGCCCGTAAAAGCGGTAATGTGCGTCCTGGTTTTGAGGGCGGGCAAATGCCATTGCAAAAACGCTTACCTAAATACGGTTTTACTTCGCGCGTCAGCCTAACGACTGCGGAAGTGCGTTTGGCTGAACTGAATAAAGTTGTTGGAGATGTTGTGTCTTTGGAAACTTTGAAGTTAGCTAACGTTATCAATGAAAACATGAAGCGTGCAAAAGTGTTTTTGTCTGGTGATCTGCGCAAGGCATTGACTGTGCGGGGTTTGCGCGTGACTGAAGGTGCTCGAAAAGCTATCGAAGCCGCTGGCGGCAAGGTCGAGGCATAAGCGTGGCAACGCCTCCGGCTGTGATGGGAAGTCAAAAAAATTTAGGTGAGCTGTTCGCACGTTTAAAGTTTTTGTTTTTGGCTATTTTAGTTTATCGAATTGGTAGCCATATTCCGGTGCCGGGTATTGACCCGGCTCAGTTACAGGCAGTATTTAGCCAGACACAAGGCACTATTCTTGGTATGGCAAATATGTTTTCTGGCGGTGCTTTGCAGCGAATGAGTGTGTTAGCGTTGGGCGTGATGCCGTATATTTCTGCCTCTATTATTGTTCAGCTGCTTTCTTCTGTTGTGCCAAGTCTTGAACAGCTGAAAAAGGAAGGGGAGCAGGGTCGTCGTAAAATCAATCAGTACACGCGCTACAGTGCGGCTTTGTTGGCCGTATTGCAGGCAGCTGGTATGGTGAGTAGTTTGAGTGCCAACCACGCCTTTTACGCAGCTGGACTAAGCGTTTGGATGTTGGCGGGTTTGTCGCTGGTATGCGGTGCCATGTTTATGATGTGGATGGGCGAGCAAATTACAGAGCGCGGAATTGGCAATGGCGTTTCCATGCTTATTTTTGCTGGTATTGTCGCGGGTTTGCCGTCGGCACTGGGGCAGACTTTAGAGCAGGCACGCCAAGGCGATCTCAATATTATTGTATTGCTGGCGGTTGTGATTGGTGCGCCCTTGCTGATATGGGGTATTGTTTATATTGAACGTGGTCAGCGTCGAATTACTGTGAATTATGCACGCCGTCAGGTGGGTCGCAAAGTCTATCAGGGACAAAGTACGCACCTCCCGCTCAAGGTAAATACAGCCGGTGTAATACCTGCCATTTTTGCCAGCAGTTTACTGTTGTTCCCTGCTACGATTGCGCAAATGTTTGGTCAGCGTCAAGGCTTGGAGTGGCTGCAAGATGTTGCACTTTGGATAGGCCCTGGCCAACCATTAAACGTGCTGTTTTTTACTATTTTGATTGTCTTCTTTTGCTTTTTTTATACCGCGATTATGTTTAACCCAAAAGAAGTGGCGGATAATTTAAAAAAGGGTGGGGCTTATGTTCCAGGCATTCGTCCCGGCGAGCACACAGCTAAGTACATTGATAATATACTTACGCGACTGACGGTGATTGGTGCCGTTTATATCGCCTTGATTTGTCTGCTGCCGCAAGCACTTGTTGTTGCAACACACGTCCCTTTTTATCTGGGCGGCACTTCGTTGCTAATTGTCGTGGTTGTTGTAATGGATTTTATGGCGCAAGTTCAGTCGCATCTGATGTCTGCGCAATATGACAGCTTGCTTAAAAAATCAAATTTAAAAAATTATGGTTCAGGCAAAAGCCCCGTTTAAAAACGAGCTATAGCAGCACTTTGTATTTGGGTGCTGAAATCAGATTATGTAAAGAGGTAGATATCATGAAAGTACGCACTTCAGTAAAAGCAGTGTGCAGGGGATGTAAAATTGTCCGTCGTAAAGGTGTTTTGCGTGTTGTTTGTAGCGTAGAGCCGCGTCACAAGCAGCGTCAAGGTTGAACTCAGCCCTTGGCTGCTTCTGTGCTTGATTTTTGGCTGTGCCAAAGCTATCGTGCCGTCCCCTTTTGTTCGCGGAAAATCTTGCGTCCAGTGTTGGGGTTTTTGACAGTCGTGAATGTGATTTATTAGTTTTGAAGGTGGAGTTTTAAGCATGGCTCGTATTGCGGGTGTTAACGTACCAGACAACAAGCACACGGTTATCTCATTGACTTATGTGTATGGCATTGGCCGCGCGGTGGCTAGAGAGATTTGCGCGGCTACCGGTGTTGCCGAAACTGCCAAAATGGGGAGTTTGAGCGAAGCTGAAGTTGATGGTTTGCGCACAGAAGTTGGTAAGCGCACGGTGGAAGGCGATTTGCGTCGTGAAGTTAGCATGAGCATTAAGCGGCTGATGGACTTGGGTTGTTACCGTGGATTGCGTCATCGTAAAGGTCTTCCGGTACGTGGTCAGCGCACTAAAACAAATGCCCGCACCCGTAAAGGGCCGCGTAAACCGATCAAGCGTTAATCTGATTTGAACCGTAGATAGACTGAGCTAGACAGGCGAGAAACTCATGGCAAAGCCAGCAGCAGCTGCAAAAACGCGTAAAAAAATTAAAAAAACGGTCATTGATGGAGTGGCGCATATCTATGCGTCTTTCAACAATACCATTATTACTATTACCGATCGTCAGGGTAACACACTGAGCTGGGCCACTTCGGGTGGCTCTGGCTTTCGTGGGTCGCGCAAAAGCACGCCTTTTGCTGCTCAGGTGGCTTCCGAGCGTGCAGGCCAGGCTGCGCAAGAGTATGGCTTAAAAAATCTAGATGTAGAGGTCAAGGGTCCAGGTCCTGGCCGTGAGTCTGCTGTGCGCGCCCTTAATAATTGCGGTTATAAAATAGGCAATATTGTCGATGTTACGCCAATACCCCACAACGGTTGCCGTCCCCCGAAGAAGCGTCGGGTTTAATCATCTTCAGCCGTTAATCCAAAACAGTTAATCAAAAAAAGTAGAGGCCTGATACAAGATGGCAAGATATATTGGTCCAAAGTGCAAACTATCACGTCGTGAAGGCACTGATTTAATGCTAAAAAGCGGTGTTCGCCCGCTTGAGTCAAAATGCAAGGTTGAGACAGCACCAGGTCAGCATGGCCTGCGTCGTGGTCGTCTGTCTGATTATGGTGTTCAGTTGCGCGAAAAACAAAAGGTGCGTCGTATCTATGGTGTTCTGGAGAAGCAGTTTGCTAACTATTACGCGGCTGCAGCTAGCAGTAAAGGAAACACGGGTGAAAACTTATTGCGTTTGCTGGAATGCCGGCTAGATAACGTGGTTTATCGCATGGGTTTCGGTTCGACGCGTTCTGAGGCGCGTCAGCTCGTCTCTCATAAGGCGATTGTGATTAACGGGTCTGCTATCAACATACCTTCCTATCAAGTAAAAGCCGGCGATGTTGTGTCGATTCGCGAGAAAAGCAAAACGCAGTTGCGCATACATTCATCCATGGCTATCGCAGCGCAGCGTGGGCCGTCTGAGTGGATTGAGCTTAATGCAAGCAAGATGGAAGGGCAGTTTAAGCGCGTTCCCGATCGCAGTGACTTGTCTTCTGAAATCAATGAAAGCTTGATTGTCGAACTTTACTCAAAGTAAGGCTTAGGGATAAATTTCTATGCAAACAGCTAATGGTTTACTTACACCACACAACATCGATGTTCATCAGCTTTCGCCCACACGTGCTCGTGTTGTTTTGGAGCCGCTGGAGCGTGGTTTTGGTCATACACTGGGTAATGCTTTGCGCCGCATTTTGCTTTCCTCTATGCAAGGTTGCGCGGTTGTAGAAGCGGAAATTGACGGAGTGCTGCATGAATACAGCGCCATCAGCGGCGTGCAGGAAGATGTAATTGAAATATTGCTAAATATCAAAGGGATAGCTGTTGTTATGCATGGCAGCAAAGAACGTGCTGTATTAACCTTGAGCAAGAAAGGTGCAGGCGTTGTTACCGCTGCTGATATTCAAGCGGATGGCGATGTTGAAATTAAAAACCCTGAGCATGTCATTTGTCATGTCAATAATGCCAATGCCGCGATCAATATGCGCTTAACTGTTGAGCGTGGTCGTGGTTATCAGCCGGTTGACAGCCGTTTGTCCGATGAAGAAGAAGCGCGCAGTATTGGTCGTTTGCAATTAGATGCTTCTTTTAGTCCTGTCGTGCGTATTTCTTATGTTGTGGAAAGCGCCCGTGTTGAGCAGCGTACCGACCTCGATAAGCTGATTATTGACATGGAAACAAATGGAACAATAGACCCAGAGGCGGCTATTCGTCATGCTGCGACTATTTTGCAGCAGCAGTTGGCGGTATTTGTCAGCCTTGAAAGTGAGAGCAAAACGCGTCCATTAAAACACTTGAGCGAAATCAATCCGGTATATACGCGTTCAGTGGATGATCTTGAGCTTACTGTACGCTCTGCAAATTGTTTGAAAGCAGAAAACATATATCTGATCGGTGATTTGATTCAGTGCACAGAGAATGAGCTGCTAAAGACCCCAAATTTAGGCAAAAAATCGCTTACTGAAATTAAGGATATATTGGCTTCACGCGGCTTGTCTCTCGGTATGCGTTTAGAGAACTGGCCGCCAGCGGGTATGCGTAGTGAAGATCGAGCTACAGCTTGATTTTTTATGGGATATGTCACACTGCGTGCTCATATTAATTTAAAGTACAAATTTAGAAGGTAGTTTATATGCGCCACAGACTCAGCGGTCGTCAACTCAATCGCACCAGTTCACACCGCAAAGCCATGTTTCGTAATATGGCTGCTTCTTTGCTGGATCATGAAATCATTAGAACAACAGTGCCAAAAGCAAAAGAGCTGCGCCGTGTTGCGGAGCCTTTGATTACTTTAGCCAAGATTGATTCAGTGGCTAATCGCCGTTTGGCTTTTAACCGCTTGCGTTGCAAGGTTGTTGTGGGCAAGCTGTTTACTGAGATTGGCCCGCGTTATGAGTCTCGCCCAGGCGGTTATTTGCGCATTATCAAATGTGGTGTGCGTGCGGGCGATAAAGCGCCTATGGCTTATGTTGAACTGGTTAATCGTCCAGAAAAAATCAAGCCGGATGACGTTATGGATACAGAGACAGATACCGAGGCATAAAATTTATTGTCCGTGTTGATATTTAAAAACGCCAGACTTGTCTGGCGTTTTTTTTGCACGATACACTACAGTCTTCCCATTTCCGCCCTAGGTTAAAGCCCTTAAGCCGCCTGTACGGGAATTGTGTTGGCGGAGCGTGTAACGTGGTTGTTGTTATCGAGGTACAACAGTTTTGGGTTGTGGTTAAGCATTTCTTGCTCGCTGTAGTTGGCATAAGCGCAGATAATCACGCGATCCCCTGGTTTGGCTTTGTGTGCAGCCGCACCGTTTACAGAAATAATCCCCGAACCGGCTTCGGCCAGAATCACATAGGTTGTAAAACGCTCCCCATTACTTATGTTGTAGATTTGAATTTGTTCGAACTCGCGCATTCCGGCAAGTTTGGCCAGATTCATGTCAATAGCACAGGATCCGTCGTATTCCAGCTCTGCATGGGTAACGCGTGCCTGGTGTAGTTTTGCTTTTAGCATGATGGTTTGCATCGCTTAAACCTCCGCGTGTGCAAGTGCTAAACCATGTGGTTTAGCTGGATTGTTAGATTGTCGATTAGGCGTGTTCGGCCTAAGTAAACTGCCGCCAGCACGACGATTTCAGTGTCTGCTGCTGTGGCAAGCTCCAGTGTTTGTGCTTGGCGAACGGAAAGATAGTCTGGGCGCATCCCCGCGTCCAGTAGTTTTTGTTGTCCCTGCGTTTCCAATTGTACGTAATCACGGCGGCCGTCCTTAAGTTGGCACTGTACCCAGAGGAGCGTTTTGTGCAAGGCAGTGGACTGTTCGCGTTCTGTTTTATTTAAATAGGCATTGCGTGAGCTAAGTGCCAAGCCGTCTGGCGCACGGGCAGTCGGTGCCGCTACGATATCTATTGGGAAACACAAATCTTCTACCATGCGACGGATTACTGTGAGCTGCTGGTAATCTTTAATGCCTAAAATTGCGACATGGGGCAGTACCATGTTAAATAATTTGGCCACGATGGTTGTCACGCCGGTGAAATGCCCAGGCCGCGATGCACCGCATAAGATGTCGGTCATCGTTGGCACAATAACTTTGGTTTGTGTTTCCATGCCATTGGGATATATCTCTTGCTCAGTGGGGCAGAAGAGGTAGTCGCATTTTTCTTGCATGAGTTGCGTTGTGTCAGATGCCAGCATTCGCGGATACATCTCCCAGTCTTCGTTTAGTCCAAACTGCAGGGGATTAACGAAAATGCTCGCAACGACTACATCTGCATGTTGATGAGCCAGTCGGATCAATTGCATGTGGCCTTCATGCAAATTGCCCATGGTGGGAACAAAGGCAATGCGTTTGCCAGAGGCGCGTGTAGGTGCCAATGATTCACGCAAATCGACCACGCGCTGATAGCTCTGCATGCTGAAGTGCACCTTAGATGTAAGGGGGGGCGGGATCATACAGGGCTAAAGTTGCCAATGACAAGCCTTGTCTTTTTAGGAGAAACTGATGGAAATAACGTCTTCGAGTCGCTTTTATTAAGCTTTGTGTTCGCGCGCTAGATACTCGTACGACTGCATTTCCTGTAGCCGGCTTTGTGTGCGCTGAAATTCAAAACTTAGGCACCCGCCGGTGTACAGTTCAGCCAGTGGCGTGGCGGCGGACACAACCAGCTTCACGTTACGGTCGTAAAATTCATCAACGAGGTTCACAAAACGGCGCACTTGGTCGTCTATGCCGGCGTGCAATTGGGGGATGTTTGAGAGAATCACTGCGTGATATTCGCGCGCTAGCTCAATGTAATCATTTTGTGAGCGCGGGCCATCACAAAGTGCTGCAAAATCAAACCAAGCCACATCCTCTGTTACGCGGCGTGATGGAATCATGCGGCCTTCAATTTCCAACATGAGATTTTCACGCCCCGCTTCTATTGAAAGCTGAGAAAAGTTGTGCGCAAGGCGGGCTTCGGTATCGGCATTCAATGGGTAGTGATATAGCGCGGCCTGTTCCAGTGCGCGCAGCCGGTAATCGGTGCCGCCATCCACATTGATGACATCGACATTGGCGTTAAGCGCTTTGATGGCGGGCAGAAAACGCTCACGTTGCAATCCGTTTTCATAGAGTCTGTCGGGTGCGATATTCGATGTTGCCACCAAAGAAACGCCGCGTGCAAAGAGTTTTTGCATAAGGCCGCCAAGAATCATGGCATCGGCAATGTCGGAGACAAAAAACTCATCAAAACAAAGTACTCTGGCTTCGCGGGAAAGGCGATCCGCCACGATATCCAGCGGGTCTTTTTGATCTTTTAGCGTGCGCAGCTCCTGATGTACGCGGCGCATAAAACGATGGAAATGTAGGCGCAGTTTGCTTTCGAACGGGAGCGCTTCGTAAAAGGTGTCCATCAGGTATGTTTTGCCGCGCCCGACACCGCCCCAAAAATATAGACCTCTACAAGCCTTGGCTTGATGCGCGCCAAAAATGCGCCCGAAAAAACTTGGGCTAGTTGTGCATGCCAGCAAGTCATCATACAGACGCTGTAGGTGTTTAACGGCGGCGTGTTGTGCGGGGTCGGCTACAAACTCTGGGCGTTGTAAGTCAACTTTGTAGCGTTCAATGGGTGTCATAAGCAAGGAGTCTGGCCAAAAATGCGTCAACTGTAGCCAGCCCGAGTCGCTTAATCAATGACCGGCCTCATTGCACAGGCGTAGGAATCAAACGTTTTGCAAGTACAGGTAAGACGGCCGCTACGCGCCAAAAGCTGACTTTGCGGGCTCGCATGGCAACCCATAAGGCCAGCAAAAAACTCACGCCAAGGTTGACCAGACCCACCAATAGCAAACCCATTGTGGTGATAATCACCAAGTGCTGATCGACTGAAAAATCGAGTGCCGTTAGCGCGTAGCCCACATTCGCGGATGAGAGCGCGACATGACGAACATCAATGGGCAAGTCCAGCATAAAGCCTAGCAGCGGGGTCAGTCCCAGCATGCAGCCGAAAAAGATATTGCCGCCTAAGCCCCCCGCATTGCGCGCCAAATAAGCACCCAGTTGCGCAGCCCTTGCGTTGCCTAGCAGCCGGCACAGCGAGGGCAGTTGCGCGATACGCTCGCCAGTTTGCCGATAAACCGCTTCATTATCGAGGTAGCCGGATACGAGGCCGGCCAAAAAAAGCCATACGCCGGCAATTGCTGCGTGCAGTAAAACCAAGCTGTGTAGTGGGTCGAGGTCGGCCAATAGTTTGTACGCTTTTTCTGTGCTGAGCAGTTCTGCGCCATTGTTGAGTGTAAATGCTGCGCCGATTAACGCGGCCAGTGGCAGTGCCACCATGATGTTGCCAGCAATCGCCGCCATCTGGCTGCGAAAAGTGGCGGTCACAAGGTCGGCAATTTTTTCGACTTCGCGTAAACGGCCACTGCTTTGGCTAATGCTGTTTGCCAGTGTGGCGGCCGTCATGGCCGGCTGTTTGGTGGCAATAACCCAGTGCAGTCGGTAGATGAGCAGGAAGCCGCCTGCGTAAATGGCGCTGTTCATTATTGATTGTTTGACGATGCCTAGATTCAAGCTGTAACTGAGTATTTTCAGGAGGCCAATGACGGCAATTAGCGCGCCGGCACCGGCGGCTGCACGCAAAATTCCCCACCATTCTGCTCTGTTGCGGGCAATATAGTGCTCACCGGTGCGAGCCGCATTGTCCGTTACGCGCAGAGCCAGCAGGCTGAGGATGTTGGAAAAGTGTTGGCTGATGCTGTTGCGCTGGCGTTCGCCAACAAGTGCCTCTCTTAAAAAATCAGCCCATGAGCGCAGCAGCTCATGGGGTGCGTCGGGATGGAAGCGCACGGTCATCACATGCACCAATAGCAGTAGACGGGTGATGTGTTGCGACAATCGCACCAATAAAAAGCTTAAAGACATGCTGGTGCCGACCTTGGCGCTACTCAGGCGGGCGCGCTGTACAACGTCGCGGCATTGATCGAGCAATACCAGTAGATGAGCACCGTCATCGGCGGGCGCTTCTGAGAGAATGCTGCGGCGAAAGCTTTCTACAAAGGCGATCATCTCCATATTCATCGCGATAAATGGCGATTCTTGGTCGCGTAAGCGTGGATGTACGCGCAGCAATTCTGGCTCAAGCCCCATCGCGCTAATACGGTGTGAAAGTATGAGTGCGGCATTGAGCAGTTGTTCGATTATGTCGTTGATGAGTGCGGCATCTTCGCCGGCATGGAGACCAAGAAGCTCCCAGAAAGCACCACGTTCGGCTAGCGGCAGGGAGTCTAGCCAAGCGTTATCGTCCGTATGCGAGAAAATCAGTGATATACAGTCGCGCATATCGTTTTTGTCGAGTAGTTCTGGCAGCAGTTTATGCCTGATTTTTCGGTTCAATTCTGAGAAAAATCCGGTGTTCGGGAGAAGCCCTGCCTCGGTATAAAAAACCATTTGGTGTTTTTCCGCAAACAGGCGTAGTAGCGTGTGCCGCAGTGCGTAACGCAAGTCTTGTGAGGCAGCCAGTTGCGCATTCATGTAACGCCAGCGGAGCAGTGCTTGGGCTTTGTCGGCGCAGCGCAGGGTGTCTACGAGCGCGATAATCTGTTGTAGCGGGTCGGTATCGTGGTCGCAGACTAGCCTATGTAGGGCGATATCCAGTGTCTTATAGGTAGTCTGTTGGTCTGGCGCGAAAGGCATAAATCTCCCACCTTGAAAAAAGGCCAAATAAAACGGTTCGCAGGGCTGAGTTTGAGTGCGGGGGGGCATATTACAGAGATAGTAATAGATTTTTTACCTGTGGCTGCCTGGTTGTGCAATTCCTGTACGGCGGTTGCAGCAATGCAACGGTCGATATGCCGCGCACAAAAGGGCAGTCGCTGTCTTCTTCGTAAATAGAGCATTAACGAGTAAAGTGCTGCTCTGTTTTTTTCATGCCGTTTCTGACCGGTTGGCGCGCACACTGCATACCTTGAACTATTTGTTGCAGGAGGCACAGGACTTGATGTAGCGCAGGGCAGCCTGTTTGGAAAGCCGCAGCCGCGTTGCTGCCGGCTAGGGTCTTTGTGGGCAGATAACGCATAACGATAATTCAGTATGCGGCTTGGTCGGTTTGCGTTATTGGATTGTTTTAATAAAGATTTTGGAATTGCGCTGGTAGTTATATAGGTGTTGTTTTTGGGCGGGTAAAGCAGACAGGTCGGCCGCGATAAAGCCTTTCTCAAGAAACCAGTGTGCCGTTTGTGTGGTGAGCACAAACAGTTTTTTGATGCCCATTGCATGTGCCTGATTTTCGGCATGATCGAGCAGTGCGGAGGCGCGTTTACTTCCCTGATAATGCGGGTGCGTGGCAATGCAAGCCACTTCTGCCATGTCAGCGTAAGGATACAGCGCGATGCAGGCAGCAATTAAGCCGTCGTATTCCATCACGGTAAAATGGTCGATTTCATTTTCCAGAATGTCACGTGAGCGCCTTACCAGCACGCCATCCGCCTCCAGCGGCGCAATAAGCTCTAAAATTCCACCCGCGTCACCCACGTTGGCTTTGCGTATGGATTCCGCACTCTTAAAGGCCAGCAGTGTGCCGTTGCCTTCGCGTGTAAACAGCTCCTCCAGCAGTGCGCCGTTACGGCTGTAGCTAATTAAATGCGCACGCGCCTTCGCGTGCAGGCTCACCACCGAAAGGCAAGCGCGCAGCGGGTTGCGCAAGTTTTCCGGCAGCGTATTTTCTGTTAAGTGTTGTTGAGCGGCTTCTGGTTTTATTTCGCGTAAAAGCTCGCCGTTTTCTGTGAATAAGCCAGCGCTGTCGACAAACGCAATCAACTTGTCGGCATTCAGCGCCAGCGTGACTTCGGCGGCGAGGTTTTCCACCGAGAGGTTGAATATTTCGCCCGTGCTGGAGTAGCCAAGGCAGGGCAATATCACAATCGCATTGTGGTTAAGCGCAACGTTGATGGCTGCAACGTCGACATGACGCACTTCGCCGGTGTAGTGAAAATCAATGCCGTCGCGCACGCCGATGGGTTTTGCTGTGATGAAGTTTCCGCCTGCAACATGTATTTGCGCGCCGTGCATGGGTGAGTTAATGAGTCCGATGGACAGCAAAGCCTCGACTTGTGTACGTACTGCGCTGGCCGCCTCCACGACTGCTTGCAGCGTGGCTGTATCGGTAATGCGTAATCCTTGATGAAACTGTGGCTTTACGTGAGCGCGTGTGAGTGCGTCATCAATTTGTGCGCGCGCGCCAACGGCCAACACCAGCTTCACGCCGAGGTTGTTGAGCAGGGCGATGTCATGAACCGTTTGAGTAAATGTGTCATGGCCAATTGCGTCACCCGGCAACATCAACACAAAAGTTTTGCCTCGATGTGCATGGATATACGGTGCCGAGTGACGAAACCAGCCCACCATGTCCAGCGTTTTTTTGTCCACGGCTTGCTCCTCGTTCCGTTGCGGCTGTATACATTGTCGGCAAGTTGCCGCACAAAGTCACGGCAAGTGCCGTATTTTTGCTGCCTGTGGTGCGCGTACGCGCCCATTGCACATGCTGTGGCGGGAACTTTTATTGGCATTGTGTTGCCTTTATGAGCTTGGAGTAAGGCTGCTCAGCAGTAGCTGGCGGTCATATAGATGAAGGATACCCGGTAAGTCGTTTACTATTTTGGAGATAATATCTGATGTTACGCAACCCTCCCCTGATAAGCTTGCCGAATGAAAAAAGCCGACCTTGATTTATACACCGACTATTTGTTGAGCACTTTTGGTGC
>JAYVJM010000082.1:0-5977 GCA_043769275.1 Cellvibrionales bacterium | reverse complement strand
GCACCAAAAGTGCTCAACAAATAGTCGGTGTATAAATCAAGGTCGGCTTTTTTCATTCGGCAAGCTTATCAGGGGAGGGTTGCGTAACATCAGTTACGTGGGATGAACAGCAGAGGATTTTCGTCGTGGAGTGCAATGACGGGCTTACGCTGACCCGCGATGAGCAAACGCAGATGTGGGAATCCAATGAGGCTGCTCCCGAGGAAAATATGCCCTTTTCCCAGTCGCTAGCCACCTGCTGCTATACCATGTGTTACGTTGATGACATGAGCCGCCTGCTTCAATGGTGCCGCAACTTTGTAACATCCCGCACGTTACAGCAGCCAGAGAGCACCGCTATTGAAATGGAGCCCCTGCAAAGAGCGCCAATAACAGAGGAACCGCAGCCAAGTACATTAGCAGCCTGTACTAATGCAAGCACGGCAAGCGCGTCAGAAACAGCAATAGATGAGCAACCTAAATCTGACGCGATAATCGCCTGCACTGCCCCAAGGCAAGCAGGCGACTCATTACTCAGGACAAGCTCGCGGCCTAACGCCCGCGTGTCGGCTTTGTGCGCAGAAACAAACGCTGAAAACATAGCGGGTACCGATGGAAATTTGCAGGGAACACGGTCAGACAGTCGCGTTCTCGCCTGCTTGGGCCAGTGTTTCTGCCCATATTTTGTTCAAAGCACGGGCAATTCACGGTCTTGGCATCGAGAAGCCGCTCGCTCAGGGGAGTTTGTTATCATCGCACAAAGCATTACTAGCGGTGGCCAAGAGATCGCCGTTGGCACCGCCTACACCACGTTCCCGGAATACCATACTCGACCGATGCTTGATGCCATATTGGTTCGTAATACGGGCGAAACAAGCTGGTCAGCGGTCAACTGGGGCGTAGAGGGGCGCACCACAGAACTTGGTTCCGAACAAAACTGACCCGCGTGGTATATGCCACAACTGACATCTATCGAAAACAGAGGCTAAAGTGAGCGTTCATATATAACAAAGAGTTAGCTATGCGCACCACACCGGATCGTATCCGTCATGCTATTGGTTTTGAGGTGCTTGGGCTTATCACCATTGTGCCATTCGTCGGCTGGCTGATGAAGCTTGAGCTTTATCATGTGGGACCACTGGCGGTTTTTTTCTCTTTTTTGGCGACGGCTTGGAATTACATTTACAACGTGGGCTTCGACAAACTGCTGCAAAAAAGACAAGGCAACACCCTCAAGACGTTTATGCAGCGAGTATGGCACGCTGTGGGTTTTGAAGGCGGCTTTCTGATTATGGGGCTGCCTATAGCTGCTTGGTGGCTTGATATCAGCCTATGGAACGCACTGGTTATGGATATTGCTTTTGTGCTTTTCTATCTGGTTTATGCCTTTGTCTATAACTGGGCTTATGATCGCATTTTTCCTCTGCCTGCCCCGCCTGAGCTACAGGCGGGATAAAAACCGCCCATGCTGTAAGGCGGGAATTTGCTGGCGCACCTCGGCTACACGTGCCAAGTTCAGCGAGGCAGTAATGATGCCAGGCTCCGCGCCTGCTGCCTCGGCCAGCACCGTACCCCACGGGTCAACAATCAAGCTGTGCCCGTAGGTTTCGCGGCCATCGGCATGTTGGCCACCCTGTGCTGCCGCCAATACAAAACAACCGGTTTCTATCGCCCGCGCCCGTAACAGTACGTGCCAGTGTGCTTGCCCAGTCACTTGCGTAAAAGCGGCGGGCACGGTGAGGATGTCGGCACCTGCACAGGCTAGCTCGCGGTACAGTGCCGGAAAACGCAGGTCGTAACAGATAGACAAACCGAGCGTGTAATCTTCCACCGCCGCCAGCACTGCGCTATTGCCCGCCTGATACAGTGCCGATTCATGGTAGATTTGCCCGTCTGACAATTGCACATCAAACAGATGCAACTTGTCATAACGCGCAATAATTGCGCCCTGTTTGTCGATACAGTAACTGCGATTAACGCAACGATCCGGCGCGATTTTGATCGGCAGGGAGCCAATTAAAAGGTGGATGCCTAGCGCTGCTGCGAGCACCTGAAAAGCGGCGAGTGCTGCATCATGTTCTTCAGTACAGGCTTTTGCCAGCACGGCATTGGGGCGGCGATCCATCAGCGAGGTCATTTCGGGCGTGACGATCAGGCTTGCGCCACGCTGTGCGGCCTCAGTAATAAGCGCGGCGGCGGCTTGGATGTTGTCTGCCACCGTGTCTGAACTGCACATTTGGATACAAGCGGCGGCCAGCGTGCGCATGGCAAAAGCCTTCAAAACTAGGACGCGCCCACTGTGATAATAAACAACTTTAAAATCAAGCGATTTAGCGCTTCTGTGCCGCGCGCTAAAACGCCCTAGGGCCGCGCCTTTTCATTTGGCGATGCATCAAACCCATTAGCTCGGCTTCTGCACGGCTAATGCCGCACTGACTCACCACCTCTTCTAATTTTGCGCCGGAATCAAATAGGCGGGTGGCTTGTGAATACGGAGCATACCCCTGCGCTTCGATCATGGCAGGCTCCTTTTGTTGCGACTGCGAGCACTTTTCCACCCACTGCTGAGCCCTGCCGATACGCACAGTGCTGAGGTCTGTACACATTTGTTGAATACGCACATTGATGGATGATAAAACGCGCTGCTGCTTAACGAGAGAGAGGAGAGAGAGAGTGAGTGCCGCGACGGCAAGAAGGGCTGTTGCGATGATCAATAATTCCATTTCTGCTGTGTTCAACATAGCCATAACTCACCCCACATTACCTACACATGAACGCGTTAAATGGCGACGCTTTCATGCTATTTGCTTTAACTATAGATCACACATGACGGCGCGCGCGGCAAGGTTCCTTTGTGCACGATAACCCTTTTATCTATTACCTTCGTGGCTTATAGCAGCCTACGGCATAAGCCGTTTTCTGTAATGGCTTGGTGTAGAATGCCCGCCCTTAACCGCGCTCAAGGGCTAAAAGGCGAGTGCGAATGCCTAAAAAAAGCCATAACAGGAATAGACCATGACTGTCATTTGCATGGCGGAGTTGGATTTACGCGGCAAGCGCGTGCTGATACGCGAAGACCTTAATGTGCCTTTGAGCAAGGGTGCCATCAGCTCCGATGCGCGTCTGCGCGCCGCCTTGCCCACCATTAAACTCGCCCTAGAAAAGGGTGCCGCTGTGATGTTGTGCTCACATCTTGGCCGTCCGGCTGAGGGCGTGTTCTCGGCAGAAAATTCGCTACAGCCTGTCGCGGATTATTTGGCGCAGGCACTTGGGCTGCCAGTGTTACTGCTGCGCGATTATTTGCGCGGCGTAGACATAAAGGTGGGCGAGGTGGTGCTGTTTGAAAACGTGCGCTTTAATGCGGGCGAAAAGAAAAATAACGACGCGCTGGCGCAACAATACGCATCGCTGTGCGATGTGTTTGTGATGGACGCATTTGGCACGGCGCATCGTGCGGAAGCATCTACCCATGGCGTGGCGAAGTTCGCCCCGATCGCCTGTGCCGGCCCCCTGTTGGTGGCTGAACTGGAGGCTCTCTCACGCGCCATTGATAACCCGCAGCGCCCCTTACTTGCCATTGTCGGCGGATCGAAAGTGTCGACCAAGCTCGATGTGCTGCAATCTTTGTCTGGCCTTTGTGATCAACTGATTGCCGGCGGCGGCATAGCCAATACTTTTCTAGCCGCAGCGGGCGTTAATGTCGGAAAATCGCTGTGCGAGCACGACTTAATTGCTACCGCAAAACAGATCGCCAACACCGTGCATGTACTATTGCCGGTGGATGTGGTGGTGGCCGATACGCGCTTGATGGGTGACGACTTTATGGCTTTTGTAGCCAGCAGTACGCCAGCGATAAAGGCGGTGGCTGATATTGGCGATGACGATATGATCCTCGACATCGGCCCCGAAACTGCCGCGCTATTTGCGAAGATGTTAGCCGCGTCAAAAACCATTTTATGGAACGGCCCTGTGGGTGTTTTTGAGGTCGACGCGTTCAGCAACGGCACTGCCTGTTTGTCTCATGCCATCGCGCAAAGCAATGCATTTTCGATTGCAGGCGGGGGCGACACGCTGGCGGCTATCGCCAAATACAACATCGGCGAGCACATTTCTTATATTTCGACGGGCGGCGGTGCTTTTTTAGAGTTTGTCGAAGGCAAAGAGTTGCCGGCTGTGGCTATTTTACGGGTGCGAGCAGGCGGAGCGAATACGGCAGGCACCTGAAATCATCAATTAGCGTAAGGAGATACCCATGGCTTTGCTCAGCCTACGTCAACTACTCGATCACGCCGCCGAAAATGGCTACGGCGTTCCTGCGTATAACGTCAATAACCTTGAACAAATGCGTGCCATTATGGAGGCTGCCGATAAAACGGGATCGCCCGTCATCGTGCAAGCCTCGGCTGGCGCACGCAAATATGCCGGTGCGCCATTTTTGCGGCACTTAATTTTGGCGGCAATCGAAGAATTTCCGCATATTCCAGTGGTTATGCACCAAGATCACGGCGTAAGCCCCGCCGTATGCCAGCGCTCCATTCAACTGGGGTTTTCTTCGGTGATGATGGACGGCTCGCTGGGCGAAGACGGCAAAACGCCAATGGATTACGCCTATAACGCACGCGCCACAAAACAGGTGGTGGATTTGGCGCACGCTTGCGGTGTGTCGGTAGAAGGCGAAATTGGTTGTTTGGGTTCGCTTGAAACCGGCATGATGGGCGAAGAAGACGGCCACGGCGCAGAAGGCGTGCTTGATCACTCACAACTATTAACCGACCCAGAAGAGGCCGCGCAGTTTGTGCGCGACACCGGCGTTGACGCATTGGCGATTGCGATTGGCACATCGCATGGCGCGTACAAATTCACACGCCCGCCCACGGGTGACATTCTTGCTATCAAACGTGTTAAAGAAATTCACAAGCGCATCCCCAATACGCATCTTGTAATGCACGGCTCCTCTTCTGTGCCGCAAAACTGGCTGGCAATTATCAACCAGTACGGTGGCGATATTAAAGAAACCTACGGCGTGCCGGTTGAGCAAATTGTGGAGGCAATTAAGCATGGCGTACGCAAAATCAATATCGACACCGATTTACGTCTTGCTTCTACGGGCGCGATTCGTCGTTATTTAGCGCTGCATCCGGCGGAATTTGATCCGCGCAAATACTTGCAGGAAACCGTGGTGGCGATGCGCGAGTTATGTATTGCGCGTTACGAGGCTTTTGGTGCCGCAGGCCAAGCGTATAAAATCAAACCGCTCTCACTGGAAAAAATGACAGAACGCTATAGCAAAGGCGAGCTGAATCAGAAGGTGCTGTAATCATCTGTGCGGGCGGGATGTGTGTTTTATATTGCACCGCGTTAGTGGTGATGCGCATCACCGCCCAGTAAATGCGATTGTATTTTTAAAATGAATGGTCGTGTTCGTGATCGCCCAAATCGGCGTAATCAATCACGTCATAGTCGCCGCCGCTGTGTTTCCATAGTGCGCTTGCAAGTGCGGTCACGGTTTGCAGTTGCGTTAATTCGACGCTTTTCCCGTGCGTGCGCACGATGGATTGTGGCAAATTAATCTCGACACGCCATACCACTTCAAGCTGCCCACCATCAACATCACCACGACAGAAGCGCAGCGGCTTGCCGTTTTCCCAGCGCGCACCGACTTCCTTCAACTGCGAAAGCGTTATTGCGTCAATCAACAATGCCTGCCGTTGCCATGAAGGGTTTTGATTCAGCGCACGAAAGTCATCGGCTTGGTATTCAACCGCTTTTTCGTCGTCATGAAACAATTTGCGCATCATTAGCATGCGTCCATCACGTTGCCAGACCTCGCCTGTATGGGTTGTGAGATTGTCGGTTTCGATGCGGTTTTCACTGCGGAAAAAACGCCATTCGCTATAGATAATCACACAAACAAGTAGACGAAACAATCATTTCATCCAAGGTCATATTTGCGTGGTTTCTCCAAAAACGCTTGAGATTAGCCCAGAGTTTTTCAATA
>JAYVJM010000081.1:0-6696 GCA_043769275.1 Cellvibrionales bacterium | reverse complement strand
GCATGTCAGGATTAGCTTCCAGCAATTGACGCAAGGCACAACGCTTGAATTTTCGGCTGTCTTTTGGGCCCGGTTTGCTGGGTTGATGATCATCAGGTTAAGATAGCCATTTGATTAGTGTATTCCTGTCTTGTTGTTTATGCGATTAGCTATATTGTTGCTACTGGTTTTTTTGCCGCTTTCTTACGCCATAGCGGATTTGCAGAGGGATGAGATTGTCGAAAAAGAAGATGTGCGCGCACTTTTTCCCCTCTACCAGCAGTACAACACGCAAATGTCCGAAGCTCTTTTTCTTGAGCGTTTTGAGCTTGCCAAAGCGGCTGGGCTTCATCTGTACAAATTCTCGCTTAAGGAGACGGGTGAAATTGTGGGGATGGTTGGGCTTAGGAATAGTGCCGATATCTACAGCGGCGCTTCCAAATATATGGACAGCCTAGTAGTTTCTAATGCCCATCGCAGAAAGGGTTATGGCAGTGAAATTATGCAGCAGGTGGGAGCAATGGCTAAAGCTGAAGGCAGTGAGTGTGTTTGGTGGACTGCAACCAGCCATAACGAGGCTGCTGGGAAATTTTATCTAAATGCTATAGAAGCACACCAAGACAATGGTGTTATCTATTGGGCGACAGCAGAATCACTGGCAGATTTGGTGAACTAATACCAATCACCAAAATACAGGATAACAACTTGGCCGTTCGTGGTTAGCTTGTCGAGCCACGTCTTGTCGGCGTAATGCCCTTCGATAGGCTCAGCGCGAACGGCTCCAGTTTTATGACGATTGGTATAAGTATTGGCGGTGTTGCATGTTGTTTAAAGACGCCGTTAAAACACCTGTCCAAAGCCACTCAAAACCAGCACGCCCAATACGGCGAACACAGTAGCTGCAATGCCATGTACCCATGTGAGCGGTATTTTTTCCGCAAATTTATTGCCGAGAAATACCGCAGGCACGTCGGCAATCATCATGCCGAATGTTGTTCCGGCCACTACTGTCCACATTGTTTGATAATGCGCCGCCAGTGCTACGGTGGCAATTTGTGTTTTGTCTCCCATTTCAGCCAAGAAAAAGGTGACTAATGTTGCGCCGAACACGCCCATTTTTTTTGTGGTGCTGCTTTCGTTTTCGTCAATTTTGTCGGGGATGAGTGTCCAAGCCGCCATTGCAAGAAAAGAAGTACCCAATACCCAGCGCAAAATGTCAGGCCGTATAGACGTGGTAATCCAATGCCCCAATGCGCCTGCCAGCGTGTGGTTCAGAAGTGTTGCCGCAAGAATTCCCAAAATAATCGGTAGTGGTTTTTTGAAGCGAGATGCAAGAATGAACGCAAGTAATTGCGTTTTGTCGCCCATTTCTGCCAAAGCGACTGCGCCGGTTGAAACAAGGAAGGCTTCGATGATGAGTTACTCCAAAGCAGGCTTTAGTGGACTGAGTTGCGTGTTATTTTTTTGCCGGAGGCAGTATGTCAAACTTCGGAACGTTTTCGGGAAACAATGCCCAAGTAGGTGCAGAAGCTGTATAAATAGCCATTTGGGGGACTAAGCCTTCAGTATCGTTCAGCGTAGACGCGACTACTGAAATAAAATTGCCGACGGTCACATCTAGGTATAAATTCGTGCTGCACACGCCGCAAAAATGCAGAATGACTTCTTTGCCAGAATCACCAAACTCAGCGAATGATGTTGGCGTGCCTTTTGTAATTTTAAAGTTTGCAGGCTTAACCCACAGACCAAAATATTTATCAGAGCCGGTGCGAACTTGGCAGCTTTTGCAATAACAAAAAGCACTACCGAAAGGCCCACCGCTAAAAGAATATTCAATAGCACCGCAACCGCATTTGCCTTTGCTTTCTGTCATGTGTTTCTCCTCGCTTGTTATATTTTTTGAAACACCAGCGTCGCATTAGTTCCACCAAAGCCAAAGCTGTTTGACATCACCCGTTGTATATCTACATTGTCGCGCCGTTCGCGCACCACGTTCATGCCGTCGGCGGCTGGGTCGAGTGTTTCGATATTGGCAGAAGCGGCGATAAATCCATGTTGCTGCATTAACAGTGAGTAGATCGCTTCTTGTACGCCGGCGGCTCCTAAAGAGTGGCCTGAAAGCGATTTGGTAGAGCTGATGGGCGGAATGTTATCACCAAAGGCTTGTTTGACGGCTTTCAGTTCCGCTAAGTCACCCACTGGTGTGCTGGTGCCGTGGGCATTGATGTAGTCGATGCTGCCGGTAACATTGCGCAAAGCCTGTTGCATGCAGCGTGCAGCACCCTCGCCGCTGGGGGCTACCATGTCGTAGCCGTCGGAGGTGGCACCGTAGCCAACGAGTTCTGCGTAAATTTTTGCGCCGCGAGCGCGAGCGTGTTCCAGTTCCTCCAGCACCAAACAGCCACCGCCGCCGGCGATGACAAAGCCGTCACGGTTAGCATCGTAGGCGCGTGAGGCTTTTTCAGGGGTGTCGTTATATTGAGTGGAGAGGGCACCCATGGCATCGAAAAGGCAGGACAGTGTCCAGTGTTCTTCTTCGCCGCCGCCCGCAAATACAACATCCTGCTTGCCGAGCTGAATTTGCTCCATTGCGTTACCGATGCAATGTGCGCTGGTGGCGCAAGCAGAGGAAATCGAATAGTTCACACCTTTGATGGCAAAGGGTGTGGCTAGGCAAGCAGAAACGGTAGAGGCCATCGTTTGGGTGACGCGGTATGGGCCGACGCGCTTTATGCCTTTGCTGCGTAAAAGATCAGCGGCTTCGACTTGATTGGATGACGAAGCTCCGCCAGACCCCATGATTAAGCCGGTGCGTGGATTGGATACCTCGTGCTTTTCTAGGCCAGAATCTGTGATGGCTTGCTGCATGGCTAAGTATGTAAAAGCCGCTGCGTCGCCCATAAAACGCAATATTTTGCGGTCAATTAGCTCGCTGAGATTTAGGTTTATCGAGCCGGAAACTTGGCTGCGAAAACCCATGTCACGATAAACTTCATTGAAACGGATACCGGAGCGTCCAGTGCGCAGCGACTCTGTAACCTCTTTTGCGGTATTGCCTAGGCAGGAGGTAATGCCGAAGCCAGTGACGACCACACGTTTCATAAAAGCCTCTTGTCCTAAAAATTAAGTTTTGTCGATTCTAATGTTTGATTGTTATTTGTCGACTAACTACAAGTATAAATGCCGCTCCAGCTCAAAAGCTGTCTGTGCTTGTAAATAAACCAACCTTCAAGTCTTTGGTGTGATAAATCGCTTTTCCATCGACCGACAGAACACCATCTGCTATGCCCATAATCAATTTTCGCTCAATCACGCGGCTTAAATGAATATGGTAGGTAACGGTTTTTGCTGTTGGCAGTACTTGACCCGAAAATTTCACTTCACCCGAGCCTAGTGCCCGCCCGCGCCCAGGGTTGCCTTTCCAGCCCAGATAAAACCCGACCAACTGCCACATAGCATCAAGCCCGAGACAGCCCGGCATTACAGGGTCGCTGATAAAGTGACAGGCAAAAAACCAAAGGTCTGGATTGATATCCAGTTCAGCAATAATTTCCCCTTTGCCGTGGTTTCCGCCTGTTTCTGCGATATGTGTGATGCGGTCAATCATCAGCATACTCGGTACCGGCAGGCGCGCATTGTTGTCACCGAATAGTTCGCCGCGACCACAGGCCAGCAAGTCGTCGCGATTGAAAGAACTTTGTCTGTCCATGCTGCCTGCGCCTTATATCAAAAGGCGGTGATTTTAACGGCTGAATGAATCTTGTCCACAGGGCGGCTTGCTTATCTTCTTCTTGACTTTTTCTGTGGTTGAAGGATTGCGCCGTTTTTCTTGACCGTTGTTGCTTGAGTGTTACATGATCTGGCTTTGCTCGTTCGTGTTTGTGTGGGCGTAAAAAAAAGCAAGATAAGCAGCCGGATAAGATTTAAAGTGTGTGGGCGAAAAACAGATGGAATTAACGCACTATGAGCACACGCATTGTCATTGCTGATGACCACCCTTTGTTCCGTAGCGCATTGTGTCTTGCTGTAACGCAGGTAGTTGAAGATGCAGAAGTGCTTGAGTGTGATAGCGTTGCTGCATTGGAGGCGTTGCTGGAGACTGTGGCTGATGTCGATTTAATTTTGCTTGATTTACGCATGCCCGGCGCTAACGGTTTTTCAGGGCTTGTTCTGATACGACGCATTTATCCCGATATTCCTGTTGTTGTAATTTCAGCCAGCGACGAGCAGGCAATTATGCAGCGTGCGGTTGAATACGGTGCCGCTGGTTTTATTCCGAAATCGTCAGAGTTAAAGCAAATAGCTCTTGCTTTGCAGAGCATACTAAACGGCGCACTTTGGCTCCCTACGCTAATAACACATAGCGCAAGCACGGAAGAGCGTGCATTTGCCAAAGGTATCAAGGCGCTTACGCCACAGCAGCTTCGTGTGTTCATGATGTTGACCAAAGGCTTGCTGAACAAGCAAATTGCCGGCGAAGTGGGGGTTTCCGAGGCCACAGTTCGTACACACATGACGGCCGTTTTTCGTAAGCTCGGTGTGCGAAATCGGACGCAAGCTGTATTGGCGGCCAACTATCTTGCAGTGCCGAACGATGCAAACGAAGCGTCTATGGCATGATTCGACATAGCAGCGATTTAACTGTGCAGTAGCGTGGCCATTAACGCGCGCAATTTAGCTGGCTTAACCGGTTTTGCCATAAAAAGATGGCCGCTGTTTTGCGTTAGCCTGCGAATATCTTCTGTGTTGTTTGCCGTCACGATTATGACGGGAAATCGTTTTCTCGCGTGCTGGTTAAGGGCATCTACCACATCTAATCCGGTAACTTCTTCGTCAAGCTGAAAGTCTGCAATGACTAAATCTGGCTCGCCAGCAGACAGCGTCGCTAGGGACTGTTTTTCATCCGCCGCTAGTGCAACATCGCAGCTCCATCCTTCCAATAAGGCGCGCATCCCAGCCAGCACAGATGGCTCGTTATCAATACACAAAACGCGCTTGTTGGTAAAACCTTCCAGAACGGGCACAGCAATAACAGGTGCAGGAGCAGTCCATTCGGCGTTCTTAGCCAAAGGTACGTCGATGGCGAAAACAGAACCGATGCCAACCCAAGAGCGCAGTGTTATCGGGTGGTTTATCAGATGAGAAATACGCTCGGCAATTGCCAAACCAAGACCAAGCCCTTTTTCTGCTTGATCGTATGCGGGACTTTTCAAGCGTCGAAATTCTTGAAATATTTCGCGTCGCTTATCGGCGGGAATACCAGGGCCTGTATCCCATACCTCAATGCGACAAATAGCCCCGCGCCGTCGGCAACCCAGTAAAACACGCCCCTTGCTGGTGTAGTGAACAGCGTTTGATAAAAAATTTTGAAGAATACGTCGTAATAAATGAGCGTCGCTATGTACAACCATACGCGTGGGAACGACGTGAAAATCCAAGCCTCGCGCATGCGTTAAAGCGGTAAATTCTCGATCAAGTTGTTCAAGAACATCATCCAGCGCAAAAATGTCTTGCTTGGGCGCGATTGCACCGGCATCCAGTCTTGATGCTTCTAGCATGCTGTTGATAAGTGCGTCGGCAGATTGTAAAGAAAGCACAACATTTTCGGATAATAGTTGCAGTTGAGAGTCTTGTGTTTTTTGCGCTAAAGCCGACGCAAACAATGAGGCCGCATTTAACGGCTGCATGAGATCATGACTGGCGGCGGCTAAAAATTTTGTTTTTGAAAAGTTGGCCTGCTCGGCTTCGAGTTTGGCTACTTCCAGTTCATGTGTGCGTTGCTGCACGCGTAATTCCAGTGTTTCATTTGCGGCTCGTAATTGACGCTCTAATTCTTTATGTGACGTTATGTCTGTGTAGCTGGTGACAAAACCACCGCCGGGCATCGGGTTTCCGCTGACTTCAAGAACCCTCCCTTCTGGGCGGTAACGCTCAAAATTATGTGGGCTACCTTGTTTTAGATAGTTAATGCGTTTTTCAACCTCTACGCCCAAGTCCTCTTGTGCGCAGCCGATGCGCTTCAAATTAAAACGGATTAAATCGGCGACGGGTCTGCCTGCGCGAACGTAGCCTTCTGGATATTCAAAAAATTCCAGATAGCGGCGGTTCCATGCCACCATGCGCATTTGTTGATCAACAACGCTAATGCCTTGGGATATATGCTCGATAGATGACTGTACAAGCTCTTGCATAAACTCAAAATAAACGCGTGCTCCGCGCATAATTCCGAGTACGTCGGTAATGGCAATGGCTCCGCGTTCAACAAAAGCGCGCACCATATTGCCTACAGAAAGTGCCTCCATATTGCCGACAGAGCCGCTGATAATTTCTTCGGCAACCGCCATATCAAATTCAGAAGCAGACGTACTTTCGTTGAAAGTTTTTTTGTCAGCTTTGTAAGCTTGCTGAAATTGAATCAGCGCCTCACCTGGTGCCATAAAGCTTTGAACAAATGCAATCAGTTCGCGCAGCGCTACGGCCTTCATAACGTTATTTCCCCGAATTTAATTCACCGATATTACACAATGTCCCGTTCGTCCTGAGCCTGTCGAAGTGCTGCCTGTCAGTGAAAAATCTTTGACAAGTTCAGCGCGAACGGGTTTTAGTGTTTTGCGTATGTGACATGTGCTGTCAATTCTGGACACCAAACCTTCAGGCAACTGCCAACGTTATCGTCTGAATTATGAACACGCCTAATCTAGCTACAGCGTTTGGTGT
>JAYVJM010000080.1:0-3768 GCA_043769275.1 Cellvibrionales bacterium | reverse complement strand
ACACACCAAACGCTGTAGCTAGATTAGGCGTGTTCATAATTCAGACGATAAAGTTGGCAGTTGCCTGAAGGTTTGGTGTCCAGAATTGACAGCACATGTCAGGGGCAGACTTTTTCGTCCGCTCCGTATCATGGGAAAATAGATCGCTTCTACCCTACAAAAGATCACATAGAGATAAACAAACCATGAGTGACGGCATCAACAAGAGCATTTATCAACCAGCTACAAAAACGCCCATAGACTGGCAAGCGTCTGTCGAAAAACAACTAAAAGGCAAGCCGCTGGATAGCCTTAACGTTGCCACGCCGGAAGGCATTACGCTCAAATCGCTGTACACACAGGCTGATACAAAAGATTTACCTTTTGCCAACACTCTGCCTGGCTTCGAACCTTTTGTGCGTGGCCCGCAAGCCACGATGTATGTCGGTCGCCCGTGGACGATTCGTCAGTACGCTGGTTTTTCTACCGCTGAAGCATCCAATGCGTTTTATCGCAAAGCCTTGGCTGCAGGCGGACAGGGCGTGTCGGTGGCGTTTGATCTGGCAACGCATCGTGGCTACGACTCTGATCACCCGCGTGTGACTGGCGATGTGGGCAAAGCCGGTGTGGCGATTGATTCCGTTGAGGACATGAAAATCCTGTTCGACAGTATTCCGCTCGATAAAGTCTCCGTATCAATGACGATGAACGGTGCTGTATTGCCGGTATTGGCGGGTTATATCGTCGCGGCGGAAGAGCAGGGCGTTACGCAAGATTTATTGTCTGGCACCATCCAAAACGATATTTTGAAAGAATTCATGGTGCGCAACACCTATATTTACCCGCCCGCAGAGAGCATGAAAATCATTGGCGATATCATCGCTTATTGCTCTAAAAATATGCCGAAATTTAACACCATTTCAATTTCTGGCTACCATTTGCAAGAAGCGGGTGCGGATGCTGCACTTGAATTGGCCTATACGCTGGCCGACGGCAAAGAATATATATGCACTGCTTTAGCCTCCGGTTTGGATATTGACGATTTCGCCGGCCGCTTGTCATTTTTCTTTGGCATCGGCATGAATTTTTATATGGAAATCGCCAAGTTGCGCGCAGCACGCTTGTTGTGGTCGCGCATTGTTACAGAATTTGCGCCCAAAGACGTGCGCTCGAAAATGTTGCGCACGCATTGCCAAACATCGGGTTGGTCGCTTACCGAGCAAGACCCATACAACAATATTGTGCGCACGACAATAGAGGCGATGGCCGCTGTTTTTGGTGGCACGCAATCTTTACACACCAATGCCTTTGATGAAGCTATTGCGCTGCCTACTGAGTTTTCAGCTCGCATTGCTCGCAATACGCAGCTCATTATCCAAGAAGAAACTGGCATTTGTGGCGTAGTTGATCCGTGGGGCGGCTCGTTCATGATGGAAAAACTCACACAAGATATCGCCGATAAAGCTTGGGGTTTGATCGAAGAGGTTGAGCAGCGCGGCGGCATGGCCAAAGCCATCGACACCGGTCTGCCAAAAATGCGCATTGAAGAAGCCGCTGCACGCAAACAGGCGCGTATTGATCGCGGTGAAGACGTCATTGTTGGCGTGAATAAATACCGCTTGGAAAAAGAAGACGACATAGACATTCTCGATATCGACAATGTTGCCGTGCGTGAATCGCAAATTTCACGTTTGAACAGCATTAAATCCTCACGCGATAGCGCAGCGGTACAATCCGCACTTGAGGCGATTACCGCTTGTGCGGAAGGCGGGGAAGGTAATTTGCTCGACTTGGCCATCAAAGCTGTGCGTTTGCGAGCGAGTGTGGGCGAAATTTCTGATGCTATGGAAAAAGCCTTTGGCCGTTACAACGCGCAGGCACGCACAATCTCCGGTGTGTACGGCGGCGCGTATCAGGATGATGTCGGCTGGCAAAACATAGTCGCGGATGTGAAAAAATTTGCTGAGGATCATGGTCGTCGACCGCGCATGTTGGTCTGCAAAATGGGACAAGACGGTCATGATCGTGGTGCAAAAGTTATTGCTACCGCGTTTGCAGATTTGGGTTTTGATATTGATCTATCACCGATGTTCTCAACGCCGGCGGAAGTGGCAAAACAAGCCGTAGAAAATGACGTTCATATTGTGGGTTGTTCATCACAGGCTGCAGGCCATAAAACGCTCGTGCCTGAATTGATTTCTGAACTGAAAAAGCTCGGTGCGGATGACGTAATTGTTATTGCCGGCGGTGTGATTCCAAAACAGGATTATCCGCATTTGTTTGCAGCGGGCGTTAAGTGTGTCTTCGGTCCTGGCACTCAAATACCCAAGGCTGCAAGAGACATTCTGGATGCCATTAAAGTCGTTCTGCCACACCAATAATTACTGCGATTGGTCGCCAATTGCTTCGAAAAATCAACGTATTGCTGGTTTTTTTGTTTCTTGGATTTGGCGAGATTGCAGATGGCGTGGTGTTTTATAAGCCCAAAACGCCTACATCACCCGCACCATCACGTAAAATAACAGGCACCTCGTCGCGCAAGTCGACAACGGTGGTTGGCTTTAGCCCGCAATAACCGCCGTCGATAATGAAGTCAATTTGGGTGTCGAGTCTATCGCGTATATCGCATGGGTCGGTCAACGGATCTGTCTCGCCTGCCAAGATCAAGCTGCTGGTTAATAGCGGCTCACCCAACTCCTCCAGTAAAGCTAAAACAATCGGGTTATTAGGTATGCGCAAACCGATACTTTTGCGCTTGGGATGCAATAAGCGTTTGGGCGCTTCGCTGCTGCCGTGCAATATAAATGTGTAAGGCCCTGGCGTATTGGCTTTGAGTAAGCGAAAAGTGGGGTTGTCCACCTTGGCATAAGCACTTAACTCAGATAGGTCTCGACACATCAAGGAAAAGTTGTGGTGTTTGTCCAGCGCCCGTAAGCGCACAATCCGCTCTAATGCATTTTTGTTGCCCAGTTGGCAGCCTAGGGCATAGGCGGAATCAGTGGGGTAGGCCATAATCGCCCCTTTGCGCAGCAACTCCACTGCTCTGCTGATTTGTCGCGGCTGGGGGTTTTCTGGATGCATCTGGAACACTTGGCTCATGTCGCTTCTCTATCTGCCCGATACGGGACACTTGATTATGTGTTTCCCTCTATAGAATGTCGAATGCACATTTGGGCGAAGTTGACCCCAAAGACCTTCGCGTCAAGATTGGGCAACTGGCATTACCTACATTCCGATGATGGAAGGACTTGTACATCTATGCGCGGTGTTTTGCTTAGAAGCACTGGAAAGTCGAGGTGCCGCCCTCAGGGTGGACGGGAAGTGATACTGGCGCGACAATTTCTAAAGTCACTATGGATAAAAGTGGCGATTGGTGAACTGGATACAGCTAGTGGAATTTCGATTGCTGCTCGTCAAATATAAAGATTTCAATAACAGCATTGCTGTTTTTCTGCCGCTGTTAATGGTCGCGCTTCTTCTTCTAGCATAACGGGAATGCCGTCACGCACAGGATAGGCCAGCCCGCTTGCCTTACATACAAGCTCCTGGTTTTTTTCATCGTATGTCAGCGGCGCTTTGCTTACAGGACACACAAGAATACTCAGCAGTTTTTTATCGATCATTTGGATTTGCTCTCCGAATAAAGTTTTCATAATCGAGCGGTGTATTGATGTTCTCAAACAACATACCTGACATGTGCTGTCAATTCTGGACACCAAACCATCAGGCAACTGCCAACGTTATCGTCTGAATTATGAACACGCCTAATCTAGCTACAGCGTTTGGTGT
>JAYVJM010000079.1:0-111730 GCA_043769275.1 Cellvibrionales bacterium | reverse complement strand
ACACCAAACGCTGTAGCTGGATTAGGCGTGTTCATAATTCAGACGATAACGTTGGCAGTTGCCTGAAGGTTTGGTGTCCAGAATTGACAGCACATGTCACACAGCGGTCGTATCGCAGGGCTTTCATCGCTCAACGGCTTTTTGGGGATCGAAGGGATGCTTAAAGCGGCTTATCGAACAGCGCGCGAATAAAGTCCCGCGCATTAAACGTCTGCAAATCGTCTATCTGCTCACCAATGCCAATAAAACGGATGGGGAGTTTCAGGGTTTGTGCGATGGCGAAAATAACGCCGCCCTTTGCTGTGCCATCGAGTTTTGTTAACGCAATGCCTGTCACACCGATGGCGGTGTGAAACTGTTGTGCTTGGTTAATGGCGTTTTGGCCAGTACCCGCATCCAACACCAACAAGACTTCATGCGGGGCGTGAAGATCAAGTTTCGCCATCACGCGCTTCACTTTTTTCAACTCTTCCATCAAGTTGCTTTTGTTGTGTAAGCGGCCGGCTGTGTCGGCAATAACCACATCAATGCCCCGCGCTTGTGCAGCTTGCACGGCATCAAAAATTACCGAGGCGCTGTCCGCTCCGGTGTGCTGGGCGATGACGGTAACTGCGTTTCGTTCGCCCCATACTTGCAGCTGTTCAACGGCGGCGGCGCGAAAGGTGTCTCCTGCGGCCAACAGTACGCTGCGGCCTTCGCGCTGCAATCGCTGCGCGAGTTTCCCAATTGTGGTGGTTTTGCCGGCACCATTAACCCCGATAACCAAAATAACAAACGGCTTTGGCGTGTTGATTGGAATATTTAGCGGCGCTTCGCTGGCTTGCAGTAATGTGTACAAATCATCCTGCAACGCCTGATAAAGCGCATCGCCATCACTGAGCTCTTTGCGCGCTATACGTTGCGTGAGCGAACTCAAAATGTGACCTGTGGCATCAATGCCGACATCCGCCACCAACATGCGCGTCTCTAACTCGTCGATTAATTCGGCATCAATCGCCTTTTTACCTAATAGCAATGTGCCAACGCCGCTGCCAATCGCACTGC
Organism: Cellvibrionales bacterium; assembly: GCA_043769275.1. Classification (GTDB taxonomy): domain Bacteria; phylum Pseudomonadota; class Gammaproteobacteria; order Pseudomonadales; family UBA7239; genus JAYVJM01. Next base: position 110,686 of record JAYVJM010000079.1, on the reverse strand, counting down.
CGGTGCGTGACAAACCGTATTTAATGCGGCTGAAAAGGCTCGTTTTTGTTTTGTCTGGCTCGTCTGTTGTCGTGCTGGCTGCCGGTGTGGCGACGATGGGCTGAGGCATCGGTGAACCGGCAGTAGCGGGCTCCGCTGCGGCGAAAGAGGGTTCTTGCGCGATAGGCGCTTGAATCTCGGACGGCACAGGCGCTGCGGCGGCAAGCGGCTTTTTGCGCTTTAGAAAAGCAAGCAGCCCGCTTTTTTCGACCTGAGGCGGCTTTTCCGCAGGATTCTCAAGAGAGAGGGGCGTGGCGGGCGGCGCATCAATGACGGGCGGCGCGATGTTTTTGTCGCTCTCTGCGGGTTTGCCTTGCGCATCTTTTATAAAATCAAACAAAGCCATACGAACTCGAAGTGACGCGAAACATCGCTGGGGTGGCGGGTAAAGCGGGGTGGTATCCTACCACTTTGACCATTGGATGAAGAGGCTCTCTTGCGCAAACCGCCGGCTAAATTCCCTCCTGTTGCTCAAACCGCAAGCCGTTCCGCCGCTAATTGTGTGCGCATTATCGCTGGACGCTGGCGTGGCCGCAAAATTACCTTTCCTGATGTTGTTGGTTTGCGCCCTACCGGTGACCGTATCCGTGAAACGCTGTTCAACTGGCTGATGCCGGTGCTCCCTGGCGCACATTGTCTGGACCTGTTTGCCGGCAGCGGCGTTTTAGGGTTTGAGGCACTGTCACGTGGTGCTAGGGCGTGTGTGCTGGTCGAAAGCAATCCTGTTGTGGCGCGCCATTTGCAAACGACAGCCCAATCTCTGGAGGCTACAGATGCGCTTGTTGCATGTGCAGATGCACGCACGGCTCTACAGCGTGTGAGCGGCACTTTTAACATCGTATTTATTGACCCGCCCTTTGCCGACAAATCTATTGATGCAACAGGGCTAGTCGCCGAGCTGCTCGCACAGCAGCGGCTGGCAGAAAATGCCTGGGTGTATGTCGAGCAGCCGTGCAGCGATGTTGCGCCGATGTTTCCAGGTTTTACCCAGCACCGCGCACAACGCGCAGGCAGCGTTGCTTTCGGCTTGTGGTGTCGTAACGGAAAATAATATTCGCCACGCTTATTTTTGAGCATGTTGGCGAAGTAGCGTACTATTCTCGCGCTTTTTCCTCACAGGTTTGCGTATGAAACGCATTATTTATCCGGGTACCTTTGATCCCATTACTAACGGCCACACCGATTTGGTTGAACGCGCTTGTCGCTTATTTGACGAGGTAGTGGTGGCTATTGCCTCCAGTGCTCGTAAAGGCCCCTTATTTACACTGGATGAACGGGTTGATCTGGCCAAGCAGGTGTTGAGACATATCAACAATGTGGAGGTGGTGGGCTTCGATATTTTGTTGGTGGAATTTGCCAAGCAACAGAAAGCACATGCTATTTTGCGTGGCTTGCGCGCGGTATCCGACTTTGAATACGAGTTTCAGTTGGCGAATATGAACCGCGCTATTGAGCCAGATGTAGAGAGCATCTTCCTCACGCCGGCTGATAGACTCTCCTATATCTCCGCCAGTTTAGTGAAGGAAATCGGCTCACTGGAGGGCGATGTGTCAAAGTTTGTACATCCGCTGGTGTCAGAGGCGCTTAACCGGAAATTCACCGAAAAAATTAAACGTATTCGCCTAACTTGAAAGACAAAGTTGGCCTGAGGTCTAGTTTTTCTGGGGTGGTGTTTTACTGTTTTACAGCAATTTTTTCTGCGGCGGCACCTGCGTTAGCACTGTCTTCGCTGCTTTTTGTTGCTAGTACGTCATGTGTCTTGGGGTTGCCTGTTTTTGCACAGCCTAGGCAGCGGTAAAATGTGAATTTAACTGGTTCCACGACCAGTGTTTTGCCGGCATCACTGGAGCAGCCTAACGGCAGCGTAAAGGGCAGGCTAACAATGTAGGCAGCAGTCCCTAGCGTTGTTAACGCCAGTCCAATGGGACGCAAAAACAACAAGTCAGTGTACATCCGCAGGGAGCCTGGTTGCTCGCCCCCAGTGTCGGTCATCGTTGACTCGCCTAAACAGAAGCCGGAAGACAGCAGCAGGCTCATGGCCAGCAACGGTGCCGTCAGTTTTTTCAATATGGGGAGGAAATTCAAACGTTGTAACATGTTGCGCTCCTTCATTATTAGGGGAAAAGATATACCAAACAATGGCAAATCAACCCTAGTAATATTTTGTTCTCTATTCTCTCTACATTAAACCATTCTAGTCTATTTACAAATAGGGAGCCGTTCACATGGCTTCGCAATTAGCGCTCCATGCGCAAAATTGACTGTCGCTTACTTTCACAAGGCAAATAAAGCGCATAAAAAAATGTGCGGTTGGGCACGGTTTATGCGTGTTTCGGCGTTAATAATCATAGCCTTCTTCCCAGTCTTCGTTTTCCGCTACAGCTTTGAAGTGCTCGTCTTCTTCCTGATCGGCACTGTCGTCATCTTCTACCTCCATGTCGTCTGCCAGCAATAAAGATGAGTCGGCACTTTCTGGCAGAACTTCCTCTTCGGCCAGCTCCTCATCCACATCATTGATATCTTTAACCTGAAAACCCTCTGCGTTCTCAAAAGTGTCTTCATGTGCATTTTTTTTGCGTTTGGACATGGCGTTTCTCCCAGCGGGCGGAGTGTGTTTTCCGCAAGTTTGAGGCTCATATTATGGCAGAATGCCCCCCCATCTTTGCAAGCAATAGGCACTCTTGTGGCAGAAGTAAAAATAACGTATTGGCGCGATATTCCCTGTTCTGTACAGGTAAAAGAGGGGCGCGGTAATCGTGCTGGCGTGGAAATGCCAAAAATTTATATGGTGACTGTCGATTCAGTGGCGACCAAAACAGGCGCGGTTAGCGCGGCAGATTACGCGGCGGGTTTCCGCATCGAAAAATCCGAGCGCGAAGGCGAGCCAAAAATACTGGCACAACAAATTGCAGATGAGCTGCTGCAAAAGTACCCGCGAGAATGGCTGTGGGCTCAACGGGACAAGGCCGGACTTGATGCCGCCGGCCAATCGTTAGTTGAGCAAGAAGCGCAAAACATCGCAGAAGAATAGATTCGCCGCCGAAGAAGGGCTGTTGCGGCACATGATTAATTTATCAAGCCGTCACATGCTCTTTTAAAGCACGAATGCGTTTTTCAAGCGGAGGGTGGCTCATAAACAACTCGCCCCATGAGCTTTTTTCGCTGCTGATGCCAAAGGCAGTGAGCGTTTGTGGTAAGGCACTTTCTTCATGTGCGCTTTGTAAGCGTTGTAGCGCGGCGATCATTTTGTCTCGGCCTACTAGGCGCGCGCCGCCGGCATCTGCACGGTACTCACGCGCACGTGAAAATGCCATCACGATCACGCTGGCCAATATGCCAAACAGCAGTTGCAACACAATGACGGTCGCCATATAGCCGATCATGCCGAGGCCGCCTTCACGGTCATTGCCGCCTAGATAGCTGTTCAATGCATTGGCAACAATGCGTGCGGCAAATATAACGAAGGTGTTCACCACGCCTTGAATCAGCGTTAGTGTCACCATGTCACCGTTGGCAACGTGGGTGATTTCATGGCCGATGACAGCTTCCGCTTCATCGCGGCTCATCGCGTTGAGCAGGCCGGATGAAACAGCCACTAGCGCATTGTTTTTGTTCATGCCGGTAGCAAAAGCATTGACATCATCGGCGTCGTAAATAGCAACTTCTGGCATGCCGATACCCGCTTGCTGTGAGAGGCGGCGCACGGTTTCCATCAGCCATACCTCCTGTGCTGTGCGTGGTTGCGCGATTACTTGTGCGCCTGTGGTGCGCAGTGCCATCCACTTCGACATGGCCAGCGAGATGAAAGAGCCGCCCATACCAAATACCAAAGCCAGCAATAAAATACCTGCATTGCTTTGGCTGGAGATGCCTAGGTACGATTGCGCGACGCTTAACACCACAGCGAGCACGACCATCACGGCCAAGTTAGTGAGTAAAAAAAGACCGATACGTTTCATAAATAACCTCTGTCTAAATAGTTGCAAGCTGCTGCCATTATGGCGCACTGGACGGCGGCTTACCAAACAATGTTCAGCCAACCCGTATATGTACGCACGGGAGATAACCGCGTGGCGCGTGCGCTAAAACACTACGGCGAAAACGCGGCATGCAGCCACAGCACGACAATCAGTGCTGGTGCGGCGATAGCAATAACCGGCCGCAGTAGCGGCGCCCAACGTCCCGCGCCTTCTTTTATCAGGCTTTTCTGCATGGCCGGCCATACCACCCATCCCACAAACAAGGCTACCCCCATACCACCTGCGGGTAGCAAAATGTCGTTAACGATGTACCCCGCTAGCGCAAAGGGAGCCATGCCGCCAACAGTCCAATCGGACAATACGCCAAATGAAAGCGATGTGGGAATGCAGAGCATGTAAATAAACAAGCCGCCCACGAGCGTGCCGCGATGCCTTGAAAAACCAAACTCATCGTGCAGAAAACTCACAACTGGCTCCAGAATTGACACTGACGAAGTGAGCGCGGCAAAAAAAACCAAAAGAAAGAACAGTATTTCTATCCACTGACCGCCGGGCATTTGCGCGAATAGAGCGGGCATCGTAATAAACACGAGACTAGGGCCGGCGCTGGGGTCAACCTGAAACGCAAACATAGCAGGGATAACCAGTAAACCGCTGAGCAAGCAAGCAAGGCTGGCCAAGGCCACTACCCACAGAGCGGAGCGCACCAACGGTGCCTCGGAATGAATATAAGAGCCGTAGGAAATCATCATGCCGCAGCCAACCGACAGCGTGAAAAAAGCCAACCCTAGTGCGGAAACAATGCCTTCTGCAGACAAACGTGAGAAATCTGGGGACAGAAAAACCCGCGCACCCTCTAATGCACCAGGCAGTTGTAGCACCCAAATAATCAACACCAGCAGCGTGATAAAAAACAGCGGCATCAGTACCTTACACAAACGCTCTATACCTTGTTGTACGCCCGCTGCCACCACCACCGCAGTGATCATCGAAAATGCAGCGGTATAACCCAGCGCGCTAGCGGGCTGTGATGTCAGCGCATGGAAGCGAGCCGTTAGCGTCAGGTTGTTTTCTGTGGTGAGGCCGCTATCAAAAAAGGCGTGTGCGACATAGGCAATCGTCCAGCCGCCCACCACATTGTAAAATCCCAAAATTAACGCCAGACACAACACCGACATCCGGCCAACCCACGGCCACCATGCACCGGCAAGTTTGCGAAACGCCATAGTGGCTGATGCTTGCGCCGCGCGGCCGATAAACATTTCTGCCAGCAGTAACGCGAAACCAAAAGTGAATACAAAAAACACGAACACTAGCAGGTAAGCACCGCCGCCGTTTTTGCCAACCTCGTAGGGAAATTTCCAGATAGCCCCCAAGCCCACGGCAGACCCTGCCGCCGCCAAAATAAAGCCCAGCTGGGAACCCCAATTCTCTCGCGTCATTGATTTAGCCTCATGTGACCCCTGCGTCATAAACAGGAAGCGCGGTAGAAGGCCACTGACAATAAAGGATGTCAATGCACAAAAAGGCATAAGCATATATTGATGCAACGATAACCCTAAAAAAGCTACAAAATAAAACGGCTCAAATCTTCATCATGCGACAGTGCTGCAAGGCGCTCGTCCACATACGCGGCACCAATAAGCACCTCTTTTTGCTCAGCAGCCATATTGCCGGCAGAAAAAGAGAGGTCTTCCAGCAGCCGCTCCATCACGGTGTGTAAACGGCGTGCGCCGATGTTTTCGGTGCGATCATTCACTTGCCAAGCGGTTTCTGCCAAGCGGCGAACGCCATCTTTGCTGAACGTAATTGCCAAGCCCTCAGTATTCATAAGCGCTTGATATTGCTCTGTCAAAGACGCGTCAGGCTCTTGCAAAATACGCTCGAAATCATCGGGGGTAAGCGCGCTTAATTCGACGCGTATCGGCAAACGCCCTTGCAGTTCAGGAATCAAATCAGACGGCTTCGCTAGATGAAAAGCACCCGAGGCGATAAACAGGATGTGATCGGTATTGACCATGCCGTATTTGGTGGACACCGTGCAGCCTTCAATCAACGGCAGCAAATCACGCTGCACGCCCTCGCGGGACACATCCGCGCCGCTGGTTTCACCGCGCCGACACACTTTGTCTATTTCGTCGATAAAGACAATGCCGTTTTGCTCAACGGCGGCGATGGCCTGCGCTTTAATTTCCTCATGATTGACCAGTCGAGTGGCTTCTTCATCCTGCAATTGTCTCATCGCGGCTTTCACCATCATTTTGCATTTGCGTTTGCGTTCGCTGTTCATATTGGAAAACAGGCTCTGCAAATGGTTGCTCATTTCTTCCATGCCGGGCGGTGCCATAATTTCCACCCCCACCGGCGTGGCAGCTACATCTATTTCTATCTCTTTGTCGTCCAACTCGCCCTCGCGCAATTTTTTGCGAAACACCTGCCGCGTGCCTGTTTTTTTTTGCTCTAGCTCCCCAAAGCGGGCAGCAGGCAATAGCGCGTCGAGGATGCGATCTTCCGCCGCATCCAGCGCACGCAATTGCACCTGTTCCGTTGCGCGTGTGCGATAAAGTTTGATGGCCGCCTCCATGAGGTCGCGCACGATGGACTCCACGTCGCGCCCCACATAACCGACTTCGGTAAATTTGGTCGCTTCAACTTTGATAAACGGTGCGTCAGCCAGTTTGGCCAATCGCCGTGCGATTTCGGTTTTGCCTACGCCCGTCGGCCCGATCATTAAAATATTTTTTGGCGTGATTTCTGCGCGGAGCGTTTCAGGCAGTTGCATACGCCGCCAGCGGTTGCGCAAGGCGATGGCCACAGCCCGTTTAGCCTCATGTTGGCCGACGATATGTTTGTCGAGTTCATGGACGATTTCACGCGGAGTCATAGCTGACATAAAGCGCTCTCCAGTGTCTCAATGGTGCGGTTGTGGTTGGTGTATACGCAGATATCGGCAGCAATTGCCAAACTGTTTTCGACAATATCACGTGCCGATAAATCCGTGTTATCCAGCAACGCGCGCGCGGCAGATTGCGCAAAAGCCCCACCGGAGCCAATCGCGATCATATTGTTTTCCGGCTCAATCACGTCACCATTGCCGGTAATCACCAAAGAGCTGCTTTTGTCCGCAACCGACAACAAGGCTTCTAAGCGACGCAAAATGCGGTCGGTGCGCCAGTCTTTCGCCAATTCAACAGCGGCGCGCACCAAATTGCCTTGATGTTTTTCCAGTTTGGCTTCGAAACGCTCAAACAACGTGAAAGCGTCCGCTGTGCCACCGGCAAAACCGGCAATCACCTGATCGTGATACAGGCGGCGCACTTTGCGCGCGTTGCCTTTCATGATGGTATTACCAAGCGAAACTTGGCCATCGCCGCCGATCACCACACAGTTATTGCGTCGCACGGAAAGAATGGTTGTGCCGTGATACTGTTCCACAAAAACGCCCGATTGGAATAAAAAGAACGTTTTATATATGGGCTTTGTTATGTTTTTACAAGTGGATGGCATGGGCAATATTGCATGCCGCAAGGGGTGAACACACCCGCGGTGCAGATGCTCCACAGCGCATAACTTCCAGTAAACACCAAAAAAAACCATTTAAAAACAATTATTTATAATAAAACAGTATTTTTGCAGCCTCCCTGTGTATAACACCATAACGCACTCGATTTTTACGAGTCACTCATCAGATGGCACAAAAATGTTTGGCAAAATTAGTTTACTTGTACTTTTACTCGCCAGTGGCTACACCGTGCAGGCAGCGCCTGCCTTGAGCCAAGCATTTAAGGACGGACAGGCCGCCGAACAGGCAGGCAAGTTTGAGGATGCGTACACGCTCTACCTCGCAGAAGCCACGGACGACAACGCAGATAACGCCATGCAACAGTTGGCCAAGAACGCGTTAGGTAAGCTCCTGCACGCCCAGCCTGAGACTAAGGAGGTTATTGCTGCCGCTGATCAGGCTGAGTTGGGTTCAGCGGAACACTGGTGGCGCGCCGCTATTCCGCCAGAGAACGTGAATAATGTCGACAAGCTGATTATGGCCACATCAATGGCAAAAATAGGAGCAAACGCTTAAGGCAGTGTATTTGTACAGCTTGGCGTGGGAACTGAACCCCTACAAAAGCCGAACGGCACTGGAGCTGGGGGAGCTGTATCTGCTGATAAAAAGGCCGGCTGACCTCATACAAGCGCGTCATTGGCTTGAAACAGCGCAAACTATTTATGATGGTGATGATCTTATTCAATCGCAGATGCCTTTTTACGTGAACCTGCTGGCGCAGGCGGAAAAAACAGCGGGCATGACCGCCTCTCCGGCGGCGAAACAAAAGATGGCCGACGACATAGAACTTGATTGATCCTAAAAACAGCCGTTGAACGACGCAAACCCTTCGCGATACGCCTGCTGCGCTGGCTACTCAGGACGAACGGGTTTGCACCCTGCTGGGGTGATTTCCGCTCGTGCTGAATAGTGCGGTTTATCGCACGTGTATATGGAGGCATGAGCGGCGGCAACTGCTTTTTCTAGGTTCATGGGCGCTGCCTGCGACAGGCCAACCAGAAAAAACGCCGCCCAAAACAGGGTAGCTTGCGGTAGAAATGTGCGACGTCTTAACAGAGCGGGAACTCTCATCAGGAAAATGCCTGCCTTCGACACGCAGATGCTTGCAGTGTTCCAGCCGTCAGCCCGTGTGGTTTATGGCGCTCAAAAAGCAAAGGCTTCCGCAGAAAGCGCCATCACCACGTCTGCACCGGCCAAAGCCGCTGTTGCGTGCGTTTGGCAGCGCGGCAGCACACGCGCAAAGTAAAAGCGGGCGGTGGCGAGTTTGGCTTGATAAAAACCATCGCTGTCTTCAGCGGCCGCTATGTTCGCCAGCGCGACCTGCGCCATCTGCGCCCACATATAGGCCAGTGCGACATAACCTGAATACAGCGTGTAATCGACGGATGCTGCCCCCACTTCTTCGGCGTTGTTCATGGCGCGCTCACCGATGGTGCCGGTCAATGCGCCCCACTCTTTATTGAGGTTCGCCAAGGGCGTGCAGAAGACGGCCATATCAGGTATATTTTGTTGCGCTTCACAAAATTTATGGATGATTTTTGTGAAGTTGCGCAGCAACTGGCCACCGGAACCCATCACTTTACGGCCGATTAAATCCAGCGCCTGAATGCCTGTTGTGCCTTCATAAAGGGTAGAAATACGCACGTCGCGCAGCACTTGTTCGATGCCATGCTCATGAATATAACCGTGACCACCAAACACCTGTATGCCGGTACTGGCCACTTCCACGGCTGTTTCGGTGCAAAAGGCTTTGGCGATGGGCGTGAGCAAACCCAGTAAATCATCGGCGGTTTTTGTTTCCTCTGCGGTGCCAAAATGGGTGAGATCAATCAATTGTGCCAGCCAGTACAAAAAGGCGCGCTGACCTTCAACGAGGGCTTTTTGCGTCATCAACATACGGCGCACATCCGGGTGAACAATGATGGGGTCGGCTTCGCCCTGCGGGTTTTTCACGCCGGTCAATGCGCGCATTTGTAGCCGTTCGCGTGCGTATTGCAGCGCGCCCTGAAACGACAGTTCGCCCAACGCCAAACCCTGCAACGCGGTTCCCAAGCGGGCGGCATTCATGATTTTAAACATAATGGCGAGGCCGTTATTTTCTTCGCCCAGCAGAAATCCACGCGCGCCATCAAAGTTCATCACGCAGGTAGCCGAGCCTTTCAGCCCCATTTTTTTTTCGATGGCACCGCAGCTCACGTGATTGGCTGCGCCCAGCGAGCCGTCGTTATGAACGTGTATTTTCGGCACGATAAACAGCGAAATGCCTTTGGTGCCAGCGGGCGCGCCTTCTACTCGTGCCAGCACGGCATGAATAATGTTGTTTGTGATGTCTTGCTCACCGCCGGAGATAAACACTTTGTTGCCTGTGATGAGGTAAGCACCGTCGGCCTGCAAAACGGCTTTGGTGCGCAGTAAACCCACATCTGAACCGCAGTGGGCTTCCGTCAAACACATGGTGCCGGCCCACTCGCCGCTTAAGAGTTTCGGTAGAAAAGTCGCTTTCAACTCTGCGCTACCGCCGTGCAACAAGCAGGTAATGGGCGCATTCGCCAGCCCTGGATACATGCTCCACGCCCAATTGGCCGCGCCCACCATCTCATTTACAAAAATGCCCAACGAATTCGGCAAACCTTGCCCGCCTTCGGCGACTGGAATTGACAGCGATTGCCAACCAGCCTCGCCATACCGAGCAAAAGCATCTTTAAAACCGCTGGGCGTGTGCACGCGGCCTTGCTCAAAAGTGCAGCCTTCTTCATCACCGCTTTGATTGAGCGGCGCGATGACCTGCTCGGAAAATTTAGCGGCGCTGTTGATGATGGCATCCAGCAAGTCGGGGCTAAGGTCTTCACAGCCCGTTAAATGTGCATAGTGATGCTGGCTGTCGAGTAATTCATGCAGGACAAATTGCATATCACGCAAAGGGGCATGGTAATGAAGCATGGCTGTCTCTCTTGGTTTTGTTGGTTAACGCGCTGGCATTCTACAGGCGAGGCGGCACTTATCCCATAATGGGCGGCTATCGCCTGCCGTAGAAAAGGGCATCTGTGCGTAACGGCGATGCAACATCCGTCATACAAAATATGAACGCTATTGCCTGAAGGCTCCTCAATGGATGGCATCACACGGCAAAACGCGCTGCGCGTTATCGGAAAAACAGAGGTATTTGGATGAATTTTTTTGAGCGTTATCTCACGGCATGGGTTTTTATTTGCATCATTACCGGCATAACGCTGGGACAACTCTGGCCTGCGCTGTTTCAAGCCGTCGCTCATCTGGAAGTCGCCAATGTCAATTTGCCGGTGGGCTTTTTGATCTGGGTGATGATTATTCCAATGCTGATCAAAATTGATTTTCATGCGCTGCATCAAGTGAAAGCGCATTGGAGAGGCATTGGTGTGACGCTGTTTATAAATTGGGCGATCAAACCTTTTTCTATGGCTTTCTTGGGCTGGCTTTTTGTACGGCAGGTGTTTGCGCCGTATCTGCCGAGCGAGCAGATAGACAGCTACATCGCGGGGCTTATTTTGCTTGCCGCCGCACCGTGCACCGCCATGGTTTTTGTGTGGAGCAAATTAACGCGCAGCGACCCTTACTTTACGCTTTCACAAGTGGCACTTAATGACGTGATCATGGTGTTCGCTTTTGCGCCGATTGTGGGGTTGCTGTTGGGGCTGTCGGCCATCACAGTGCCTTGGGACACGCTGCTGATCTCGGTGCTGTTGTATATCGTCATCCCCATTATTCTTGCGCAGTTGTTGCGCAAAATGTGGCTTAAAAAAGGCGTTGTAATTTTTGATCAAAAGATGGCAAAAATCGCACCGTGGTCGGTTGGCGCATTGCTGCTAATGTTGGTGCTGTTATTTGCTTTTCAGGGGGAAATGATCCTCAAACAACCGCTGATTATCCTCATGTTAGCCGTGCCGATTCTGATCCAAGTCTTTTTTAATGCGGGGCTGGCGTATTGGCTGAATCGCAAAGTGGGCGAAAAACACGCTATCGCAGGCGCCTCGGCACTCATTGGTGCCAGTAATTTTTTTGAGCTAGCGGTGGCCGCTGCGATTAGTTTATTTGGCGTTCACTCGGGTGCTGCATTGGCCACCGTCGTCGGCGTGCTGATTGAAGTGCCGGCAATGTTGATTGTGGTGGCTATCGTGAATCACTCGAAAGGCTGGTATGAACAAAAAAACGCTTGAAGAATTTTTAGCGATTATCTGCCTGCTTTAGGTTTACTTACGCTACCTGCCTTCTGTTTTTTTGGCTTTTTGGTTTTGCTGAGTGAAGCGCTGCCAGACGGCGGAACAGCGTGATCCGGCTCAAAGTCCTGCACCTGTTTGCGCAGCAACGGTTGTTTTAAGCGCTTTTCTATATCGCGCAGATGGTGGATTTCATCGGCGCTCACCAAGGATATCGCCTGCCCGCTGGCACCCGCGCGCGCCGTGCGCCCAATGCGGTGTATGTAATCTTCCGCCACAATGGGTAGATCAAAATTCACCACCAGCGGCAGACTTTCAATGTCCAGCCCGCGTGCGGCTACATCGGTGGCCACCAGCACCCGCAATTCGCCGGCCTTAAATGCATTGAGCGCGGCAAGACGCTGCGGCTGTGTTTTCTCGCCGTGAAGGCTGTCGGCACGCACGCCCTCTTCACGCAACACGCGCAACAGTGCATCAACGCCGTTACGGGTTTTGGCAAACACCAGCACTTGCCGCCAGCGTTTTTGTGCGAGCAGATAGCAAAACAGGTCGGTTTTGCGTTTTTTATCCACAGTGATGATGTGCTGCTTCACCGCCTTTGCTGCACTGTTGCGCGGGGAGACATCAATGCTCACAGGCTTGATGAGCAACTGCGCCGCCAGCGCCCGTATTGCATCGGAAAAAGTGGCAGAAAACAGCAGCGTCTGCCGTTGTTTGGGCAGCAGCGCCAAGAGTTTGTTGATGTCGCGGCTAAAACCCAGCTCTAGCATTCGATCGGCTTCGTCCAGCACCAACGTTTTTAGCGCCGTAAATTGCACGGCATTTTTGGCGTGCAGGTCCAGCAGCCGCCCGGGGGTGGCCACCAGCACGTCCACACCGCTGCGCAACGCCATCATTTGCGGGTTGATACTCACACCGCCGTAAGCCACGGCAAAACGCAAATCCAGCCCCCGCCCATAGCTTTTGAAATGCTCAAACACTTGCTGGGCCAGCTCACGGGTCGGCGTAAGCGCCAGCACGCGCACGCCGTTAGCGGGTGTTGTGCCGGCGCTCAAACGCTGCAACAAGGGCAGCGCAAAAGCGGCCGTTTTACCCGTGCCCGTTTGCGCCGCTGCCATCACATCACGCCCCGCCAGCACGGCGGGAATTGCCTGCTTCTGAATGGCCGTGGGCGTGCGGTAGTGCTGTTGCTCAATGGCCAGCAGCAAAGGCGGGCACAAGCCGAGGGCAGTAAAACTCATGGGAATGGGTACTCCGAAGGGCTAATCAGCCGAACTTTAGCAGCCAGCGACAGTTGTTTAATGGCGTATTCACGCTTTGCGGCTTCGCTGCGGTTGGCGAGTTGCTCACTGTAAACCAATGCCACCGGCTGGCGGCTGCGGGTATAACGTGCACCGCGTGCGGACACATTGTGTTCGCGCTCACGTCGCGCCAAATCCGTGGTGATGCCGGTGTACAATGTGCCGTCGTTGCAGCGCAGCACGTAAACAAACCAAGCACTCATGTGGCAAACAATAAAAACGGCATGACGAGCCTATGACAACAAAACCGGCAGTATCGGGCTTTCGTTGCGCCTGAGCCAGCCCGGTGCAGCCATTCCCACATCACGCTAACGAATGAACAAAACACAAAAATCATGGTCGAAGGCGATGCAGCATGTCACTTATCAATGTCATACAAAGGAGAGTTTGAACGTGGTTTTTCGTCTCGCTATTTTTACCCTTATTTTCATCGCCACCAGCGGCGCGTGGGCGGCTCCTTTGTCAGAAAATTTGGCGCGCGCGGTGCAGGTCAATAATCCCGCTGCCCTGTTTCAGTTGGCTTTGCTTCGGCATACGGAGAACAAAACAACTGAGGCAATAGGCTTGCACACGCAAGCGGCCAGCCAAGGCTTTCAGGCCTCCATGATATGGCTAAGAAATAATGCCCTACAGGACGGAAACACAGCGGAGGCGCTTCTGTGGGCAAAGCAATTAGTGCAACGTGGCAGTTTGGATACCATAAATACGCACTTACTGCCTTTGTTAGAGCCAGGGATGTTAGAGTCAGAGAACGCCATGTGGGAGAGGGCTCGCGTGCTCAATGCCGCCACAGCGTATCAGCAGGGTCAAGCTCTTTTAGCGTCGCGCGAGACGATGAACGACAGAGAAACGGCGGATCAAGGGGCCATCGCGGTGGCTTATTTGCACTATGCCGCGCAAGAAAAACCGGTACAGGCATCGCAGGCTTTGGCCGACCTATTTAAAAAGGGTCAGGAGAATGCGTTTCCGTGGCGAGACGACGGCCAAGCAGCCTATTGGAACGCCGCTGCTACCGCACCAGTAAAACCCCTACTTGAGTGTCTCGCCTCATTTGCGGAGGCACCCTCCGATCAAGAGTGGAGTTGTTCGACGCTTGCCAATCATGGTTGTTATTACGACGCACAAGCCCAGGGCGTCCAGTGCAGCCGCTGTGATGGAAGCTTTGCCGATAATGGACGCTGCAAAGCGCATTTTCCTGATTGCGGTATTGCTGCCGCCGAGCCAGTTGCCGCACCCAGCCAGCCGCCCGCGCCACAGAACGCGGCCGCAGCCTGTTCGCCAGCACCTCTTCTGGCTGGCAATGCGCCGGCGATGAGCTCGCTGGAAGCCAGAATCGCCAGCTTCGCAGGCCATGAACATCCGTTCACCAGTAAGGGGATAACCACCTTGGCACTGGCCGAAGCCGGGCTTTATTGCTTAAAAGACAGTGACCGCGTGCGCTGCTATTCCTGTAACGGAACGCTTTCTAAATGGATGGATACCGATAATCCGCAAGCAGAACATGCGAGACACTTTCCAACTTGCGCGTTCGTTAAGTGCCAAGCTGCATCAGCGCAGTGCCTTGCCGCCGCACAGCTTCCGGCTGGCAATGCGCCGGTGGATCCCGCGACGATGAGCTCGCTGCAAGCCAGAATCGCCAGCTTCGCAGGCCATGAACATCCGTTCACCCGTAAGGGGATAAACACCTTGGCACTGGCCGAAGCCGGGCTTTATTGCTTAAAAAACAAGGATCATGTGTGCTGCTATTCCTGTAAAAAAACGCTTTCTAACTGGATGTCTACCGATAATCCGCAAACAGAACATGCGAGATACTTTCCAGATTGCGCGCTCGTTAAGTGCCAAGCTGCATCAGCGCAGTGCCCTGCCGCCGCACAGCTTCCGAACACGGAAACGCTTTCTGTTGGCATGCAAAACCTGAATATTGCATCGGCCGCCAATGCGAGCACACCGGCTGTCGATGCAGCGCTAATAGACGAGGAGCAAAGGCTCATAGCAGAAAACAGGCAACTCATAGAGGCGAGAACCTGCAAAGTCTGTATGGATAAAGAGACCAATACGGTATTTTTGCCCTGCGGGCATTTAGTCTCCTGCCAGGAGTGCGCGCCAAAATTGCGAGACTGCCCGCTATGTCGGACGTATATTAGAGGCACGGTCAAGAGCTTTTTCAGTTAAGGCTGGATGGCACTGCTCCGCTCTCTCCCTCTCCCCTTGTGGGAGAGGGGTTTAGCTCAGAGCGCAAACGGGGAGCATCACGCACGCCCTAACGGCCATTTTCACGCCACAACATAAAAGAAAACCCGCCGGCAACGACAAAGGCGACAGCACTGCACCAGACGGGAATCGCAATTAGCACAGGCCAAGCGCAAATAAAACGAATCAACTGCATGAGTGCCATCATGGCGAGTAAAACTATCGCGGCGATTGTAAAGGGTTTTTGTTTCATGTGCTTTCCGTGTTTTTGCTCAGTGAGATGTCGCTTCCGGTGCGATGTTGGCACCCTCAAAACACATATCTTGTTCGCGCACAAACGCCGTTTTGTGCTTAAGGCGATAGCCAAACCATAACAACAAAAATACCGGTATGCCGATGTAGGTGGCCACAACGGCCATCCAGTCAATCGAATCGGCCATAAACGCTTGGTAGTTTTGCCCGACGATCACCACTGAGCATAGCGTAAACGCCAACAACGGCCCCCACGGAAAAAAGAGGGCGCGATAAGGCAGCTCACTCAAACTGTGCCCTTGTGCGATAAAACCCTTGCGAAAACGGTAATGGCTGACGGCAATGCCCAACCAAGCAATAAAACCCGTCATGCCCGACAAGTTCAGCAGCCAAAAGTACACACGCTGATCCTCCGTCAAAGCCGTGGCAAAACAGAGCATGGCCACCAAGGCTGTTGCATAAAGTGCATTGCGGGGTATCCCATTAGCCGACAATTTCGCGAACATTTTCGGTGCTAAATTGTGCTGCGCCAGCGCGTGCAGTATGCGCACAGAGGCATACATCACCGAATTGCCAGAGGAGGTTATCGCCGTTAACACCACCGCGTTCATCAAACCCGCAGCGAAAGCCAAACCGGCGCGCTCGAATATCAAAGTAAAAGGGCTGGTCGCAATATCGGCGAGCGTATTTTTTGTCAGGCTGGGGTCGTTATAGGGCAGCAACAGGCCAATCAACACAATGGCAATGACATAAAAAAGCAAAATGCGCCAGAACACCCGCCGAATGGCCAGCGGAATGGTTTTATGCGGGTTTTCAGATTCCGCCGCCGCCACACCCACCAGCTCTACGCCTTGAAAAGAAAAGCCGGCAATCATCATCACGCCAAACATGGCCGGCAAACCACCCGTGAATGCGGTTTTGGTGGAGAGTATATTTTGCCAGCTTGCCGTCTCACCGCCTTTCAGGATGCCAAAAATCATCAACAAGCCAGTAACAATAAAAGCCAGAATCGTGACAACTTTAATCAAAGCGAACCAAAATTCGGTTTCGCCAAAGCCCCTCACAGACGCGGAATTGATTCCCACCATCAGCGCCAGTAAGCCGGCACTCCAGTAAATGCCTGGCACGGAGGGGAACCAATACGCCATAATAATTTGCGCGGCCACCAAATCGACCGCAATGGTCACCGCCCCGTTACACCAGTAATTCCAGCCAAGCGCGAAACCAAAACCTGGGTCGACAAAACGCTCGCCGTAGGTGGCAAAAGAGCCGGATACCGGCATATACGCGGCCAGTTCGCCCAAGCTCATCATCACAAAATACACCATGATGCCAATCAGCAAATACGCTGCCACCGCCCCGCCAGCGCCGGCACTGGCCACCACAGAACCCGATGCCACAAACAGGCCGGTGCCAATAGAGCCACCAACGGCAATCATGGAAATATGGCGCACTTTCAAGCTGCGCTTTAACTGTGTTGCTGTTGCCGCAGGCGGCGTGGAATGGCTTTTCATACGCAAAAACAGTCCTCAACGCAATTTATAAAGCAGATATTACGTAGCGCATGACTAAAAGCCCCTCTCCCACAAGGGGAGAGGGGAACGCAGACACCCGTGCCGCCAAATAATGAGAAGGGCTATTAAAATGACGCTGCCTAACATCCGTTATACGCGAGCATAGTGTGTTTGCGTACCCCAGCCCTCGTAATACATCACGCCCGTACGGTATCGGGCATCTGTGTTCCCTTGGCTGGCAAAATGCTCATACCAGCCAAGGGCGGCTGCTTGGTCTTTTTCTGTATCTAAACCTGTTTCCAGCATCCAGCC
Source organism: Cellvibrionales bacterium (assembly GCA_043769275.1). GTDB lineage: Bacteria > Pseudomonadota > Gammaproteobacteria > Pseudomonadales > UBA7239 > JAYVJM01. Next base: position 93,343 of record JAYVJM010000079.1, on the reverse strand, counting down.
CACTTGATATTGGGCGACGATATCGCCACTTTCTGCCTTTGCTAACAACTCGTCAAAGTTGCCAGCAAAGGTTGTTTGAATGGCGGCGATTAACAAAATGACCAAACTGACCGCACGAACCATCATGACGATACCCTTCTCAACCAACGGTTATTTATTGCATAAGGGGATGTATTGACCATGAGCCGCTGAAGCAAGTTCCTTTGTGTTCGCAAGACACCCTCAAAAACCGCTTGAAAATCCTGCGCCACAGGGCGAACGGTTAAGGGCGATATTCCAGCGCCCACTGCGGCAGATAACCGGTTTCTGCTTCATCGACAGCGGCCTCTGCACAAACCCAAAAATCCCCTACCGCCAATAATTTGTCGCCCTGATAAATCAACGGCACTCGCTCGCGTAACCACGGCGGCACGGCGTATTCCTGAAACAGCTTTTTGAGCGTCTGCGAGTGCACCCGCCCCTGTGGGCGACAGCGCACGCCTTCACGCACAAAGCGGGTCGTCAACGGGCGGCTGGTATCCACCCGCATACCCAGCCCATGTACGGCGGTGAAAGACAAGCGACCAAAAGCGCGGTCGCTTATGCTATCGTCGATGGCGCACAGCCATACTGCCTGCGGGTCGAGATCAGGCCATTGCGGAAACAAATAGCCGCGACGCCGATAACGAGCGCACTGCCAACCCAGCCAGCGTTGCTGTGGCGCGGCATCCATACGCGCGCCCAGCCCCTGTTCCAACATGGCATCCAAAAGACGGTGGCTTGGCATCGGTGCGCCGCAACGGGTGAGCCACAAACGCAGCACATTTCGCGCACGCGCACGGCTTAAAGCCACCAAAGAGCTAAAGACTAGAGAAAAACCCAAACGCTCCGCCTGTGGACAACAGGCCGCATAATCCATTTCAGCCAGTTCATCGGCCAGCGCATCGGCCTCAAGACACCAGTGCATACTGCGCGCAAGGCTCCCCTCCGCCTGCGGCCAGCGTTTCTGCAGGAGCGGCAACACCTGCATACGCAAATAATTGCGATCAAAACACAGGGTATGGTTGGATTCGTCCTCTGCCCAACGCAAGCTATGCATGACGGCGTAGCGGCGCACAGCATCACGGGAGACGGTCAACCACGGACGCAGCATCTGCCCGCCGCCGATGGCGCGTTTATGTGGCATGCCAGAGAGCCCCCTCACACCGGCACCGCGTAGCAAACGCAGAAAAAATGTTTCCATCTGGTCATCCGCGTGATGCGCCAGTAGCAACACGTCACCCGCGCCAACACAGGATGCAAATGCGTCATAACGCGCTTGGCGAGCGGCATTTTCAGGCCCCTTACCGTCCGGCAACACCTGTACCCGCTCAGCATAGAAAGCCACACCCAGGGCGGCGCACGTTGCAGCGCAATGCGCCTGCCAACTGTCATCATGCACACTAAACCCGCCGTGATTGACGTGCAGCGCGAGCGTTTCTTGCGGCAAACAAAGGGATTTCAGTGCATGCAGCAGTGCGTGCGAATCTGCGCCGCCGCTATATGCCACCACAAAACGGCGTGTATCGGCAAAAGTCGCCAACTGCGCGGCTAATAAGGCAGGCAGGTTTTTTTCCATCCCGTGCATTCCGCCTTAACGTTTGGCTATTTCCCCACCGCCATCAGACGCTGATAACGTCGCTCCACCAGTCGGTCTAGAGGCATGGCATTCAGCACATCTAACTGGATCGCCAACTGCTCGCGCAGCGTGGCTGCCACTTCATCGATATTGCGGTGCGCGCCACCCAGTGGCTCGGGAATGATGGTGTCGACAATGCCCAGCTCCAAGAGCGTTTTGGAGGTAACGCCCATCGCCTCGGCCGCGAGCGGTGCTTTTTCAGCGGTTTTCCAGATGATGTTCGCGCAGCCTTCCGGCGAAATAACAAAATAGGTCGCATATTGCAGCATGTTGATCTGGTCGCCCACGCCAATGCCCAGCGCGCCGCCGGAACTGCCCTCGCCAATCACGGTGCAAATAATGGGCGTGCGCAAGCGCGACATCACCGCCAGATTTTGCGCAATCGCCTCTGAAATGCCGCGCTCCTCGCTGTCGATGCCAGGGTACGCGCCCGGCGTGTCAATCAAGGTAAATACCGGCAACTGAAAACGCTCAGCCATCTCCAACAAACGCAAGGCTTTGCGGTAACCTTCCGGTTTGGGCATGCCAAAATTGCGCGCCACCCGCTGCTGCACCGTGCGACCTTTTTCGTGGCCGATCACCATCACCGGCTTGTCGTTCAAGCGCGCAACACCGCCGATAATGGCAGGATCATCGCCAAAGTGACGGTCGCCGTGCAGCTCGTCAAAATCGCTAAACAGGTGCGGAATATAATCCGCCGTGTAAGGGCGCTGCGGGTGGCGTGCCACCTGCACAATTTGCCACGCTGTCAATTCGCTGTAGATTTTCGCCGTCTGTTTTTGGCTTTTTTCACGCAATTTTTTGAGCTCACCGGCGATATTCACGCCGGAGTCATTGCCCACCAATTGCAGTTCTTCAATTTTTGCTTCCAGCTCGGCTATCGGCTGTTCAAATTGCAGATAGTTGTGTGCCACGGCTTACATCCTCGGAAAATAGTTGTCTAGGTGCTAGCTAATTCGATTCCGCTCTTGGTTCGACAGGTTCACCACGAACGGAATCAACCCTCTGCCCGTTCGTCCTGAGCCTGTCGAAGGACAACCCAAGAACGCATCAAGCAACACGTTGAAATCAATAATGCAGGCTGACTGCCGCACGCCCCAATAGAAGGTGCAATGCACGCAATAGTTCGTCGCTAGGGTTGATGCGCCACGCTTCGCCCGCCATCACTTCGCCGCGTACATGCTGTTTTTGATAAACAAAACGCAGGGTGCAATGGCCGCTTTTGTACGGCTGTAGTGCGCACGCAAGCTGCGCAACACAATCGGTTGGCTGAGTAAAACGGGCGGCCAGTGTGTCAGCATCCAAAGTGATCTGCAAACAACGCGCCTGTGCGGCGCGCACATCCAGCAGGTCATGCACTTGGCTGGCGCGCATACCCAACCCCCCGCGATATTCGTCTTGGCTCACGATGCCGTCGATCAGCAGCACGCGGCCTGGTGTGAGCTTGTCGCGCACACGCTCGTACTCATCGGCAAAGACCGTCACCTCCATACGCCCGCTGCGATCGTCCAGCAGCACCGACACCATCGTTTTGCCGCTGCGGGTTTTGCGCACGTTGACCGCCACCACCCAGCCCGCCACCTTTTGCGGCGCACGCTCAACCTGTATGTCGACAATACGTTTGCGTACCAAACTCTGTAGTTCGATTTGATATTCCTCAATTGGGTGCCCCGTCAGGTACAAGCCCAGCGTGTCTTTTTCGCCTTGCAAACGCTCACGCAATGCCAGCGCCGGCTGCTTTAAATAATCGGTGTAAATATCACCGCTGCTGCTGGCGGTGGTTGAGACCGTATCGCCAAATAAATCCAGCATGCCGATGCGGGCATTTTTACTGCTTTGATCGGCCGCCAGCACCGCGTCTGGCAATGCCGCCATCATGACGGCACGTGCATGGTCGATGTCGACAATCGCGCATAAACCGTCCAACGCCCCCGAGCGCGCCAAGGCTTCCAGTGCGCGTTTGTTGAGTTTGCGCGTGTCTACGCGCCGACAAAAATCAAAAAGATCATGGAACGGCTTCCCTTGTCTGCGCGCCTCAACGACGCTGGCAATGGGCCCTTCTCCCAAACCTTTGATCGCGCCCAGCCCGTAGACAATGCGCCCCTGCGCATCCACCGTAAACGCAAAAGCCCCGCTGTTTACGTCGGGCGGCAGCAGCGTCAGCCCCATCGCGCGCGCTTCTTCAATGAAGGTGACGACCTTGTCGGTTTTATCCATGTCCGACGATAAAGTCGCCGCCATAAATTCAGCGGGGTAATGCGTCTTCAACCACGCCGTTTGATACGACAAAAGCGCGTAGGCTGCTGAATGCGACTTGTTAAAACCGTAACCGGCAAATTTTTCCATCAAGTCGAAAATGGCGCTGGCCAGTTCCGCGCTATGCCCTTGCTTCACACTGCCGGCCACAAACAAATCGCGCTGCTCTGCCATTTCTTCGGCTTTTTTCTTGCCCATCGCGCGGCGCAGTAAATCGGCACCACCCAGCGTGTAGCCCGCCATCACCTGCGAAATCTGCATCACCTGTTCTTGATACAAAATAATGCCGTAGGTTGATGCCAATACCGGCTTTAAAGACTCATGCTGATACTGCGGGTGCGGATACGCCACCTGCGCACGGCCATGTTTGCGGTTGATGAAATCATCCACCATGCCGGACTCCAGCGGCCCTGGCCGATACAGCGCCACCAGCGCAATAATGTCTTCGAAGCAGTCCGGCGCAAGTCGTTCGATCAGCCCTTTCATGCCGCTGGATTCAAGCTGGAATATGGCGGTTGTCTGCGCTTTTTTCAGCAGGTTAAAAACTGCTTTATCGTCCAAGGGGATGTCAACAATATCGAGCGCGGTTGCTCCGCTTTGTGCGCGGCGCACGTTAATCATTTTCAACGCCCAATCAATAATCGTGAGCGTGCGCAAACCCAGAAAGTCGAATTTGACGAGACCCGCTTCTTCCACGTCATTTTTATCAAACTGCGTCACTAACCCGCCGCCAGCTTCGTCGCAATACAGCGGGGAAAAATCGGTGAGTTTGGTGGGCGCTATCACCACACCGCCCGCATGTTTGCCGACGTTGCGCGTTAAGCCTTCCAGTTGCAGCGCCATGTCCCAAATTTCGCGTGCGTCGCTGTCGCTGCTAAGAAAATCGCGCAGAGGCTCTTCTCTTTTGTAAGCGTCCTCCAGCGAAATGCCCACTTCAAAAGGAATCATTTTCGACAGTTTGTCTGCCAAGCCATACGATTTTCCCTGCACACGCGCCACATCGCGTACCACCGCTTTTGCCGCCATCGTGCCGAAAGTGATGATCTGTGACACGGCATCGCGCCCGTAGGTATCGGCTACATAATGGATAACGCGATCGCGCCCATCCATACAAAAATCGATATCGAAGTCGGGCATCGACACCCGCTCCGGATTCAAAAAACGCTCAAATAGCAAGTCATAGGCAAGCGGATCAAGGTCGGTAATGTTGAGCGCGTAGGCCACCAAGGAGCCGGCGCCTGAACCGCGCCCAGGCCCCACGGGAATGCCGTTGTTTTTTGCCCATTGAATAAAATCCATCACGATTAAGAAATAACCGGCAAAGCCCATCTGTTTGATGATCGACAATTCAAACCGTAAACGGTCTTCGTAGACCAAACGTTTTGCGCCCTCTGGATCGGTTCCTGTCGGCAGCAATTTTTTCAAGCGAGCGCTTAAACCTTCGGCTGCACGCTGCTCAAAAAAGCTGTCTATCGTAAAATTGGCGGGCACGGGATAGGCTGGCAAAAAGTGCTTGCCAAGCGCAAGCGTGACATTGCAACGCATGGCTATTTCCACCGTATTGGCCAATGCGTGCGGAATATCCGCGAACAGCTCGGCCATCTCCTCTGCCGACTTCAAGTATTGCTCTTCGCTATAGCGGCGTTCGCGGCGCGGATCGTCCAGCGCGCGGCCTTCGTTGATGCACACGCGCACTTCGTGCGCTTCGTATTCATCGCGTTTTAAAAAACGCACGTCGTTGGTGGCCACGACAGGACACTGCATGTCGGCCGCCAGTGCCACCGCCGCGTGTAAGTAATCTTCTTCGTTTTCGCGGTGGGTGCGATGCAGTTCCAAATAAAATCGGCCTGGGAAATCGGCCATCCAGTTTGCCAATAAAACACGCGCATCGTCTGCACGCGCATTTAATAAGGCGATGCCGACATCACCCAAACGCCCGCCCGAGAGGAGAATCAAGCCCTCACCAGCCTCCAGCAGCCACTCGCGACGAATCGTCGCACGCCCTTGCGCTTGCCCTTCTTGCCACGCACGCGAAATCAGGCGCGTGAGGTTTTTATAGCCGATGTTATCCATCGCCAACACCGTGATTAACGCCGGATGTGTGTTGTCAACATCAGTGCTTATCCATAAATCACTGCCAATAAGCGTCTTGATGCCTGCGCGCTGCGCGGCTTTGTAAAATTTAATCAGGCAATAAAAATTGCACACATCCGTGATCGCCACTGCGGGCATGTGAAGTGCTTGCAAACGTGGAAACAAATCATCTAGCGTCACCAGACTATCGACCAGCGAATATTCCGTATGCAAGCGCAAATGCACGAATGTGGGGGATGCCATGAAAGAGCCTCTATCAATTGCGCGTTAAGCACGCTTTGTGCAAATGGCACGGCGCTAAGGATAGGGTTAAAAGCCTTTTCCCGAAAGGCTAATAGTTTAGATTTTATGCCGCCTGTGGTAGCCTTTCGCGCCACTTTATCTATGCCTCGCGTTAGCCGTTCACGGCGGCATAAGCACTGTGGGCATTCACAACACCAATTGTATTGAGAGACTTTTATGTCAATGGCTGACCGCGATGGTCTTATCTGGTTTGACGGCAAAATGGTGCCGTGGCGCGAGGCCAACGTGCATGTTTTAACCCACACATTGCATTACGGCATGGGTGTATTTGAAGGTGTCCGCGCCTATGCAACGGAAAGTCGCGGCACGTGTATTTTCCGTTTACAAGAGCATACAAGCCGCCTGTTTGATTCCGCCAAAATCATGCAGATGACCATGCCATTTTCCAAAGAAGAAATTAACAATGCACAGTGCCGCGCCGTGCATGAAAATCGCTTAGACGAAGCCTACATTCGCCCCATGTGTTTTTACGGTTCGGAAGGCATGGGTTTGCGTGCTGCCAACTTGAAAGTACACGTTATCGTCGCCGCGTGGCATTGGCCTTCTTATATGGCACCTGAAGCCAAAGAACATGGCATTAAAGTGCGCACCAGCTCTTACACGCGCCATCATGTGAATATCTCCATGACGCGCGCGAAAGCTAACGGCCACTACATTAACTCCATGTTGGCGCTCAATGAGGCGCTGTCGGGCGGCGCGGAAGAAGCCTTGCTGCTCGATCCAGAAGGTTATGTCGCGGAAGGGTCGGGAGAAAATTTTTTCCTTGTGCGCGATGGCGTTTTGTATACGCCAGAAATCACCGCTTGCCTGAACGGCATTACACGCAACACGATTTTCCATTTCGCCAAAGAGCTGGGATTGCCCTTGATTGAAAAACGCATCACACGCGACGAGGTTTATATCGCCGACGAAGCATTTTTCACCGGCACCGCCGCAGAAGTGCTGCCCATCAGCGAATTGGATGGCCGAAAAATTGGCACAGGCCGCCGCGGTATCATTACTGAAAAACTGCAAACGATGTATTTCGACCAAGTAAAAGGCCGCCGTTTGCAATTTCCTGAGTGGTCGACATCGGTTGCCCCGTGAGCGTCGAGCGGTTCTGTTGCCCAAGCCCATGAACAAAACCATAAACCCACCTGCCATCCTTGTTGTGGGTCCCGCGTGGGTTGGCGACATGGTGATGGCACAGGTGTTGTTTCGCCTGCTCAAACAACATGATCCGCAGGCAGCCATTGATGTGCTCGCCCCTGCGTGGAGCGTGCCTTTGCTGGCGCGTATGCCGGAGGTGCGTGCAAGTATTGATTTGCCGCTGGCACATGGGCAGTTTGCGTTTTTTGCACGTCTAAAAATGGGGCGTGCACTGCGCGGGCAATACCAACGGGCTATCGTTTTACCCAATTCATGGAAATCGGCACTGGTGCCTTTTTTTGCCGATATTCCCACACGCACCGGCTGGCGCGGTGAAATGCGCCACGGCTTGCTCAATGATGTGCGTCAATTAAACAAACCCGTACTGCCGTTGATGATCGAGCGTTTTGCTGCGCTCGCTTTTCCACAGAACCGCCCTTTGCCTGTTGATTTGCCGTGGCCGCTGTTATCTATCCAACAAGAGGAGCGCCAAGCCGCGCTGCACAAACATGGCTTGCAGTTAGATCGCCCTGTTTTGGCGCTGTGCCCGGGGGCTGAGTTTGGCGCGTCCAAACGCTGGCCTGAACGGCATTACGCAGCCGTTGCCGCGGCTCGCATTGCAGCCGGTGAGCAGGTGTGGCTGTTTGGCTCGCAAAATGATTGTCGCGTGGCTCAACAAATCAAACAGGCTTTGCCGGAATCGCAGCAAAGCTTTTGTCGCAATCTGGCCGGTAAAACGAGCTTGGCCGACGCGATGGATTTACTGTCATGCGCCAGCGCAGTCGTTAGCAACGACTCCGGATTAATGCACATTGCCGCCGCCTTGCAACGCAAACTGGTGGTGCTGTATGGCTCGTCATCGCCGCACTTCACGCCGCCGTTAACGCACTTCGCGGCGGTTGTTCAACACCCCATTGCTTGTAGCCCCTGTTTTCAGCGCAAATGCCCTTTGCAGCATCATCGCTGTATGACGGAGCTGTCGCCCGCGCAGGTATTGGCCGCGCTGGAAGCATTGCCGCAGCCTGTTGGGGTGAGCGAGTGAGGCGCGTTCTGATTGTCAAAACCTCTTCCATGGGCGATGTAATACACACATTGCCCGCTGTAAGTGATGCCTTGGCGCATCAGACCGACACGGTCTTCGATTGGGTCGTGGAGGAAGATTTTGCCGAGGTGCCCGCTTGGCATCCGGCTGTTGCACGGGTCATTCCGGTAGCCATACGACGTTGGCGCAAAAACCCGCGCAAGTTGCTGTCTTCCGGTGAATGGGGGCGTTTTCGGCAGCTGTTGGGGGCGGCTTCTTACGATTGCGTCATTGATGCGCAAGGCTTGATTAAAAGCGCGCTGCTAACCCGTTTAGTCCACGCGCCGCGCTGTGGTTATGACTGGCGCAGTGCGCGCGAGCCGCTGGCCACGCTGGCGTACACGCAGCGTTTTTCAGTGGAAAAAGAACAGCATGCCGTCGAACGCACCCGCACCCTGTTTGCCCAAGTATTGCATTATGAAAAGCCGCTCGCTGCGCCGGATTACGGCATAGATCGGCGAATTTTTATTGATGAAAATCTGGAAGCCAGTGAGCGCCATGTGCCCTATTTGCTGTTTCTGCATGGCACGACACGCGCCAATAAACACTGGCCAGATGACTACTGGCGTATGTTGTGCCGGTTGTTGTGTGATGCCAGTTATCGCGTATTACTGCCGTGGTGGAGCGATGCGGAACACCGTCGCGCCAAACAAATTGCATCCATTCATGCGCGCGCGGAAGTTTTGCCCCGTGCGCCGCTGGCGGGCATGGCAGCGGTTATTGCATCTGCCCGCGCCGTGGTGGCAGTGGATACGGGTTTAGGCCATCTTTGCGCGGCATTGGCGGTGCCAACGCTGTCGTTGTACGGCTCCACATCGCCCAAGTTGGTGGGGGCTTACGGCATCAATCAATACCATTTGAATGCGCAGGATTTTAGCGCAGCATCAGAGAAAGCCGCGTCATTTGAGCCACTCACGCCGGCTATTGTGTTTTCACGCGTGCAGGACATGCTGGCAAACACGCACCAGCAAAATAACCTCACCGAGCCCGTATGACGCTTGTATTCACGCTGTACAAATATTTTCCCTACGGCGGCTTGCAGCGCGACATGCTGGCTATCGCGCAGGCATGTACAGCCTTGGGGCTGACTGTAAAAATTGTGTGCGCCGAATGGCAGGGCGATAAGCCCGAGGCGATAAGCGTGGCGATACTGCCCACGCAAGGGTGCAGTAACCATGCGCGCAACCGTCTGTTTGCGCAAAAACTGCAAGCCTATTTACGGCAGGATAAGCCCGCGCTGGTGGTGGGTTTTAACAAAATGCAGGGGCTTGATATTTATTACGCCGCTGACACCTGCTTCAAAGCCAAACTACAGCAAGAGCGTTGGCCGCTGTTGACTTTTTTGCCGCGTTATCGCCAATTTTTAGCAGATGAAGCCGCCGTATTCGGCGCAGACAGCCGCACAAAAATACTGGCCATTTCCGCCCGCAGTGTCGAGGAATACGAGCACTACTATCCCCATATAAAAAGCCGCTGCACACTGCTGCCGCCCGGCATTAACCGGAACCGCAAAGCGGGCAACGATGCCGCCGATATTCGAGCGGCTTTTCGGCGCGACTGGTGTTTAACGCAAGAGCAACGCTTGCTTTTGATGGTCGGCTCAGGCTTTCGTACCAAAGGGGTGGATCGCGCTCTTCACGCGCTGGCCGCGCTACCCACCGCACTGCTGCAGCGCAGTCGCATGATCGTCATCGGGCAAGATAAAGCCGCGCCATTTATGCGACTGGCAAAAAAACTGGGCGTATCTGAACGCGTTCTGTTTTTGGCTGGCCGCAACGATATTCCACATTTTTTACTGGGTGCCGACGTGCTGCTGCACCCAGCGCGCCGCGAAAATACCGGCACCGTTTTGCTGGAGGCAGCCGTTGCGGCTTTGCCCGTGTTGGCCACCGCCGTGTGTGGCTACAGCCATTACATTGCCGAGCACAATTTAGGCCTCGTCACACCAGAACCCTTCCAGCAACGCGCGCTCAATGGCCAGCTTGCACACATGCTCAGTGATGATGCGCAGCGTGCGGCATGGGCGAAAAATGCGCTGGATTTTGCCAGCCGTGCGGATATTTATTCGTTGCATCAACGTGCTGCAGAATGTATTGCACGCGCCGCCGCCAGCGCCGCCTTATGAGACTTTTCCTCAATGCGCAGTGGCAAAAATATTGGGCAGGAAAAGACGTTTTTGCCGAAGCGAACGCTATACAGGGCAAAATTTACCGCAGCAAGGAAGGTCGCCGCACCTTGCGTTTTGAGCATGATGGCAGGGGCTATTTTTTAAAACTGCACACCGGCATTGGCTGGCGCGAAGTCTTTAAAAATTTGTTTTCTTTGCGTCTGCCCATCGTGGGTGCGGCCAATGAATACCGTGCGTGTCTGCGCTTGGCGCAATTGGGCATCGACACTCTCACGCCAGCGGCCTTTGGCGAGCGGGGTTTGAATCCGGCGCGACGCGAATCTTTCCTGATCACCGAAGAACTGGCGAACACCGTAAGCCTTGAGGACTATTGTAAAAAATGGCGAGAACACCCGCCGACCTTACGCGAAAAACGCGCCATCATTCGCAAGCTGGCACAGAGCACAAAAACGCTGCATGAAAACGGCATCAATCACCGTGATTATTATTTGTGCCATTTTTTGCGCGCAGACAATCAAGTGCCGTTTGCGCTGGGAAAAGCGCTGTATTTAATCGACTTGCACCGTGCGCAAATGCGCACACAACTGCCGGATCGCTGGCGTGTGAAAGACGTCGCTGGCCTGTTTTATTCCGCGTTTGATTTGCCACTGACAAAACGTGATCTTGTGTGTTTTTTATCAATCTACAAACGTGAATGGTTAAAAAACAGCAAAAATCCGCAACTGTTGAGTGTGTGTAAAAAAGCTGTGGCGTTGTATCGCAAAGATTTTGGCGCAGCAGCACCGGCCGCAATTGCGGCTTTGCTTAGTCGGCCAAAATCAGGACAATGTCAGCCCGCCACACAGGCCAATATCCCGTGACAAAGATTCTTATTCTCGACCGCGACGGTGTGATCAACGAAGACTCGGAGGCGTTTATTAAATCCCCCGATGAATGGCAGCCATTGCCCGGCAGTATTGATGCCATAGCGCAACTGTATGAACACGGCTTCACCATAGCTGTGGCCACGAATCAATCGGGCATCGGTCGCGGTTTGATTACACAATCAAACCTTGATGCCATTCACGAAAAAATGCGCGATGCCGTGCAAGATGCGGGCGGCGATATCACCACTATTGCCTACTGCCCACATCGTCCAGAAGACTATTGCGACTGCCGCAAACCGCAATCGGGCTTGTTTGACGAAATAGCGAACACGCTGTGTGTTGATCTTGAGGGCGCGTGGGTTGTCGGTGACAGCCTGCGCGACTTACAAGCGGGTATGGCGCGTGGTTGCACGCCACTGTTGGTGCGCACCGGCAAAGGTGCGCAGACTGAATCACTGCTGGATGAAAATCCGGAGGGTTTTGAAGACCTGCCGATATTTGATGATCTGGCGGAAGCGGCCGATTATCTGATCGCACAAACGCCTTCAGACATCGTGCAGGACTGGCTAGATGAGGAATATTGATCCCGCTCAAAAACCAAGCGTGCTGCGCCTGCTATGGTTGGGCGCGCGTTCGGCGGTTTTTTATCTGGTCTACATCGTGCTGACGCTGTGGTTTGGCTTTACGGCGGGGCTATTTGGTAGATGGTTGAGCTATCGCGCCAATGTGGCCTACATCAATACGTGGAATTTTCTGGTGGTGTGGTGGCTACGTGTGATTTGCGGCGTGCGTTACCGCGTGGAGGGCTTGGAAAATATTCCCGCGCAACGGCCTTATGTCATTCTTGCCAAACACCAAAGCCAGTGGGAAACCTTTTTTTTGCAACTGCCGTTCGCGCCTGCCTGCACCATTCTCAAGCAAGAACTGTTGGACATGCCCGTGTTCGGTTGGGGATTGGCAACGGTAAAGCCCATCGGCATTGACCGCAGCGCCCCGCGTGAAGCGCTCAAAAAAATCATTAGCCAAGGCTGCGAGCGCCTGCACGCGGGCATTTGCGTACTGGTTTTTCCAGAAGGAACACGAATACCGGTGGGGTCGGCGGGACGTTACGCACGCAGCGGTGTGGATTTAGCACAAAAAGTCGGCGTGCCTTTGTTGCCGGTGGCACATAACGCCGGTGAATGCTGGCCTAGCGGCGGCTTTATTAAATACCCGGGGGACATTACGGTGGTGATAGGCAAAAGCATCGCCAGTGACAGCGCTGACAGCCGCGCACTGATAACGCACGTACAAACCTGGATTGAGGCGGAAGTGCGGCGCGTTTCGCAGTACACGCCGGAATAAGAACCGGTTCGGGGCGAACGGGGTGTTGTTTGCAGCTAAACTAGACACCAGAAGACACGGTGTAGCATGCAATGGAGACAATCGCCATGCGTTTGCTGGTAGTAAGTGGTCGTTCAGGCTCGGGCAAAAGCACGGCACTGCATGTGCTGGAAGATGAAGGCTTTTATTGTATCGACAATATGCCCGCCGCCTTGTTGATGCCCCTGATCGAACAAATGCGGCAAGACAACAGCGATGTTTTACAGCGCGTGGCGGTTTCCATTGATGCGCGCAATAGCAGCCGCGATTTGACACTTCTACCGCAAATTCTGCATGACATACGCGCCAGTAACATTGAGTGTGAAGTTATTTATCTCGATGCGCGCAAGTCAACGCTAATTAAACGCTTTAGCGAAACACGCCGTAAACACCCGCTGTCCGATTACGCCACCAATCTTTCTACCGCTATCGCCGCTGAAAAAAAATTACTGGAACCCATTGCTAATCTTGCCTCACTGACGATTGATACCAGTAACCTTACGCTGTACCAGTTGCGCGATACCGTATTAAATCGTGTGGCACGCCCCACACATGTTGGCTTGTCGCTGCTGTTTCTGTCTTTTGGCTACAAGCACGGCATTCCTGTAGATGCAGACATCGTCTTTGATGTACGCTGCCTAACGAATCCTTACTGGAAACCCGAACTGCGCGGACTCACCGGCCTCGCGCCGCTCGTGCAGGATTTTCTCGCCGCAGACCCTCGCGTGCGCAGTATGCTGGACGATATTCGTGTGTATTTAGAAAAGTGGCTGCCAGCTTTTCATCAACAGCGTCGCTATATGACAGTGGCGATAGGCTGTACGGGGGGGCAGCACCGGTCGGTTTATATTAGCGCCATGCTTCAGTGTTATTTTAATGCGGAGTACAAAAACACCCAATTGCGCCATCGAGAATTATCCCTGCCGTAGCAGTGGACAATAGCTAGGAGAAAACAATGGCGGAAGCCTCACTAGAAATTATCAATAAACTGGGTTTACACGCACGCGCTGCCGCCAAGCTGGCCAGTCTATGTGTGCGCTTTCGCTGTAAAATTACTGTGACGAAAAACAACCAAAAAGCCGATGGGAAAAGCATAATGTCATTGATGTTATTAGCCGCAAGCCAAGGTACCGTGCTGCGGATTCAGTGCGCGGGCGATGATGAACAGGCCGCACTGCAAGCGATTACTGCGCTGTTTTCACAGCGCTTTGATGAGGCTGAATAGCCCGACTTTAGCTGCTTTTCGCAGATATTGCCCGATCCGCTCGTGGTGAGATTGTTCCGTTCGTAGTGAGCTTGTCGAACCATGAACAGCCCTTCCACAGACTCAGGGCGAGCGGCTTCAATCTATAGGCGACTTCTTGGCGATTGGCAGTCGCTTCCTAACCCATCCCTTCGCCTAATCCGCCGCAAAAGCCATTGTTTCGGCGATATGGCTTTTGTGGCAGGCCAGCATCAACAAGCGGTCAAAGCCGAGTGCCACACCCGCGCAAGCAGGTAAACCTGCACGGATAGCGGCCAGTAGTTTTTCGTCTTTTGGCGGCACAGTTTGTCCGCGTTGTGTGCGCAAATGCAGATCAGCCATAAAGCGCGACTCCAGCACACCGGCATTTTGTTCTTCCTGATACGCATTGGCGATTTCAATGCCGTCGAGATACAGCTCAAAACGTGCGGCTACGGCATGGCCGTGTGCGTTAATGGTCGTTTGCGCTAACGCGGCTTGTGCCGCTGGAAATTCATCCACAAACACCGCGCCCTGTAATTGCGGCTCAACCAGATGGCTAAATAGCAAATCCAGCCATACGCTGCGCTCTTCACTATCAAAAGCGGGCGCGCAGCGTTGCTGTGCTATTTGTTGAAGTTCGCTGAGGCTGGCTGTGTGTGGGTCAATGCCGACAAAATCTAAAAACAATTGGCGATAGCTGCTGTACCGGACGGGAATACCCACAAAAAGTGCCACCAGCTCGCGCACTTCCGTCATCAATTGCGCCAAACACCAGTTGGGGCGATACCATTCCAGCAGGGTGAATTCGATATTATGGCGTGAGCCGTTTTCTTCTGCACGAAAGGCGTGCCCTAAGGAATAAATGGCACCGCTGCCTGCGGCGAGTAGCCGCTTCATAAAAAACTCCGGTGAGCTCATCAAATAATATTGTTGTGTGGGATTCACCGGTGAAGACACCCTAAAACTCTCAATGTTGGGGTCACTGACGGTGGCGCGCGCCAGAACAGGCACGTCTACCTCCAACACTTTGCGTTCGGCAAAAAAAGCGCGCACGGCTGCCAGCATGGCCGCACGTTTCTGCAGCGCGTTAAAACAGGCACTGGGTTGCCAAACGCTCATGACGTACCTTTCAAGGGAGTGGGGGGGATCCGTTGCGCTCGTCGCGGTGCACGGAATGGCCAACGTAGATGTTGCAAATGGCGTGCGTTTAAGCTGGCAGCTCACAAACACGCGCAGCGTACTACAATACGCGTTCTGTCTGCTGATCTGTTCCCCCCTAGATGGCGAGGAACAGGCAGTAAACCGTAATTTATTCTTTCCGGTGCTTTAGGGTTGCGACGAATTGCTTCCCTCTCCCTGTAGTTCTTTAAGTAGTTGAGCCCTCTTTTGCTGTGCCGCCGTAATTGCCTGTTTTTCTGCCTCATCCATATTTAAATAAACGGTGTTGGCTTGTCTGCCAATTTTAATGACAGACTCCTCTGTTTCAGCGGCCATTTCCCGCGCCAACCTTGACAACCCTTCCTCATCTATTTCTAGCGTGAGGCTCGTAGCCTGTAAGCGCATCTCGTATGCCTGTAGACGCGTTTTGTGCTCGTTTTCTATCGCTCGCAACTCTCTTATTTCTTGTTTTTGTACTTCGGTCAGCGGTGTAGAAGGGTCGGTTTTTGGCAGTATTGACGGCTCGTTAGACGGGATTTGCGGCGCGGCGGCACTTGGCATATGGCTGATGACGGGTTGTGCAGGCGGTGTCGCAAGCGGCATGGCGGCAATGGGCGGTTTAGGCGGTGCGTTTGCGGTTATTGGAGGGCTGACATTTGTATTTCTAGCTGCTTCTCCTATCTGTTTTTCTTTCTCGGAATACACGGGTGCTTTCTGCTTTAGCTTGTCGGTATAGACCGTATTTCTCGTATCTTGCGCTCGCTGTGCTTTTATAAGCGCGGCCTTATCAGCCTTTTTCTGCGCATCTAGTTTTTTTGCAGCCGCCGCTTGTTCCGCAGATTTCGATTTTGGCTTCTTCTTGGCTTTTTCTTCTGCTTGTTTAGCTTTCACCTGCGCTTTTGCTGATGATCGCTCAGCTTTATCCAGTTCTCGTTTCGACCTTATCATTGCGGCCTCTCTGTCTGCATCCCTAGACGCTGCCTTTGCGTCATCAGCTTTCTTCTTTGCGCTTGGCGAAGCGGGATTCTGTTGGGCATTTGCCTGGGCTTTTTCATATTCCTTCTGTTTTTTTGCTGCTGCTTTTTCAGCTCCTTTCTGTGCTTGTGCTGCATTTTGATCAATTTTATTTTGTGCGCTCGCCGAAATGGGTTTCTTTACACGCACAGCTCCCTTCGGGGTCGGCCCCTGTATGACTCCGTTTGAGCCTTTCTGCGGCGTGAACCAAGGTGATGGGGCATCTGGTTTTTGTGGCGCTGGCGCTGGGCGTGTGGGCACTGCCGTGGGTGGCGCTGGCGCTGGGCGTGTGGGCACTGCCGTGGGCGGAGGCGGTGCCTGGCGTTTCACCGCAGGCGGGGTTGCTGGCGGAGACGACGATGCCGGGCGCTTAAGCGCAGACGTTGGCGGCGGCGGCGGCGAGGTGGGGCGCGGCGATGGGCTTGGAGCCGCAGCAGAAGGCTTTAATATGGACTTCGGCGGCTGTGCGGTGTTTGGTTTCGGTATTGTTGCGCCTTGATGTTGGCTGGCAAAATGAACGCGAGGTTTCGATGATGATGCGGCGGATACCCAGCCACAAAAGACAAGTGAAGTGACAAGGCAGCTCGCCAGAACACATCGCATAATAGGCCTGTTAATCGGCGTTTTTAGCACTAAAAGTTGCATACAAGCTTCCTCTTGAAAAAACTAAGGCGGTACTTTTTAACTATAGGCGTGATGGCAGTTTTTGCCGTAAAGCGTCCTGCATCCCAGAGCGCGCCACACTTAAGCGGATCAAATTTTCCGATGCAGTCTGTGGTTTTTCCCGTTTTGGGCTGGCGATTGTTCGCCCTCCATGTGCTGTGTAAAATGCCCACCCTTTTGACGGGATCCCGTAAGCGGGCGGCCTGTTTTTTTGTGGCTCTAAATAGTCTTGAACCGTACAGAGTCGCGCATTTTAGAACTCCCCTTGAGAGGCAGTAATGGCAACCGGCCTGTATCGCACAGAAGAATTCAAAGATAACTGCGGCTTTGGTTTGATTGCCCATCTCAAAGGCAAAACGAGTCACCGTTTATTGCAAACGGCCATTGAGGCGTTGACCTGCATGACGCACCGTGGTGGCATTGCCGCCGATGGCAAAACCGGTGATGGCTGTGGGTTATTGCTGCAAAAACCTGATGCTTTTCTGCGTGCAGAAGCGCGCACGCTCTTCGGTGCCGAACTAACACCGCTGTACGGTGTTGGGGCAATTATGTTGAGCCGCAATGAGGGGCAAGCACAATTGGCGCGTGAGGCGATGGATGTGGTGCTGCGCGAAGCAGGTTTACAGCCGGTTGGCTGGCGCGTGGTACCAACCGACAGCGCGTGTTTGGGGCCTATTGCACACGCTTCTGAGCCGCAATTTGCGCAGCTTTTTATCAACTGCGACGGCGTAAGCGAAGCGCAATTGAATGCGCGTTTATTTGTGGTGCGGCGCAAGGCAGAAATCGCCTTGCAGCACGACAGCAGCTTTTATATTGCCAGCTTGTCTGCGGGCGTGTTGTCGTATAAAGGCTTGATGATGCCGGCTGATTTGACAGCCTTTTTCCCCGATCTTGACGACGTGCGCATGGAAAGCGCCATCTGCGTTTTTCACCAGCGTTTTTCTACGAATACCTTGCCACGCTGGCCGTTGGCGCAACCGTTTCGCCTGCTGGCGCACAACGGTGAAATCAATACGGTGATGGGCAACCGCAACTGGTCTGTTGCGCGCACTAACAAGTTCAAAAGCCCACTTCTGCCTGATTTACAGGCCATCACGCCGCTGGTTAATCGTGAAGGCTCCGACTCCTCCAGCCTCGACAATATGCTGGAGCTGATGCTGGCCGGCGGCATGGAGCTGCATCATGCCATTCGTATGCTGGTGCCGCCCGCTTGGCAAAATGTTGAGGACATGGACGCTGATTTACGCGCTTTTTACGAGTACAACTCCATGCATATGGAGTCGTGGGACGGCCCCGCCGGCTTGGTGATTACCGATGGCCGCCACGCCGTGTGTACGCTGGATCGCAATGGTTTGCGCCCCTCGCGTTGGGTTATCACCCGCGACGACATTATCACCGTGGCATCCGAGGTGGGTGTTTATAAGTACCGACCTGAAGACGTGGTCGCCAAAGGCCGTTTGGGGCCTGGGCAAATGTTGTCGGTGGATACCCAAAATGCGCGCTTGCGTTTCACAAAAGACATTGATGCCGAACTAAAAGCCAGCAACCCCTACAAGCTGTGGATGCGTGAGCACTCGCTACGCCTAGAAGATACGCTAAACAGCGACAATAGTGCCGTGCCGATGGCGGCAGACGCGCTCAATGTGTACATGAAAATGTTTCAAGTCAGCTTTGAAGAGCGCGACCAATTGTTGCGTGTGCTGGCGGAAACCGCACAGGAAGCGGTCGGATCGATGGGCGACGACAAGCCGATGGCAGTGCTGTCACGCCAGCAGCGTTCCCTGTTCGATTATTTCCGGCAGCAGTTTGCACAAGTGACGAATCCGCCGATTGATCCTTTACGCGAATCCATTGTGATGTCGCTGGAAACCTGCATCGGTGCTGAAAAAAACCTGTTTGAAATGTCGGCCTACCATGCCGACCGCGTGATTCTTACTTCGCCCGTTTTGTCGCCGGTAAAGTATCAAACGCTGCGTAAACTGGAGCGCACGGGCTTTCGTCAGCAATTGTTTGCCTTGCATTACGACCCGCAACAAATGGGTTTACACGCCGCCATTGAAAAATTACTGGCTGAAGTGGAAGCCGCTGTACTGGATGGCGTGGTGGTGGTGGTGGTGTCCGATCAAAACCTGCAAGCCGGCTGGTTGCCGATACACAGCCTACTGGCGGTCGGCGCGGTGCATCACCGCCTCGTGGCCGCAGGTTTGCGTTGTGACTGCAACATTTTGGTTGAAACCGCCGCCGCCCGCGATCCGCACCAGATAGCGGCTTTGATTGGCTATGGTGCAACGGCGGTGTATCCGTATCTGGCCTATCAGGTTTTGGACGATTTGCTGAAAACCGGCGAGCTGCTTGGCTCGCTCAAGCAGGCTACCGACCATTACCGCAAGGGAATAGAAAAAGGGCTGCTGAAAATCATGTCGAAAATGGGCATTTCGACAGTGGCATCCTACCGTGGCTCGCAGCTGTTTGAGACGGTAGGTTTGAGCACGGAGGTGGTTGATTTGTGTTTTAAAGGCACGCCCAACCGTATTGCCGGCGCGACCTTTGTCGACCTAGAAAATGATCAGAAAATATTGGCGGCCGAGGCATGGAAAGCGCGCCTTGGTATCAAAGTCGGCGGCTTGCTCAAATATGTGCATGGCGGCGAATACCACGCCTATAACCCCGACATTGTGCGCACCTTGCATGTCGCGGTGCGCTCAGGCCGCTACGAAGACTACCAGCGTTACGCCGATTTGGTGAACACAAGACCGGTGGCGACCTTGCGCGATTTACTGGTGCTGAAAAAGGTGCCGGTGATTGCGCTCGATCAGGTCGAAGCCGTCGCCAGTATTCTCAAACGTTTTGATTCAGCGGGCATGTCGTTGGGCGCGCTGTCGCCCGAGGCGCACGAGTCTTTGGCCGAGGCGATGAACCGGCTCGGCGGGCGTTCAAATTCCGGCGAGGGCGGCGAAGACCCTGCGCGCTACGGCACGATTAAATCCTCCAAAATCAAACAAGTGGCTTCCGGGCGTTTTGGGGTAACGCCTGCGTATTTGGTCAATGCCGAAGTGTTGCAAATTAAAGTCGCGCAAGGCGCAAAGCCAGGCGAAGGCGGCCAATTACCCGGCGGAAAAGTCAATGCGCTGATCGCACGTTTGCGCCATTCGGTGCCAGGCGTGACCCTGATTTCCCCGCCGCCGCACCACGACATTTACTCCATCGAAGATTTAGCGCAGCTTATTTTTGACCTGAAACAAGTCAATCCAGAGGCGCTGATTTCCGTGAAATTAGTGTCAGAGCCCGGGGTCGGCACCATTGCAGCCGGCGTGACCAAAGCCTATGCCGATCTCATCACCATTTCCGGCTACGATGGCGGCACAGCGGCCAGCCCCTTGTCGTCTATTCACCACGCCGGTTCGCCATGGGAACTGGGTTTGTCCGAAACACACCAAACGCTGCGCGCTAATGATCTGCGCGACCGTGTGCGTGTGCAGACGGACGGCGGCCTAAAAACCGGTTTGGATGTGGTGAAAGCGGCCATTTTGGGCGCGGAAAGTTTTGGCTTTGGCACCGCGCCAATGGTGGCTTTGGGCTGCAAATATCTGCGCATTTGCCACTTGAACAATTGCGCTACCGGCGTGGCCACCCAGCATGATGTATTGCGGCGTGATTTTTACGTCGGCACAGTAGAAATGGCCATGAATTTTTTCCGCTTCGTGGCGGAAGAAACGCGCCAATGGCTGGCAACGCTCGGTGTGGCATCCCTGCAAGAGTTGATCGGCCGGGTGGATTTATTGGACATTCTGCCCGGGGCTACCGATAAGCAGCAGCATCTGGATTTGCGCCCGATCATTCACAACGATGACTTTTTGGCGACAAAGCCGCAATTTTGCACGACTTTGCGCAATAAACCCTTCGACGAAGGCGATCTTGCAGAACGTATGGTTGAGGCCATTTTGCCGGCCGTTGAACAAAAAGCAGGCGGCGAATTTGCGTTTACTGTCACCAACTGTGACCGCTCCATCGGTGCGCGCTTGTCGGGTGAAATTGCCAAACGTCACGGCAATACGGGCATGAATGATGCACCCATCACGCTGAAATTAACGGGCGTGGCGGGGCAGAGTTTGGGCGTGTGGAATGCGGGCGGCTTGAACATTTATTTGGAAGGCGATGCCAATGATTACGTCGGCAAAGGCATGGCGGGCGGCAAAATTGTGTTGCGTCCACCGCGCGTCAGCACCTTTAAAAGCCACGAAACGGCCATTTTGGGCAACACCTGTTTATACGGGGCAACGGGCGGAAAACTGTTCGCGGCCGGTTTGGCAGGCGAGCGTTTTGCGGTGCGCAACTCCGGTGCGCATGTGGTGGTGGAGGGCGTAGGCGACCACTGCTGCGAATACATGACCGGTGGCATGGTGTGTGTGTTGGGTGCTACCGGTTATAACTTTGGCGCGGGCATGACCGGTGGTTTTGCTTATGTGTTGGATTTAGAAAATAAATTCGTTGATCGCTACAACAGTGAGCTTGTGGAAATTATGCGTTTGACGCGTGAGGAGCTGGAGCCACATCGCAATCATTTGCGCAGTGTCGTGACGGAATTTCAGCATGAAACCGGCAGCCTATGGGCGCAGCATTTACTCGATTGCTCGAGTGACTTCGTGGGCAAGTTCTGGCTAGTTAAGCCAAAAGCTGCCGCGCTGGAAGGTTTGCTTGCGCAAACGCGCGCACGGCCGCAGTAGGCCAGGAGAATAAAAATGAATGAGCGCGTCAATAACGTATTTCAATTTTTGGACGTAGAACGGGTCGATCCCGATAAAAAAGCCCTGCAAACACGCAAGCATCAGTTTGTCGAAATTTACCAACCCTTTGAACAGGTGCAGGTGGTCGATCAAGCGGCGCGCTGTTTGGGTTGCGGCAACCCGTATTGTGAGTGGGAGTGCCCCGTACATAACTTCATTCCCAACTGGCTGAAATTAGTGGCGGAAGGCAATTTGTTTGAAGCGGCGGAATTGAGCCACCAAACCAACACGCTGCCGGAGGTGTGTGGCCGCGTGTGCCCGCAAGACCGTTTGTGCGAAGGCGCCTGTACGCTGAATGAGGATTTTGGTGCTGTCACTATTGGTAACGCCGAAAAATACATCACCGATACCGCGCTGGCTTTGGGCTGGCGACCCGATATGTCGAAGGTCATTTCCACAGGCAAAAGGGTAGCCATTATTGGTGCAGGCCCTGCTGGTTTGGGCTGCGCCGACGTGCTGGTGCGCAACGGTGTACAGCCGGTTGTCTTTGATCGCTATCCGGAAATTGGCGGCCTGCTCACTTTTGGCATCCCTGAGTTCAAGTTAGAAAAAAACGTGATGCAGCTGCGCCGCCAAGTGTTTGAAGGCATGGGCATTGAGTTTCGCCTGAATACTGAAGTGGGCCGTCAGGTAAAAATGCAGCAATTGCTGGACGAATACGATGCGGTTTTTCTCGGCATGGGCACATATAAAACCATGAAAGGCGGCTTCCCGGGCGAGCAAATATCTGGCGTATACGATGCGCTGCCGTATTTGATCGCTAATGTGAAACGCGGCTTGGGTTTTGAGAAAAATCCGCTGGATTACATCGACATGCGCAAAAAGCGTGTAGTGGTGTTAGGCGGCGGCGATACGGCGATGGATTGCAATCGCACCGCCATTCGCCAAGGCGCGGCCAGCGTGATTTGCGCCTATCGCCGCGACGAAGAAAACATGCCCGGCTCGCGCCGCGAAGTGAAAAACTCGCGTGAAGAGGGCGTGGAGTTTTTGTTCAATTGTCAGCCGGTGGCGATTGTTGGCAAAGGGCGCGTCGAGGGCGTGCGTGTGGTGGAAACCCGCTTAGGCAAGCAAGACGCGAAAGGTCGGCGTATGCCGGAGGAAATTCCTGGTTCCGATAAGATTCTGCCTGCGGATGCTGTCATTATGGCGTTTGGTTTTCGCCCTAGCCCGCCGTCGTGGTTTGCTGATTTCAACATCAAGTTGGATGCCAGCGACCGCACGCTCGCCCCCGCGCAGCAAGCCTACAAATTTCAGACCAGCAACCCGAAAGTGTTTGCCGGTGGGGATATGGTGCGTGGTTCTGATCTTGTTGTGACCGCCATTTGGGAAGGTCGCCAAGCCGCCGAAGGTTTACTGGATTATCTCAATGTCTGAAACACAGCCGACGCTTAAAAATGACCGTTTCCTGCGCGCATTACAGCGCGAGCCAGTGGACAGAACCCCCGTATGGATGATGCGCCAAGCGGGGCGTTATTTGCCTGAATACCGCACCACCCGTGCAAAAGCGGGCGATTTTATGGCGCTGTGCATGAATACGGAGCTGGCCTGCGAGGTCACGCTGCAGCCTTTGCGCCGTTATGCAATGGATGCTGCCATTCTGTTTTCTGACATTCTGACCATTCCCGACGCGATGGGGCTGGGATTGTATTTTGAGGAAGGCGAAGGCCCGCGTTTTCGTAAACCCGTGCGTACCGAGGCGGATATAAACGCGCTGCAAGTGGTTAATCCTGAACGCGATCTAGCCTATGTGATGGATGCGGTAACGCTGATTCGGCGCGAACTAAACGGCGCGGTGCCGCTGATCGGGTTCTCTGGTAGTCCGTGGACACTGGCCACCTACATGGTGGAAGGCGGCTCCAGCAAAGATTTTCGGCGCATCAAAACCATGCTGTACGATCAACCTGAGGTGCTGCATCGGCTATTAACGGTGCTGGCAGATTCCGTAACGGCTTATCTGAACGCGCAAATTGCGGCTGGCGCGCAAGTGGTGCAGATTTTTGACACCTGGGGCGGGGCATTGAGCCACGCGGCCTATGAGGAATTTTCACTGGCGTATATGCGCCGCATCATCAGCCAGTTGACACGCGAACATGATGGCAGGCGTGTGCCGGTCATTCTGTTTACCAAAGGCGGCGGGCAGTGGCTGGAGGCGATTGCCAATAGCGGCTGCGATGCCATTGGTCTCGACTGGACAACCGACATTGCGCAAGCGCGCGCGCGCGTCGGGCATCAAGTGGCATTGCAGGGCAATATGGATCCCGCCGTGTTGCACGCTTCACCTGCTGCTATACGAGCCGAAGTCAAACGCATTCTTGACCTGTACGGCGCGCACGCAGGCCATATCTTCAACTTAGGGCACGGCATTACGCCGGAAGTTCCACCCGAGCACGTAGCCGTGTTTGTGGAAGCTGTGCAGACGCACGGCAAGCCGTAATTATTTGGCCAAAATATGCCCTGTTCGCCCTGAGCTTGTCGAAGGGCGCGCTTCGACGGGCTCAGCACGAACAGTGATTTCAATTCGGGAAATTTTTTAACCATGTTCTTAACCTACTTCAACAAGCCCTCTGCGGTCATCGCCGCAATAACGGCAGGGCGAGCGGCCACACGCGCACGCAATGCTAAAACATGTGTGAAAGCAGACAGGTCAACATTCACATGCTGCGCCCAGTTAGTCACTGTAAATAGATAGGCATCCGCAACGGTAAAAGCATTGCCCATCAGATAGGGTTTGGCGGCAAGCTCGCCGTCGACAAAGGCCAAGCGTTTGGCTATCTGCGCGATAGCCATGGTTTTATACGCAGGCGGTGTAGCAGCGTTAAATAAAGCGCCAAAACCTTTATGCAATTCGGTGCCGATAAAGTTCAACCATTCCTGCAATTTGTAGCGTTCATAAGTGCCATTGGCTGGTGCCAAGTTTTTTTCAGGCACTTGGTCTGCAAGGTACTGCACGATGGCCGGCCCTTCACGTAACTGCCTGCCATCGTCCAATACCAGCAAAGGCACGTAGCCTAATGGATTGATTTTGTAGTAGTCGCTACCGTCTGGCAGCGTGTGGGTTTTGGTCGGCGCAGAGATCGCCTCAAATGTTAAACCCGCCTCTTTCAAAATAATATGAGGAGACAAAGAACAACTGCCTGCGGAGTAATAGAGCTTCATGGATTATTCCTTTTGGCTTAGGGAAATAGGTTGAAATGGCGTCGGCACTGAATGCGCCTGGCAAGAACTTGGTCAACAATAACGCCCTGATTTACCGTTCGCCCTGAGCCCGAAGGGCTGTTCATGGTTCGACTCCTTCGACAAGCTCAGGACGAACGGATATATCAATTCGGAAGGTTATTTTTAACCACACACCAAGTCGCGTGGGGATGCTAACCCAGATAAACCTAAAAAAGCTGCGCCAATGCCTCGTTTTGAATAGGTACTCAGTCAACTTTGTGCGCGCCGGTTGGTTGACAGCTCGGTGCTCGCCGGTATGATTCCAGCAGTTTTTATCTGCACAGGTTGATTATGGTCGCTTCCGTCGACACAACACAGCTCTCCGCGCCGTCGACATCAGCATGGTCGACATCAACAACAGTGCCGCGCCACGACTGGACACGCGCTCAAATTCTCGCGCTGTTTGCCTTGCCTTTTAATGATTTGCTGTTCCGCGCCCAGCAAACCCACCGCGCTTTTTTTGACCCCAATCAGGTGCAGGTGAGCACGTTACTGTCGATCAAAACCGGCGCGTGTCCGGAAGATTGCAAATACTGCCCGCAGAGTGGCCACTACAACACAGGGCTGGCCAAAGAAAAGCTGCTGGCGGTGGAAAAGGTATTGGAGGCGGCGCGTGCCGCACAAGCCGCCGGCTCCACCCGTTTTTGTATGGGTGCCGCGTGGCGTTCACCCGCCGAAAAAGACATGCCTTATGTGTTGCACATGCTGCGCGAAGTTAAAGCACTGGGGCTGGAAACCTGCATGACGTTGGGTATGTTGGATGACAATCAAGCCAATGCGCTGGCAGAAGCGGGCTTGGATTATTACAACCACAATCTTGATACCTCCCCCGAGTTTTACGGCGAAATCATCACCACGCGCACCTATGCCGACCGCTTAGACACACTGGCCAACGTGCGCCGCGCCGGCATGAAAGTGTGCAGTGGCGGCATTGTGGGTTTGGGTGAGAGCGCAGACGATCGCGCCGGTTTGTTACAGCAATTATCTGCGCTTAATCCGCATCCGGATTCAGTGCCGATTAACAATCTGGTGAAAGTGGCAGGCACTCCGCTGGAGGAAAACGAGGAGCTGGACGCTTTCGACTTTATTCGTACCATCGCCGTGGCGCGTATTTTGATGCCGCAGTCTTTTGTGCGGTTGTCGGCGGGGCGCGAAAGCATGAACGATCAAATGCAGGCTTTGGCATTTTTGGCCGGAGCCAACTCCATTTTTTACGGTGAAAAACTGCTCACTACGCCCAACCCTGCCGCCAGCCATGACCGTCAATTATTTGCACGATTGGGCATCAATGCCGCTGCAACTGGGGCGCATAAAACAGCGCATGAAAACGCCGAGCCGTTGTTTTACAACGCAGCTAATGCCTAGTTGGCAAGCGCACTGGCAAACCCGACTGGCTGAACGTCGCAACACCCACCAACTGCGCCGCCTGCGTGTGACCGATAGCGCGCAAGGCGTATGTGTGCAGAGCGAAGGTCGCGTTTATCGTTCGTTTATCAGCAACAACTATTTGGGATTGGCCAATCATCCTGCTTTAAAAAAAGCACTGACAACAGCGGCAGAACGCTACGGTGTAGGCGCAGGTGCCGCGCATTTGCTGGGTGGCCATTCGCGTGCGCATCAGCAGCTTGAAGAAGAACTGGCCGCCTTCACAGGGCGCGAGCGCACTTTGCTTTTTTCCACAGGCTACATGGCGAACTGGGGCGTGATGACCGCGCTTTTGGGCGCGGGCGACCGCGTACTGCAAGACAAATTCAATCACGCTTCTTTGCTGGATGGCGGGCGCGCTAGCGGTGCGGCTTTTCAGCGTTATCTACATGCGGATATGCGCAGCCTAGAAAAATATTTGGCGCGTGATGCGCGGGCAAAAACACTGGTCGCCAGCGATGGCGTGTTCAGTATGGATGGCGATATTGCGCCGCTGCCCGCTTTAGCCGTGCTCTGCACCCATCACAACGCGCTGTTGATGGTGGATGATGCGCACGGCTTTGGTGTGTTGGGGAAAAACGGCGCGGGCGTGTGCGAGCATTTCGCTCAAACGCAAAATGACGTGCCGGTATTGATGGCAACACTCGGCAAAGCACTCGGCAGTTTTGGCGCGTTTGTGGCGGGCAGCGCAGACTTGATCGACATGCTCACGCAATTTGCGCGCAGCTACGTTTACACCACCGCCATGCCGCCCGCGCAAGCCGCCGTCAGCTCTGCTGCGCTCAAACTGTTGCAAACAGAAAATTGGCGGCGTGATGTATTGCGCGCACGTATTGCTTTTTTTTGTGCGGGTGCCGCGCAGCGAAAACTGCCATTGTTGGCATCAAAAACGGCCATTCAGCCTTTATTGATCGGTAGCAGTGAGTGCGTAATGGCTGTGGAATCCGCGCTGCGTAATGCAGGGTTTTTAGTCGGTGCCGTGCGCCCGCCCACGGTGGCGGCCAATGCGGCGCGTTTGCGCATTACGCTATGTGCCGATCATTCAGAGAATGACATAGAGCAGTTGTTAGACGCGCTGTTTCTTGCTTTACAGAAAACCACGAGCGTACGATGACAGAACATTTGCCGCTGGTTTTGCTGCACGGTTGGGGTACAACCAGCCGCGTGTGGTCGCCTTTTTTGGAGTGCTGGCAGCAAAGTGGAAAAGGTGATGTGCTGA
The DNA here is from genome assembly GCA_043769275.1 of Cellvibrionales bacterium. GTDB lineage: Bacteria > Pseudomonadota > Gammaproteobacteria > Pseudomonadales > UBA7239 > JAYVJM01. Next base: position 65,764 of record JAYVJM010000079.1, on the reverse strand, counting down.
CCATTGATTTGCCCGGCTTTGGCACGGCCTATCACGAGCCGCTACACAACCTCGATCAATTGCTCGATTACATTGCAGCAAAAATGCCGCCGCGCGCTTATTTGTGCGGCTGGTCTTTGGGCGGCATGTTGGCGGTGCAATTGGCTGCGCGTTTTCCGGCGCGCATCGCGTTGCTGTGTACGCTCGCCAGCAATGCTGTTTTTGTTGAAGATAAATCAAACGATAAAACGCGCTGGCCGGGAATTACGCGTGAAGTTTTCAGCGATTTCTGCGCGCGCTTTTCTGCACACGCAGAAAGCTGCTGGCGACATTTTTTGCTTTTGCAAAACAAAAATAACAGCAATAAATGCGCTGAAGATCAATTAAAGAAACTGTGTGATTTTTCCGACATTCACCCACAAACCGCTTTGAAAGCGTTAACGATTTTGGGCGAGATCGACAACCGCGCAGCGCTTAAAAAAACTCCTGTACGCAGCCTGCATATACTGGCAAGTAACGACGCATTAGTGCCAATTAGTTGCGTGCCTTTTTTCCGCGAATTAAACGAAAACCAACAAATAGACATTATGAGTAGCAGTCACGTTTTGCCTTTGTCGCAGCCAGAGCTATTAGCAGAAAAAATACGCACATTTATTGCCAGCACCGCATCTGAAAAAAACGTGCACGAAGACGAGCGTTATCGGGTCGATAAAAAAAATATTCGCCGCTCGTTTGGAAAAGCAGCCGCCAGTTATGACCGCTTTGCTATTTTGCAACGTGAAGTTGGCACGCAACTTTTATCGCAAATGAATTTTGAAACACCCCAAAAAATATTGGATGTCGGCTGCGGTACAGGGTTCATCAGTCGGCATTTTTATCAAGAAAATAATGTTGTTTTGGCGCTGGATATCGCCACAGATATGCTGCTATATGCGCGCCAACAGCACGGCGAGAAAATTATCTGGCTACAAGGCGACATGGAGCGCTTGCCGCTGGCAGATAACAGCGTGGATGTTCTGGTGAGTAATTTAGCCCTGCAGTGGGCGAGCGATGTGCCGCGTTGTTTCGTGCAATGGCGACGCGTATTGTGTGCAGGCGGCCAGTTATTTTTCAGCACTTTTTTGCCCAGCACATTGCATGAGTTAGAGAAAAGCTGGCAAGCGGCAGATGACCGAGTGCATGTGAATCACTTTATGGCGGCTGATTTTTTGCAGCAATGTTTGCAAGACACGGGTTTTCACACTGTGAAAACAAATCAAATTTCTTACGTTAAACATTATCCCGATATGTTTGAACTGGTGCGCGAATTAAAAGCCATCGGCGCGCACAACATGAATGCCGGTCAGCCTGCGGGTTTAACCGGAAAACAACACTGGCAACACGCGCAAGTGGCTTATGAACAGTTTCGTGAATTGGATGGATTGCCTGCGACGTATGCGGTGTTTTATGTGAGTGCGGTTTGTTAAAAACGCGTTGCCCCCCCCAGCGGAGATCAAATTTATGAAGCAAATATTTTTTGTCACTGGCACAGATACAGACGCAGGCAAAACCTATTCCGCTTGTGCGTTGTTGCATCACGCGCAACAAAAAGGCTTGCGTACATTAGGATTAAAACCGCTGGCATCTGGAGCGCAATTGTGTGCGGAGGGTTTGCGTAATGAGGACGCGCTGGCGTTGATGGCCGCGAGTTCCATCAAGTTGCCTTATGAGGCTATCAACCCTTTTTGTTTTGCCGAGCCAATCGCACCGCACATTGCCGCAGCGCACGGTGATGTGCTGTTAAGTGCCGAAACTATTGCGCAGAAAATACAAGCCGTGCTGAAGCACACTGATTTTGATTACGCGCTAATCGAGGGCGCGGGCGGCTGGCGCACGCCGATCAACAACAGCGAAACGTTGGCCGATGTGGTGAAAATTTTAAACATCCCCGTCATTTTGGTGGTGGGTTTAAAGTTGGGCTGTTTGAATCACGCCTTGCTAACACGGGAAGCAATACTGGCCGACGGATTGCCGCTGCACGGTTGGATTGCCAATGATCTCGGGGCACGCATGCCTGCGTGGCAGGAGAATGTGGCGTTATTGCGCATGTGTTTTGGTGAACCGCTGGTGATGCAATAAGCGCCGATCTGTGATCGGATCAAACAATGCTGCGCTTCCCATTCAATGTACAGCAGGGTTTGTCGGCTGCGGGTCTATTGCATCTCGGTAGCCATCGCCGTCGGCATTAGGTCAAACCATCGAGCTGGCCGTGCCAGCAAGCGCGCCAATGCTATTCGACAAGCTCAGGGCGAATGGAATGCTAACGGCTCAATGCGCCTCATCCCAGTTGTTACCCACGCCGGTATCGACAATCAGCTGCACACGTAAATCGGCGGCACTTGCCATCAGTTGCACGATGTTTTCGCGCACGTTTTCCACGGCATTTTCCGCCACTTCAAATACCAGTTCATCGTGTACTTGCATCACCATACGTGCGTCGATATTTGAGGTTTGCAGCCACGCATCCACGTTAATCATGGCGCGTTTAATAATGTCGGCTGCGGTGCCTTGCATGGGCGCATTGATGGCAGTGCGTTCGGCGGCTTGACGTAAGCCTGCGTTGCGGGCGCGGATTTCCGGCAGATACAAACGCCGCCCAAAAAGCGTTTCGACGAAGCCGATTTCAGCCGCCTGCGAGCGTGTGTTTTCCATGTAAGACAACACGCCAGGGTAACGCGCAAAATATACATTGATGTAGTCCTGCGCTTGTGCGCGACCGACGCGCAATTGTTTGGCCAATCCAAAAGCCGACATGCCGTAAATCAGCCCAAAATTGATGGCTTTTGCGCTGCGGCGTTGCTCTTGTGTTACAGCTTGCAGCGGCATGCCAAACACTTCAGCGGCGGTGGCGCGGTGAATGTCTAAGCCTTCAGAAAATGCGCGACATAAACCGGCATCTTCTGACAAATGCGCCATGATACGCAGCTCAATTTGCGAATAATCCGCTGCGATAATTTTGTAACCGTTGGGTGCGATAAACGCTTGCCGCACACGGCGGCCTTCTGCTGTGCGTATGGGAATGTTTTGCAGGTTTGGGTCAGACGATGACAGGCGGCCGGTAGCTGCCACTGCTTGATGGTAAGACGTGTGCACGCGACCGCTAACGGGGTCGAGCATACGCGGCAATTTGTCGGTGTAGGTGGATTTTAATTTGCTCAGTCCACGGTGCTGCATAATCACTTGTGGCAGCAGGTAATCCAGAGCCAGCTCCTGTAATACTGCCTCTGCGGTAGATGCTTGGCCGGTGGGGGTTTTTTTCAGTGCAGGCAACTGCAATTTTCCGTAAAGAATTTCGCCCAATTGTTTCGGTGAACTCAGATTAAATTCCTGCCCCGCCAGATCAAATGCTTCGCGCTCCAATGCTTGTAAGCGTGCGTCCAACGCCACACTTTGTTTTGCCAGCAGCGCGGCATCTATCAGCACGCCGTGGCATTCCATGCGTGACAAAATGGGAATCAACGGTGCTTCAATTTTTTCATAAATAAATCTTAGGCCGTTTTGTTGTTGTACTTGCGGCCACAGTGTTTCGTGCAAGCGCAAAGTTATGTCGGCATCTTCAGCGGCATAGGCTGCGGCTTGTCCTATTTCTATCTCGTCGAAACGCAATTGCTTTGCGCCTTTGCCTGCCACATCTTCAAAATGAATGGTTTTGTAATTCAGATATTTTTGCGCCAGATCATCCATGTTGTGGCGCGTCGCCACCGAATCTAAAACGTAAGATTCCAGCATGGTGTCGAACGTTACGCCGCGCAGCGTGATGCCCACACGCGCCAGTACATTCATGTCATATTTGCCGTTTTGCATCACTTTTTTGTGTGCGGAATTTTCTAAAATTGGGCGCATTTTTTCTAATACATCTATGCGCGACAACTGCTGCGGCACACCGAGATAACTGTGCGCCATCGGCACATAAGCGGCACGGCCTGCGCTAATGGAAAATGACAGCCCGACGATATCGGCCTGCATGTAATCCAAGCTGGTTGTTTCAAGATCAAAAGAAAAATACGGCGCGTGTTTTAATTTTTCTATCCAGCTATTTAAAGCAGTCATAGAAAAAATAGTTTCGTATAAATGGCGTTCTTCAGGTATTTCTGCAGAAAAAAAATCGGCGGTTTCTCCGGTCATGGAAGATGGCTTTTCTGTCTCTTGTTTTTTTGTGACGGCCGCCATCATCTGTCCGCCGCGCAATAGTTCTGCGTGCCAGCTTTTAAATTCAAGCGTTTCAAACAGGTTTATTAGCTGTTCTTGATCCGGTTCTGTCGGGTGCAAGTCATGCCAGTTTTGCGGTAAATTCACATCGGTTTTAATGGCGGCTAGTTGTTGCGACAGCGGCAAAAAATCTAAAGCAGCACGCAGATTTTCGCCAATTTTCCCGCTGATTTTGCCGGCGTTTTCCATCACCTTTTCCAGCGTGCCAAATTCCTGCAGCCACTTCGCTGCGGTTTTTGGGCCGCATTTGTCCACGCCAGGGATGTTGTCTACCTTGTCGCCCATCAGCGCCAGATAATCGACAATTTGTTCGGGAAAAACGCCAAATTTTTCGAGAACGCCTGCGCGATCCAATACCGTGTCACTCATGGTGTTGACGAGCGTGACGTGCTCGCACACCAGTTGCGCCATATCTTTATCGCTGGTGGACACCAGCACCTCGTGTTGATGCGCACGCGCCTGCATCGCCAGCGTGCCGATTACGTCGTCGGCTTCCACTCCTTCAACGATCAGCAGCGGCAAACCCATCGCACGAATAGCGGCATACAGAGGCTCAATTTGCACACGTAAATCATCTGGCATGGGCGGGCGATTGGCCTTGTATGCAGGGTAGAGCTCGTTACGAAACGTGCCGCCTTTCGCATCGAAAATCACCACCATAATGCTGTGCGGATAGTCGGCACGCAGGCGGCGCAACATGGAAAGCACGCCTTTAATTGCGCCGGTGGGCTGGCCGCTGGCGGTGGCCAAAGGTGGCAACGCATGAAACGCACGGTAGAAATAAGAGGAGCCGTCGACAAGGATGCGATCTGGAACAATCATGGTGAGGAATAGTCCGGTTTTGCGGTGCGAAAGAATAGCATTGTCGCGTGCGCGGCCGGATACCGCCTAGAATTGGCTTCATCCTTTTGCGATATTTCCATGGCTTTTTACACGCCCATCAACGAACAAGAGCTGGCAGTTATGTTGCGAGACTACGGCATCCACGTGCCATTTTCTTGCCAAGGTGCCAGTGACGGCATTGAAAACAGCACCTATTTTTTGCGCGCCGGTGAGCGTGAGTGGGTGCTAACGTTGTTTGAGGCGTTGTCGTCGCAAGAACTGCCGTTTTTTATAAGCCTTATGACGGAGCTGCATGCGCACAAGCTGCCGGTGGCTTATCCGCTGGCCGACCAGCAAGGTAAAACGCTACATTGTTTGTCGGGCAAACCAGCGCTGTTGTTTCCGCGCTTGACGGGCGCGCATGTGATGAATGTGCATGCGGCACATTGTGCGGCTATCGGGGCTTTTTTGGGGGAGATGCACACGCGCACCGCGAATTACCCTGAAGCCCGCATCAACCCGCACGGCACGCAGTGGATGCAAACATCGCAACAGCACCTGCCTAATCTGCTCGATGATGAAAAAAATCTGCTAACGGAACAGATAAACAATGCTGTTTTTGTGCGAGCGCAAGGCTTGCCGCAGGGCATCATTCACGGTGATCTTTTTCGCGACAATGCACTTTTTGTAGGAGGCGGCGAGCAGTTGGCTGGCGTTATTGATTTTTACCACGCCGGTACCGATGTGCTGCTGCTGGATTTGGCTATTGCCATCAATGATTGGTGCGCGCTGGCCAATGGATCGGTGGACGAAGTGCTTGCCCAAACTATGGTGAGTGCCTATTGTGCTCAGCGACATGTCACCGCTCATGAGCAACAGCACTGGCCGACACTATTGCAGTTAGCGGCTGCGCGTTTTTGGCTGTCGCGATTATGGGTAGAGCGCACAAAAACGCGGCAAACGCTCAAGCCCTCGGCGGAATACTTGCTGCGTTTGCGCTATCACAGGGAACACAAAATGCCGGTTCGATGGGGGTAAGCCCCAGACGATACGTCAAATTCCTGGGACGTAAAAAACATAATGCGGCAAGTTGCGGCAGAGTAAAAAGCCATTAATTGGTGCCTGAGGAGAGACTCGAACTCTCACTCCGTTAGGAACACGAGTTTGAGTCGTGCGCGTCTACCGATTCCGCCACTCAGGCACGGAGGCGCGCATTCTATAGCAATACAAAGCTATGTCCAACCAGAATTGGGTTTGATTCGCGCAGTCAACTATCTTTTTCTTGCCTCTCGCGTGTCCCTCTGCTATAAAGCGCAGCTCTTTGCGCGGCTTCGCCATGCCCATTTCAGGCCGCATTTGTTTTAAAGGTGTACACATGTCAAAAGTTTGTATCGTGACCGGCAAAAAACCCATGACCGGCAACAACGTATCCCACGCTAAAAACCGCACACGTCGCCGTTTTGAGCCAAATTTACACTACCACCGCTTTTGGGTGGCATCAGAAAACCGCTTTGTGCGTCTGCGTGTCTCTTCCAAGGGCATGCGCACAATCGACAAAGTCGGCATTGATGTTGTGCTGGCAGATATATGCGGCCGCAATGAACAGGTGCGCCGCAGCGAGCAAGTCTGAGCCCTCAACATTTTTTAGGAGATAACGATCATGCGCGATAAAATTCGCTTGGTGTCTTCGGCTGGCACTGGTCACTTTTACACCACCGACAAGAACAAACGTACTATGCCGGAAAAAATGGAGATCAAAAAATTTGATCCTGTTATCCGCCAACACGTAATGTACAAAGAAGCCAAAATCAAGTAATTCTGCTTTTGGCTTGATGTTTTGTCTTCATATAAAAAGCCCAGCGCTCGCTGGGCTTTTTGGTTTTGATCTGACATGCCCGAACTGCCAGAAGTTGAAACCACGTTACGTGGCATACGGCCTTACTTGCTCTCGCAGACCGTCAGCCATTTGCAGGTGCGTGAGCGCCGTTTACGCTGGCCTGTGGAAGATGGGCTGGAAAAAATACTCGAAAATCAACGTATCCTCGACGTTACGCGTCGCGCCAAATATCTACTGATCGCCTGTGAGAACGGCACGCTGATTGTGCACTTGGGTATGTCGGGCAGCTTGCGGCTGGTTGAGGCGCATTTGCCTTGCGGCAAACACGAGCATATTGATCTTGTATTGAGCAATGGCCGCTGCCTGCGCTACCGTGACCCGCGTCGTTTCGGCGCGTGGTTATGGACGACAACAAGCCCATGCAAGCACGTTTTACTGGCGAAGCTGGGGCCAGAGCCGTTGACGCATGCGTTTAGCTCGCACTACCTATTCAATGTGAGTCGTCGGCGCAAACAGTCGATTAAAACATTCGTGATGGACAGTCACATTGTGGTGGGCATTGGCAATATTTACGCTAATGAGTCCCTTTTTATCGCGGGTATTTTGCCGCTGCGCGAGGCAGGCTCTCTTACGAAAAACGAAAGCGCGCGGCTGGTGTGCGTGTTGCGCGACGTATTGACTTGCGCCATCCAGCGTGGCGGCACTACCCTGCGCGACTTTGTGGGAGTCGAAGGTGCGCTCGGCTACTTTGCGCAAGAGCTACAGGTTTACGGACGTGGCGGTCTGCCATGTACACGATGCCAAGGCCGCTTGCTAGAAGCCAAGCTTGGCCAGCGTAGCACCGTGTGGTGCCCGCAGTGTCAAATTTAGATGGTTTTATGGCGCATGCTTGGCTACGCGCAAAAAGCGCGTAACTCAGCACGAGCGGGAGATCACACGCTTCTTTTTGGTTGAAAGCGGATAACTAATTTGCCCCAGCCGGACAAATGTTCGCCGTATAGGCGTTCGCATTGGTCGCTTACCACGGTGTAGTCACCCACCGCGTTCACAATTTCCTCTAATAGAATGCAGCCCATCATCACGCCTAGGTGCATGCCTAAGCATTTGTGGCCGCCGTGACCAAACATCAGGCTTTTTTCCGTGGGCTGACGGTATAAGTCGAACTGATCGGCATGCGGATAAACGCTTTCATCGCGTTCAGCAGAGGCATATAAAAACAACAGCGGCTGGTCTTTTTTGATGTGCGCGCCGTTCAGTTCAAAGTCGCGCTTGGCTACACGTGCCAGCATGTTTGTGGGTTGGTCGTAGCGCGCCGTTTCCAAAAAAGCTTTTCGCAGTAAGCCCATGTCTTGCCGCGCAACACCGTCTAAAACTGCGGCTTTTTGTTCGGGGTGCTGCTCTAAGTTCCACAGCGTTCCCGCCACCGTGATCGGCGTTGTTTCAGAGCCGACGACCAGCAGCGAGAATAGATAAAACATCATTTCTTCGTCGTTGAGCGTGCGGCCATCAATGTTGGCATCCAAAAAGAGTTTGGTGTAACGCTGTGCGAGCGCGGGATTGCTGCGCAGCTCGGCAACGTATTGCCCAAAATAGCCAAACAACTCGCCGGCGGCGGCCTGATTGCGTGGCGAACCGCCACCGACTTGACCGTGCTCACGGTGCAGCATGTCGTCAATTAATGCGCGCCATTTTTCGGCGTCTTCTTGCGGCAGGCCGAGGTTATAACCGGCGTTGATGCAGGTGACGCGGTTGGCCAATTCGCTGTAAACATCAAACTCGCCTTTTTTGAGCAGGGGCTCGAGTAAATCGCGGGTTAATTGGCGCAGACGCTGCTCGCTTTCGCGCACGCCTTCTGGTGTGAATTCCTGTCGAATGAGGCCGCGCCATTGGCGGTGCTCTGGTGCGTCCATCGTCATAAACGTCCTGGGTACTGGCTCGCCGAGCAGAACTTGGCCGGGGGTTTGGCCTTTGGTGAAGGTGACGTTGTCATCTACTTTCGTGCTGGCATCCCAAATATCTTGGAAGCGCGCCAAAGCCCAGCCGTTGTATTTAGGCATGAAATGGGGCTTTCCTTCGCGGCGCATCGCAGCATACAGCGGATAAGGGTCTTGCATTGCCGCATGCGAATAAGGGTCATAATCTGCGCGTTGACTGGCGTTCATGGTTTTTCTGTGCTCAATTGTCTCGCTCATGGCGATCTCCTTATTTTTTATAGGGTAGTTTTTGATGCTTCGGCATTGTGCATAAAAGCAGGCGCAGCGGCTAGGCATCACTTCGCGACTTTGCGCACAAATTGAGGATGTGACAATACGCAGCCTGCATTACACTAAATGCCCCATCAAGTGGCACACCCAACAGGAATCGGCAATGAGCAAAATGGTGACACGCTGTCCGCAGTGCCAGACCGCTTTTAAAATTACTGACGCTCAACTGGCGATAGCCAATGGCGCGGTGCGCTGTGGGGCTTGCCTGCATGTTTTCCAAGCGCGCCAGCACTGGGTGGTGGCCACCAACTTCGCCGACCTTGAAGTGCCTGCCGCACCCGCTCAAAGCGCGACCGTACCGGTTAACGAAATGCGATTTCCTTTTGATCAGGCGAACCTAGATCGTCAAATGCAGACTGCGGACGCGGTGGTGGCTGAGCCTGCCGTGACAAGGCAGCCTCTTTTTGAGGAGCGGGATTACCGTAGAGCGCCTGCCGATGACACGGCGACAAGCGGCACCGAAACGGCATCGAGTTCTATTGTCGTAAACGAATCATGGGCGCGTGAACTGATCAGCGGATTTGCAACACAGGCCGAAACAGAAGCGGCAATAGATGCAGAAAGCGTGGCCGAAACAAGTGTTGAAATAGAGGAAGTAGAGGCGCTGCCGTGTGTGGATATAAGCGGGAAAATCGGCAAGCAAAACACGTATCGGCAAGATCAATCTGCCGGCCAGAGAGCCGCCGCCAACACGCCTGATTACCCTGTATTTGACGACACCTTGGCTGCTGAACCGCCACTTAGCGCGCGGCGCGCCACCATGATTGCTCATATTGATCCTGCGCCGGTTGAGATGGCTGTCGCGCCCACGCCGTCGCAGTGGAAAATGCAGGTGTTGTGGACGTTGCTGGCTGCGCTATTGCTCGCGTTAGCCTTGGCTCAGTACGTGTTTTTTCACTTCGATCAACTGGTGAAACAGGAAGAAACGCGCCCGTGGTTGCAGTCGCTATGTCGCACGCTAGGCTGTTCCCTGCCATTGGAGGAAAGTTGGCGCACCATCAAAATTTCCCAGTTACTGGTGCGCCCCGATCCCAGTACAGATGCGCTGGCAGTGGAGGCTGTTTTGTTGAATGAGGCCGAACAGCCACAGCCTTTCCCAAAACTGGATATGTATTTCCAAAACTTAGCGCAACAGCCGGTTGCCAGTCGTCGTTTTGAGCCGAAGGAATACCTCGGCAGTCAGTGGGCAGGGAAAACGATGATGCCCGTCGGACAGCCCGTTCATATCGCCTTTGACCTCGTAAAGCCGGATGAAGCCGCTGTGAACTGGAGCTTGCAAGTCGCTCAAACGCCCCCTTCAGCCCCCTAGTTTTCTCTATGCACGACGCTATTTACTCTGCCGAACTTGATGCTATTGCGCCCTTTGCATTTGATGATGCGGTAGCTGCTGTTTTCCCCGATATGATTCAGCGTTCGGTGCCAGGTTACAGCACGATCATTGCTATGACGGGGCTTTTGGCTGCGCGCCACGCGCAGGATCGCAGTCGCTGTTACGACTTGGGCTGTTCGCTTGGGGCATCTACGTTGGCTATGGTAGCGCAGTTGTCTGGTCGCGATGTTGAATTTATCGCCGTCGATAATTCGCCCGCCATGCTGACGCGATGCAAAGCAGCATTGGCGCATGTCGCGACGACAGCGCCGCAACTGTTGTGCGCTGACCTGCAAGATGTGGCCATCGAAAACGCTTCGGTGGTTGTGCTGAATTTCACGCTGCAATTTGTGCCGCTGGCGGAACGTGATGCGGTTATTCAGCGTATTTATGCGGGTTTATTGCCAAATGGCGTGCTGGTTTTGTCGGAGAAAATTGCCTTTGATAATCCGCTGATGCAGCAGCTCAATACAGATTTGTACCACGACTTCAAAAAATCCAACGGCTATTCAGCATTGGAAGTGGCGCAGAAGCGCACCGCGCTGGAAAACGTTCTGCTGCCAGAAAACCTAAAAACCCATCAAGAGCGCCTAAAAAAAGCGGGATTCAGCCATTTTGGTGTTTGGTTTCAGTGTTTTAGTTTTGTTTCTTTGGTCGCCATTAAGTGATTGCATCTTTTATTCAAAGCACTTACGCGCCTCTGTTGGCGCGCCTGCAAAATACACCTCTCGCGCCGTGGGTGGCCTCATTAAATAACACTGTCGCCAACAACTTTAATGCCGAGCGTTGGGGCGATTTGCCGCGCTGGCTCGACTGCTTGCAGCAATTGCCGACGCTCGAGCCTAGCCGCATTGTTTTGGATGCCGACTGCATCACCTTGCGTGCACAAAAGCCGCTTGAGATGACAACACAGGTGACGCTTGAAAACGCGCTGCGCGGTTTGCATCCGTGGCGCAAAGGGCCTTTTGATTTGTTCAGCACTGTGATTGACACCGAATGGCGCTCTGACTGGAAATGGCAGCGCCTCGCGCCGTTTATTGACGATCTCACTGGGAAAACCGTATTGGATATAGGCTGCGGCAGCGGGTATCACGGCTGGCGTATGGTGGGGGCGGGCGCAGAGTTAGTGGTCGGCATCGACCCTTCGCCGTTGTTTGTGGTGCAGTACGCTGCGCTGCAACATTACATTCGCAGCGCAAAACTTTTCGTGCTGCCGCTGGGCATTGAAGACATGCCGCCCCATTTGCAAGCGTTCGATACGGTGTTTTCAATGGGCGTGCTGTATCACCGCCGTTCACCGATGGATCACCTTTTAGCGTTGCGCCAACTGCTTAAGCCAGGCGGCCAGTTGGTGCTTGAAACGCTCGTCGTGGAGGGTTGCGCGAACACCGCGCTGGTGCCGAAAGATCGTTACGCCCGTATGGGCAATGTGTGGTTTATTCCCAGCGTTGAGGCCGTAAAGTGCTGGCTGCACAAAAACCGTTTCCGCGATGTGCGTGTGGTGAATGTGGAAACCACGACAGTCGAGGAGCAGCGCAGCACCGACTGGATGCGTTTTCAATCACTGCTGGACTTTCTCGACCCTGCCGATGCCAGCAAAACGGTTGAAGGGTATCCCGCGCCTAAGCGCGCTATTTTGACGGCACGCGCGCCCTAATCGCCTGTTCAAGATGGTGTTTTCAATGTGTCAAATCGCTGCTAAAAAAAGCCCTGTACCTGCGCCCACACGGTTTGCCCTGGTTCATTGACCTGCCGAATTTGATCGTAACCTGTCATCGTTGCATCGGCACGGCTGAGGTGTTCGGCGTAGTTTTTGTCTAGCAGGTTGTCGATGCCCGCTGTGAGCTGTACGTGAGCGTTTGCGCGCCAGCTAGCGTTAAGCGAAAACACACTAAAACCGCTAGATTCGTCAATATCTTGTCCGGCAATGGTGCCTTGGTGAAGGCTCACGCGCGTCTGCTTTGCCACCATGCGCAGCAGGCCGCCGTAAGACCATGTTCCATCGTCATACATCAGGCTAAAGCGGCTTTCCAGTGGGGGCATTTGTGCCAATGGGTGGTTGTCTGTGTTGTTTTGGCCGTGTACATAAGCCAGTGTCGCATCCGTGCGCCAGACGGGGTTTAGGGCGTAGCCAATGCCCGCTTCGCCACCCCATGTGTGGGCATCCACATTGCGCGTGATGCTGGTCGTGCGTATCCCTTTTACGGTTTTTATCATTGTGCAGCCGCAAGGTTTCGTAAAGCGCTGTAGGCCGGTGGTGGGTTTGGCAAAATCAGATTCAATCAGCAAAAAATCGTTTATCTCGTTGTAAAACGCCGAAAGACCGCCGCTCAGTTGGCCGCTGTGAAACAGGTAGCCGGTATCTAGTTGTGTCGTTTTTTCAGGTTTGGCATCAAAAGCACTGGTGCTGTGCGCACTTTCTTTGGCTATCAATTCCCAGTAATCAGGAAAGCGTTCGCTGTGGCCTAAGCCGGCATACAGCGTGCCGCCAAGTGATGCTACATCGTGTTCGTAACGCATAAAGCCGCTGTTAAGGCGGGCTGTGCGTTCGTGGTCGGCGGTGGGGTTCGCTTGCATATTGATCTTGCTGCGCTGGTCTTCCGCCCACCAGTGATCTTGTCGCAAGCCGCTAATTAGCCGTTGCTGTGTGTTGTAGTGGTGCGTGACCTCGCCAAAAACGCCTGTCTGTTCAAAGCGAGCATCCTCCGTGCGCGGCACGTCTTGATAGGGCAATAAACTTTGATTCAGCGTTATGCGTTTGCTGTGCTGATCGCGCAGGGTATCAAGCCCTATGACGGTCTGCGTGCGTTCCGTCAGCGCCAGCGTCGCGGCGATACGCCCGCCCACCACTTTACGTGAAGGATTGGAGGCTTTTGGTGTTGCGCCGTTTAAGGGACGCAGGCTGTAGTTGTCCATAACGTGGTCGATATTATTGTAGTAACTGTGCAGCTCCAGTTTTTTCCAGTGCTCGCTTAAGTTGTCTTGTTGTAGCCGTAGGCCAAGGTTGTCGCGCGTGAACTGCGCGCCGTCCATGCCGCGATCGGCATAGGCTGCCTCGCCATCGCTATGCGCACCAGCCACTTCAAGCAAGCTGTTTTCAGTAGGCGTGAAACCCACGGCACCATTCGCACTGGCGCGTGAGTAGCGCGAATGGATTTTTTGGCCATCGCCATCGCGGTAGTCGCCTTGGTGTGCGTTGGTAACTGCGCCGCGTAGATACGCCTCGGGTACGCCTCCGCGCGCATCCAATACCTCTTCGTGACGGCCAAAGTCGCCGCCCAAGGCACTGGCGTAGGCTTTTGCTTCCTTGTCGTTCAGGCGTTCACGTTCACGCTCAAACAGCACAACGCCGGCCGCGTTGCCCGCCCCGTACAGCACTGTTTGCGGCCCTTTTATGAGCGTGACGGTGTCGTAGCTTTGTGGGTATATATAGGCTGTTGGTGGATCCATACGTCCGCCGCAACCGCCCAGCAGGGTTTCGCCATCTTGCAATATATTCAGGCGCGAGCCGGCCATGCCGCGAAAAACAGGGTCGCCGCCCGAGCCGCCTTTGCGCACCACAGAAAAGCCCGGAATTGCCTTTAAATAGTCTGCACCATCCTGCGCAGGCAAGGGTTGGTGCGGGGTTTTGGCATCCAGCACCACGGTTAAAGGCTGCGCCGTTCTGGCGGCGGTCACCACGGTTTCTGGCAGACTTTGGGGGGGGGGCGAGGCCAGCGCAAAACTGGATAAAAATGAAATAACAGCGGCGAATAGTAGATAAGAAAATAAAATGGTGCGCATAAGCCCCCAACGACTCTATGAAAGACGGCGATGATTGTAGAAAGCGGGGGCAAAAAAAACGATGTGGCAAATTGTCACGCTAGTGCGTGGCGGCACAGCACTGTGTGCTAAATAAACCAAAAATCTCATCTACACTCTATGCAGTAGCGGTGTTGGCTGAAAACCAGAAAGGCTATCTGCCGTGTGGTCGGCTGCTGCTGTGTATTGGGCATAAATCCATAAATTGGGAGGGTGGGGTATGGTGAGGTTCAGGAGAAAAAACAGCCGTGCGGGCGTTGATAGGGCGCAGCGGCTTGGCGTATCACTGGCGTTATTCTGTTTTTTGGTTGCAACACCGTGCGTGTCTATGGCGCACAATGATGGCGCCTATTCTCATGACAGTGCAAATGTTGCCTCCAATGCAGACTGGATGCGTGATATCCCCGGCAGTTATAAAGTCAACCAGATATCCATTCCTGGCACACACGACTCTGGCGCATTTTACGGTGGCGATAGCACACAAACGCAGAGTATGTCGATTACGAAGCAGTTGGTGTCCGGCATTCGCTTTCTGGATATCCGCCTTAAATCTGTCGGCAATAACCAGCTTCAGCTTTATCATGGCATTGTGAGCCAGCAGGCTAAGTTTGATAGCGTGCTGAATGAGGTGACGGTTTTTTTGAAGCAGCACCCGACCGAAGTAGTTTTCATGCGTGTTAAAAATGAAACCAACAACGATCCATCGCCGAACGTATTCCAGACCGCTTTCTTGGCTTATTACAAACAATACAGTGCCTATTTTTGGTCTGGTGGAGAAGAAAACCCAAAGCTGGGTGATGTCAGGGGCAAAATCGTGGTGTTTTCTGACGGGCCAACGGGGGATGTCGGCACGTCCTATCATCAGCTGGACAAGCAAGACTATTACGCCCTAACCAGCAACTGGGATCTCTACAATAAATGGGAGAAGGTGAAGGCGCATATACAGCGTGCTGCCACTGCCACCGACGGCCGTATTTACCTTAACTATTTAAGCGGCTCTACAGGCTCATTCCCCTATTTTGTTGCCAGTGGGCACAGTTCGCCAGCGACAGGCGCTGCTCGTCTTTCAACCGGCCGCACCACGCCGGGATGGAAAGACTCCTATCCTGATTTTCCACGTGTTAACTGCTTTATTGGTATCTGCACGATAGCCTTTGAGGGCATCAACACATTAACGGCCGCGCTTTTGCAAGTTACCAACGCAATACCCACGATGCGCTATAAAAATGTGGGCATTATTGTGGCGGATTTCCCCGGGGCTTCTTTGATTAACGCGGTGATTGCCGTCAACAGACTGGTGCCTATCAACTCGCCGATTACGTCGCAATTAAATGGCAAATGCCTAGACGTTCGCGGGGTAAACGCAAGCCCGGGTACTGTTGTGCAAATGTGGAGTTGCGGCGGGGCTGGCTCTGCAAACCAGCAATGGTATTCCAGCGGCGCGGAAATCAAGTCAAAGCTAAACAATCTGTGTTTGGATATCAGCGGTTCCTTTGCTGGCGATGGCGGTAAAGTCATCATGTGGACTTGTAACGGCGCAATCAATCAACAGTGGTACTTTGACGGTTTAGCCATTAGAAGCAAATTAAATGGCAAATGCTTAGACATCAGCGGAGGCAACACGAACAACGGTGCCGATGTGGTGACTTGGACCTGCAACGGCGGCGCTAATCAGAAATGGGAACCATAATCGTCGTTTAGTGATGGCATCATCTTCTTGCCACAACATCACAGAACAACCATGCAGCTATTCTTGGTGCGCTTATCGAGCCGCTAGGCATAGCTGAAGCCGCAAACAGAAGCAACCGCTTTAAAGATTTGGCTAGGTATCACTTTCCGTTCGCCTTGAGCCGCTCTTCGACAAGCTCGGGCGCGAACGGTAAATCGGAACGTTATTCTTAGCCAATGCCTAACGCCTTCTAATAAAACCAACACTTGTTACTATGCGCGCCTGTCTTTGTGCGGGCGCAGAGCCACCACCGTTAATGCTTTCCTTGCTTTTCGCCTATCTATTTGACTCAAGCCCTTATTTTACGTGCATCTGCCGAAAAATTGCTCGGCTTATTCTGATTGATTAAGAGGTCTTAGCATATGGGCGTACTCTCGCGTGTTCTTGCTGTATGCGCATTGCGCACAGCCGCTTTTTTCTGTGTTGGGGGTATTGCGCTGCATCTCTCGGCGGAGCCTGCCAGCCTGACGTTAGAGAAAGCCTTGCAGTACACGCTGCAAAGCAGTCCCCAATTGGCGATTTACCCTTTTGAGCAACGTGCCGCTGAAGCGCGGGTGCTGCAAGCTGGCTTGCGTCCGAACCCAGAGCTGGCGTTGGAAGTAGAAAACGTGGCGGGTTCTGGCGATCTACGCGGCACGCGCAGTGCGGAATACACCTTGTCGTTAAGCCAAACGGTGGAGCTGGGTAATAAACGGCAGTTGCGCTTGAACGCGGCGCATCGCGCTACCGACAGCACGGAGCAAGCCTACGCGCTCGCACGCCTCGAGGTGTTGGCCGAAACGACGCGGCGTTATATCGAAACGGCGCACAGGCAAGCCTTGCAAACATGGACGCAAACGCAAGTTCACAGTACGGAAAAAGCACTGGCCGGTGCCCAACGGCGCAAGCAGGCAGGCGCTGTCTCGATGGCGGAGGTCGATGGATTGAGGATTGCGGTTATGCGTGCGCAACTGGACGTCCAACGCGCCAGCAGCGAGGTTGATGTGAGCTGTTTGCGTCTGGCTTCTAGTTGGGGTGCCGTGCGTGCAGATTTTAGCAATGTGCGAAACGTGCTATTTGCCTTCCCTGCATTGCCTGCCTTGTCGATGTTGCAAGCGCGTGTGCAGGCATCACCACAGGTTGCGCAATATCTTAGCCGTGCACGTTTGCGTGAGGCGCAGTTGCGCTTGGCGGAGTCCGGTGCCACGCCCGACATCAATGTAGGTTTGGGCGTGCGGCGCTTGCAGGAAAGCGGCGATAACGCCTTGGTGTTTAATTTCTCCATGCCTTTGCAGATTAACAACCGCAACCAAGGCGGCATTGCACAAGCGCGGGCGGAGATGGAGCGCGGTCAGGCGGAGGAGCACTTAGGACAGATCGATATCAATCTGCTGTTACATACTTTTTACGCACAAGCACAATCCAGTCAACGCGAAGCCTTGTTGCTCAAAAACACGGCCTTGCCGTTGGCAGAAAGCCGCTTGCGAGAGATGCAAAATGGCTACAGCACAGGGCGCTATTCGGCGCTGGAATTGATCGCCGCCCAAAACGAGCGGCAAGCCATTGAGCGTGACAGCATCGAAGCGGCCAGCCGTTTTCATTTCGTGATGCTGGAGCTGGAACGCCTGACGGGGCAGCCCATGACGCACACCACATTGGCGGAGAAATAATCCCATGACAAACATTAATAGAAATGATGTAACTGATGTGACGCAAGACCCCGTTCGTCCTGAGCCTGTCGAAGGACTATCTAAGGCTTCGACAGGCTCAGTCCAGGCTGGTTTTGGTTTTTTGCGTATGCCTAACATCCCTTATGGGAAGCGCAGCGCTTGCATTTGGCTGCTGTTGATCAGCGTTTTTGTGTTTCACATTTCAGCCATAGCCGCTGAAGAAAAGGCACATGATGAAACTGAAAATGTTACGACGATCAGCGCGCAAATCGCCAAAGCTGCGGGTATCGAAAGCGCGCTGGCAGGCGCGGCCACCATTAAAAAGATACTGACATTGTTTGCGCGGGTGGAAGTAGAACCGCAGGCGTTGTACGCAGTTTCGGCGCGTTATGCCGGCATTGTCACGCAAATTGGCGTGATGGAAGGCGATAGCGTGACGGCAGGTGCGCCGGTGGCAATTATCGAAAACAACAACACGTTGCAAAAATACACCGTGACGGCACCGGCCGCGGGCACGGTGATTCGGCGTAACGTCAACCGAGGTGATGCCACCGGCGGCGCACCTTTGCTGTTGATTGCAGATTTATCGCAATTGATGGTCGAGTTACTCGTTTTTCCTAAAGATTTACAGCACATCCGTGTAGGGCAAGCCGTTATTGCAACCGATGCGCAGCAGCAAACGGCGCGGGCTACTGTCGAGCACATAGCGCCCAGCAGTGAAAACAACACAACCCACATTCATGCCAGTCTCGGGCGTGTGCCTGCAACATGGCAGCCAGGCTTGGCCGTGAATGCTGAGATTGTTCTGCTAGAGCAAACCGTGCCGCTGGCCGTGCGCGTAGAGGCGATACAAGAACTGGACGGTAAAAACGTGGTGTTTGTGCAGACGGGCGAACGCTACGAAGTGCAAGAAATTACTCTAGGTAACCGCGATACGCAATGGGTGGAAGTGTTAGGCGGGCTTAAGGCGGGAGCACGATACGTCACGTACAACAGCTATTTACTGAAAGCGGATATCGAAAAATCTGCCGCCAGCCACGCGCATTGAGGGGGCAGACATGATTGATCTTATTGTTGCCTTCGCCGTGCAGCGGCGCTGGTTGGTGATGGGTGCCAGTGTTTTTGTCGTGCTGCTCGGCTTGTACTGCGCCGCCAAATTGCCCATGGATGCAGTGCCGGATATCACCAATGTGCAAGTGCAAATTAACACCGCTGCCCCGGGATTTTCGCCCTTGGAAAGCGAGCAGCGCATCACGTACATCGTAGAAAACGCGATGGCGGGCTTGCCGATGCTCGATTACACGCGCTCCATCTCACGTTACGGCCTATCGCAAGTGACCGTGGTTTTTGAGGATGGCACAGACATTTATTTTGCTCGTCAGTTGATCGGCGAACGCCTCGAAAATGTGCGCGCCGAGCTGCCAGATGGCATTACGCCTGCTCTTGGCCCCATCGCCACGGGGTTGGGTGAGATTTTTATCTACATCGTGAGTGCATCAAAAAATGCACGCAAAGCCGACGGCAGCGCTTATACGGCGGAAGATTTACGCACGCTGCAAGATTGGGTTATCCGCCCACAGTTGATGAAAATCAAAGGTGTGGTGGAGATAAACAGCATTGGTGGTTTTTTGCGGCAATATCAAGTTGCGCCCGATCCGCTGCAACTACAGGCTTTTGACATCAGTTTGGCGGATATCGTCACTGCGCTACAAAAAAACAATCTGAATGTGGGCGCGGGTTATATCGAGCGTAACGGTGAGCAGTGGCTTGTGCGTTCGCCCGGGCAATTGAAGACGATTGCCGATATTGAAAACGTAGTGATCGCGCAGCGCGGCGGCACGCCGGTGCGGGTGCGCGATGTCGCCCACGTGCTCATGGGCAAGGAATTGCGCAGCGGTGCCGCCACACAAAATAGCGAAGAAGTGGTGATGAGCACCGCCATGATGTTGATTGGTGAAAACAGCCGTGTCGTGTCACAAGCGCTGGCGCAAAAATTGAGCGAGATCAAACTGCCCGCAGGCATACAGGCAGAAGCGGTTTACAACCGCACTGCGCTTGTGGACAAAACCATCGCCACCGTGAAAAAAAATCTTTTTGAAGGCGCCGTTTTAGTCATCGTCGTATTGTTTGCGTTGTTGGGTAATCTGCGTGCGGCCTTGGTGACGGCGTTGGTGATTCCGCTGTCGATGTTGTTTGCCATCACAGGCATGACGGCCAATCGCATGTCGGGCAACTTGATGAGTTTGGGTGCCATTGATTTTGGCTTGATAGTCGACGGAGCCGTCATCATTGTCGAAAATTGCCTGAGTCGACTCGCGCATGCGCAACAGCGGCGTGGGCGGTTATTGTCGCAAGAAGAACGCCTGAAAACGGTTTACGAAGCCACCCGCGAAGTCTTCAAGCCCAGTGTGTTTGGCGTACTGATCATCATGGTGGTGTACTTGCCGATTTTTGCGCTCACCGGCGTTGAAGGAAAAATGTTTCACCCCATGGCGTTTACCGTCGTTTTGGCTTTAATCGGCGCGATGCTTTTTTCGGTGACGTTTGTGCCGGCCGCCATTGCCTTGCTGGTGCGCGGAAAAGTGCGAGAAAAAGAAAATCGCGTGATGCGTAGTGTGCGGCGCGTGTATGCCGTGTCGCTGGGCTGGACGATGGCGCACACCCGCACGGTCTTATGCGGCACCACGTTGTTCTTAATCACTTGTACGTTTTTGGCGGCGCGTTTGGGGACGGAATTTGTGCCGAATCTGGATGAGGGTGATATTGCGATGCACGCCATGCGCATTCCAGGCACCAACCTCACACAGTCAATAGCGATGCAAAAAAACCTAGAGGCCGTACTGCGCGCAATACCGGAAGTGGAGCGGGTTTTTTCAAAAATGGGCACGGCGGAAGTGGCCACCGACCCGATGCCGCCGAGCGTCGCGGATACTTTTATCATGTTGAAACCGCGTGCATTGTGGCCAGACCCCACAAGAAGCAAGGCCGCGCTGCTGGATGAAATCGAACAGCGCGTATCGCGTCTGCCTGGTAATAACTACGAATTTACGCAGCCGATACAAATGCGTTTCAACGAGTTGATTTCCGGTGTGCGCAGCGATGTTGCCGTGCGTATTTATGGTGACAATCTCGATACGCTAAAACAAATAGGCGATAAAGCCGCCGCTATTGTATCGGGCATTTCAGGTGCCGCTGATGTGCGTTTGGAGCCTATGTCGGGTTTGCCGCTGCTGAACATTCGGCCAAAGCCGGATGCTTTGGCGGTGTATGGCTTGAGCGTGGCTGATGTGCAGGCGGTGCTGCACGCTGCAATAGGCGGTCAAGTCGCTGGCACAATTTACGAAGGCGATCGGCGTTTTCAGCTTATTGTGCGTCTGCCAGAAAAGCTGCGTAACAACCCCGCCGAACTTGCTAGGCTGCCCATCCCTTTGCTCGATTCCACGTCCACTGCGACGCAAGCAGAAGCGACAGAAAATGCCCGCTTTATTCCTTTATATGAGGTGGCCGATATCAACCAAACGCTCGGGCCCAATCAAATTGCACGCGAAGGCGGCAAGCGCAATGTCGTGCTAACGGCCAATGTGCGCGGGCGCGATTTGGGTTCATTTGTTAGCCAAATACAGGACAGTATCCAAGAAAAACTCACGCTGCCAGAAGGTTATTGGGTCGAGTATGGCGGCACGTTTGAGCAATTGCAGTCGGCCAGTAAGCGCCTGCAAATTGTAGTGCCGCTGGCTTTGCTGGCAATTTTTGCGCTCTTGTTCAGCGCCTTTGGTGCGGCGCGCGATGCCTTGGTGGTGTTCAGTGGCGTACCGCTGGCTCTTACCGGCGGCGTGCTCGCTTTGTGGCTGCGCGGCATTCCGTTGTCAATTTCTGCCGGCATTGGTTTTATTGCGCTATCGGGCATTGCTGTACTGAACGGCGTGGTGATGGTGTCGTTTATTCGCCAGTTGCGCGCGGAAGATATGCCGCTGGATCAGGCCGTCTTTGATGGCGCACTGCGCCGCTTGCGCCCTGTTTTAATGACAGCACTGGTGGCCGGTTTAGGGTTTGTGCCAATGGCCTTTAACATCGGCACGGGTGCGGAAGTGCAGCGGCCACTTGCCACGGTGGTTATCGGCGGGATTATTTCAGCTACGCTCTTAACGCTGCTGGTATTGCCTGTGCTGTATCGTTTGGCAAATCGGAATCGAGCGGCAGCACGAAAGCCCTAATGGTATAGTTAAAAATAACTTCCCGTTCGCTCTGATGTTTCCGGTTCATCCTGAGCGGACGGTTTGTCGATGACGAAACAACAATCAAGAGGCATTGCCATGACAAGTTCCAAAGAAATAAAGCCCTTTAGCGCAAAAGAAGAAAAAATCGCCAACTGGATTATCAAACGCGTCGCAAAATGGCAGGTGGCGGTTTATCGCGCCAGTGGTGGGCGTTTATGGAAAACGTTTCTTGGCGCGCCGGTAGCGATTTTGACCAGCACCGGCCATAAATCTGGCGTGATACGCCGCGTTCCTTTGCTGTATATCGAGCAGGGCGAAAATGTGGTGATCGCAGCATCGAAAGGCGGCATGTCACAAGCCCCCTTGTGGATGCTTAATCTCAAAGCCAACCCTGTGTGCGAAGTGCAAATCGGCGCGCGCAACCGCCCGATGCTCGCGCGCGTCGCCAGCGAAGAAGAGGAGGCTGCGTTGTGGCCAAAAATGACCGCCATGTATGCCGACTTTGCCGAATACCGCGCTCGCACAGCGGGGGTGAGGCATATACCGCTGTTTGTGTTGGAGCCGAAAAAATAAGGGTGCCAACAAGTGCTGTTTGGCTTTTATAAACATAGAAAAAGCAGTTGCCGCCCCGCTCATGCTTCGATACGTGCGAGAAATCGCACTACTCAGTACGAGCGCAAAATCAGCAATTGGGTGACAGCCCGTTCGCGCTGAGTAGCCTGCATAGCGGGCGTATCGAAGGGTTTGCGTCGTTTAACGGCTTTTTTTAGGATAAAGCACAAGATATTGATCTGCCGCCTTATCCCACGACCATTGTTCGGCCAGTTGGCTTGCGGATAGGCGCGCATCTATAAGGGCTGCGCGCTGATCGCGCAGTGTCGTAATTTTTGTTCTTATTTGCCTCGCGGCATTGAGCGCCCCCACATCAACACTGAAAACACAGGCGTTGCCTTGTGGAAACGCGGCGGCGACTTCTGTACTCAGCAACAGGGGTGTGCCGCAGGCCAGTGCTTCCTGCGCGACCAACGGAAAACCTTCGCCCGTACTAGGCAAAAGCAGCAAATCTGCCTGCTGGTAAAAAGGCACTAGCGCTGCACCGCGCAAGCCGCTGTAAACCGTTAAAGCGGCGGGTTTGTTTTTCCAAAAGGCGGGCGAGAGCGCGCCTTCGCCGATAAACGTCCAGGCAACATGGGGAATGTCGGCGCATTGTTCCAGCAACAGCAGTCCTTTTTTTTCGACAAAACGCCCAACAAACAAAAGCCGCAAGGCCGCTGCTGGATCGTTTTTATTCGGCATCGCATGGTAAATAGAGTGGTCTACGCCATTTTCAATCACGCAAGCGTCACGCCTAAAGCGCGGGAGTGCCGCGAAATAATCGCGAACGCGCTCGCTGACAAACACGGCACGATCACAGCGGTTCAATACAAAAACGCCCAGCGTTTTATTCAAGATGTGCAGCAAAAAAGACAGGCGTTTATTGCGGAAATAAATGTCACCGATGTGTTGCGTAATGAGTATTTTTTTGTGCTGGATTTTTGAGAAAACAAAAGCAAAAAAACAAGGCATGTAAAGATAATCGTGAATATGCACCTGCTCGTTTTGTTGGACTGCACGCCACAGGTTGAGCAAAGAACGTAGCCCCCACAGCGGCATAGGCACACCAACGCGCTTGTGGAAAGGATCCCAATAATCGCCACTGATAATTTGATGGCTGTGAGCCGCCGCCTCTCGATCTGTGTGATCGGCACCGCCCGCAATATGCGTTACCGCACAGCCGTGCGCGGTGAGCATTTTTGCCAAAGCGTGCGCTACCACTTCAATGCCGCCGCCTTGGCTGGGGAAAAAAGCGGATACCTGTAGAACGCGCAAACGCTTCATGAAAGCCATGGCGCTGCGGCGCGCTTTTTCAAAAGGTAAGTGACTTCTAGCCGGTTTGGAAATAAACGCGCAAATAATCCAGAGCGGTAGTTTTGCTGCGGTGTGGTTGATACATCAAATGGCAAGTGCGCAAAAAACTGCGTCCACTCGTGCTGGGAGAAATAGCTGGCCTGCACCATGCCGGAAAAAGGTACGTTGCCCAGAATATCTAGCAGTGCCAGCCGCAGGGTATCAAGCCAGCTTTTTGTTATGTGATCTTTGATAATAATTCGCCCGCCTGTCGCACAAACTCTCGCGATTTCCTCTAGCAGCTTTTGCCGGTTTTTCACTGGTACGTGATGTAAAACGTTAATCAGCAAAACACAGTCGAACGACCCTTTTTCAAAGGGCAAAAGCTGGCCACCATACACGCGAAAATCCAACGACACATCCCTCAATAAGCGGTTTTCAAAATCAACGCCGCAGACGGATTTCACCGAAAAGTAAAGCCGTATATATTCGGCAATCAGGCCGTTGCCGGTGCCGATGTCGAGCACACGTGGTGCACTCGATGGCCACATATTGGCCAACGCTTCCAGTAGTGTGATTTGATAACGGGGGCTAATCAGTCGGTACAGCCTGCTGAATTGCGCAAAAAACGGTCTAATGCTGCCTTCGTTATTCACGCATTCTGACATAAACGCTCCCTGCCTTTGTGTGGTGAAATATTAGGCGCGATGAAAAGCCCAGTGCGATACAGCGTAATTCAATAAAAATAGCAGTCCCGTCACCACGATAGTGCTAAGCACGACAGACATGCTGAAAATATTCACCAGAATAAACATAGCGAGGAGCCCCGCAGGCAAATTAAGCGCCATACCCAAAAAATAACGCTTTAGGCTCTTGAGCGAAAAAACGAGGCGTTTTATACGCAAATTGAGCAGGTAGCCTGTACTCGCCACGCAGAAAAAAGACAGTACATACGCAACGACATACCACAGGCCATATCGAGTAAAAAGCCACATCAAGATGATGTTCTCCGCTGCGCAAAATGTGCTCACGCCACTGTGTCGAAATAACAAAAATGCCTGACTAAACCGCATGAGCTTTTCTGGCTGTGACGAGGTACATGCAGGCGTTTTCCTGTAAAACCGCGTGTGGCGTTATTTTGTCTTCTAGTAGGGCGCGTAGGTTCATCACAAGCGAAAACAGGACTGTCAGGCCGCTGCCCAGTAGCGGAATTTTTTGGAAAATGGAGACATAGCCCAATAGACGCATCACTAAAGTCCATCCCATGGGGCCGACAATGGACTCGACCGATTCAACGACAAAGCCCCGAGACTCCAGTTCGCGTACCAGCCCTGCCCGCGTCCAGCGACGAAAATCACCTGGATGCGGGTGATAAAGCCAAACCCCGTGTGTCGACAGTAGCAGTACGCCGTCAGTGCGCAGTAGGCGGGCGCACTCGTGCAGGTAGGTGTCGATATCCCACACATGTTCCAAAACCTGAAAAGACGTCACTATTTCAAATGTGGCAGAGGGAGCCATTACTTGACCATTAGCTTGCACGGGAAAGTCGACAGTGCCTTCGATATCCGCGCTTTGATAGCGTATGCCGAGACGCGCAAACAATGCCGCGTAGGGTTTGTCGCCGCAGCCAAAATCGAGCGCACGCGCGTCCTCAAGTTTCTCTGCACAACGTGTCAATGCGCGCTCAATGGCGTGTGCTAATCCGCGCAGCGGGTAGCCGTCATAATCCCACCAGCGTCGGTGTAGGCGAGTGCTTTTTGGGGATGATAAGGATTCTTCCATGATGCTGTACCTGCCTAATCAATCCTGTCCATCACCATAAGTAGCAGTGCGTAAGAAAATAGTTGAAAGCCGACCAGCAGGCAGAAAACCGAAAACGCAGTCCATCGCGTTACGTCATGAAATCCTAGCAAGGAGCCAAAGCCGTGGCCGCTCCAGATATGCAGGGCTTGCATGCCCGCCAACACCCCGACTGTTGCCAAACCGCCACCAGTCAGCAAAAGGGCGTCTTCGTTATAGAGCAGCGAATGCTGGTTTGGCTGCACACGGCTGTGCAGCAGCCAGCCTCTGCGCGCAACCAAACGCTGTACCAGCAAGTAATACAGCAACATGCCAAGGCCTGCACACAGCCCCATGCCGGCATAAAGTAAGGTATGGATACCCAGCCCAATTGCACCCACTTGGAAGTTGCCGGCGAGCAACAGAACAAACATCACAAAAGACACGGTGATCAGCAGCAGGGCAGGGTATAGAAACAGCCAGTCTGGGGCGTAAGAGAGTAATAGCTTGAGGTGCGCCCAGCCGTCGCGCCAACTGCTCAAATGCGGCGGATGGTCGCGGCCATCAGGCTGCAAGGTGGTGGGTATTTCTTGTAAGGTGTAACCGGCCATGCAGGCTTTCATCACCATTTCACTGGCGAACTCCATGCCGGTACTGTTGAGGTGTAAATCGAGCATACGCTGACGCACAAAGCCGCGTAGGCCGCAGTGAAAATCGCCAATATGGGTTCGATACAACAGGCGACCAATAAAACTGAGTACAGGATTGCCAACATAGCGGTGAAGTGCGGGCATAGCACGGGGTGAGATGCCGCCGCGAAAACGATTGCCCATGACTAAATCGGCGCCGGTGCGCAGAGCGGAGACAAAGGCTTCCAGCCGAGAAAAATCATAGCTGGCATCGGCATCGCCCATGATGACGTACTGCCCGCGCGCCGCTTCGATGCCGCCGCGCAGTGCGTTGCCATAGCCTTTTTGCGCAATGCGAACCACGTGCGCGCCGTGCGAGCGAGCAAGGGTGACGGAATTATCGGTGGAGCCGTTGTCAGCCACAATCACTTCGCCGTGGATGTCGGCGTGTGCCATAAAGGCCAGTGCTTTACTCACACAAGAACCAACGGTTTTTGCCTCGTTCAAGCAGGGAATAACAATGGACAGCTCCACGAAAAACTCCTTTTTCTGCATAGTGCTATTGCTTTAGCGTAGCAGCGGCAGGCAATATTTTTCCCGCCAAGTATTTTTTGAAAGGGTTTGCGTCTCGCGTAGATCAATACTCGCCATTAGTTTGGGGCGCGTCATATTAAAAGCGATGGCTATTTCGGGGCGGTATAGATGCAGCATTATGTCGCCTGCATCGTAACGCTTAACAAAGTGCGTTCCTGTAATCCGCACACTGCTCTGCGTGGGTGAAAAAGCTTCCGGACACAGCGGCTCAAGCAGTGCGGCGGCGTGTCTCGCCCATTGCGTTTTTTCTGCGTAACGCGCAATGGCAAAGGCATCCGGTTTGAGCTGGCAAAACAGCAGGTCATTATTCAAAATGCCCTCTACTGTTGAGTGCTTCAGGCGACAACCGGCCGGGTCGCCCAGTGCCAAGCCAAAACGGCCAAATTCATCAAAAAAAGCCGTTTGCAGTCGTGTTTTGTCTTTCAGCAGATCGGGCGATAGCGCACTGACCCCAAAGATACGCTCGTTGTAAGCGGCGACTTTTGCCTGAATCAGCGCATTGTTTTCCATGTTGAATTGCCCCGACAGGTTCATCAGCGTGGAGCCTTGTCCCATGTCTTTTAGCATCACGGAATAGCTGATGCTGGTGGATGTTAAGATCAGTTGCTTGTTTTGGCTTGCCACATCTCGAAAATCCATAGCAAACCATTCGCCTTTCCAATTGCTGCGATCAAAATTGAAATCCACTGCGCTAAACACCACCGCTCCTTGCAGCAACAAAAACCACAACACAGCGCGCCACAGGATTTTGGCGGGCAGCAGCACACGCAAAACCATAAACAGCGCAGCCCCCAGCAGCAAAAAAACGCCCATGCCATAACGCCCATTGCCAGAGGTAAACACCCATGTGTACAGCGTCAGCAACACAAACAGCAAAAAATCTTGTTCTGTTGTGCGCAAGTATGTCGCACGTTTTAGTCCGTATTTAATAAAAAAAACCAGCGGCAGTAGAGTTAGAAATAGGGCAGGCCGCAAGTCTGGCATTAGCCGCTCTACGTACACCATTGGTTCGGTCGAGGCCATATGAAATGGCAGCACTGCTTGCGCCAGCACGTCCCAACTGACAAAACGGCTATGCGTGGCTGTGTTGATGGGGAAGTAGGGGTAACGAAAATAGTGATTAAAAAAAGGAAAAAACGGGTTGCCGAAATGCCGGTAGAGCTGCCAGCCCCACCAGCCATAGCTGGCGCACAAACCCAACAATGCCGCTAGCGGATACAAAACGAGAGTGTTCCAGCGAAGCGTGCCGCGCCACACCCACAATAAAAGCAAGAGCGCCAGCCCGGGCGCGTAAATAATCGCGGTAAATTTCAGCCCAAAAGCCACACCAAAACAGAAGCCAGATGCGAGAGTCTGGCGCATCTTTTGGGTGTCTTGTGCTTGATACAGAAAAATCAGCGCCAAAAAAACAGGGCAGAGCAGAAAAAGATCGGCAAAGCTGCTGCCCATGCACCACCACACCAGCAGTTGCAGCAACGATAAAGCCAGTGCCGCCAGCAGTTCCTCATTGCGTAAATGCAAACTTACGCGATAAAAGACAGCCAGCAGCACCAACGCCAGCGCGCCATAGCAAGTGAGTACAAAGCCTACCGCCACGCTTGGCCAGTGCGCATGCACCATCGCAGCAAACGGCGCATGCACCAGCGGGTTGAGGTAACTCTGGCTGGATGCGGCGAAGTAGTCGCTGTCCAAGCGGTTTTCAAGCAGCATCGCGCCGGAGTAGTAGTGGTAGCCCCATGCGTCCCACGGAATTTGTTTTGGCGCAAAAAAAGTGACGGCAAGACTTAGCAGCAACAGCGCAAAAGACAGTGCGGGCAGGGAAAAAGCAAGTCGTCGCCAATCCTTGTGCAACATGCGCGCGTATTCCTTTGGGTCGATTGCCCTTCGACAAGCTCAGCGCGAACGGGTTGTAATTTACCGTTCGTGCGGAGTAGCACAGTTTTTTGCGCGTATCGAAGCATGAAAGAGGCGCATGCTTAACAATAGACGAGCTTAGTTTTTTGTTCCGCCAATCGGAAGGAAAGTTGCCGCGCTATGCCTGCCAAGCGCCCACGCTACGTGCTCGCGTACCAAGCCTGAAGGATCATCCCGTCGTGCGAGCAGCGCATCAGTAATGTCGGCGCGACGGTGTGCATTGCCCAGCGCGACGGCAATGTTGCGCAGCCAGCCGGCGTAACCAATGCGTCGCAGCGCGGAACCGGCGGTTTTGTGCAGATACTCTTCTTCATTCCAGCCAAAGAGCTCAATGAGCGCGATATGGTCTAGGCCGTGGCGCGGCTGAAAATCCTCTTCCATTGATGCGTGCGCAAATTTATTCCACGGGCAGACGGCTTGGCAGTCATCGCAACCAAAAATACGATTGCCAATCAGCGGGCGCAATTCCAGCGGAATAGCCCCTTTATTTTCAATGGTGAGATAGGAAATGCAGCGGCGTGCGTCGAGCTGATAAGGCGCAACAAAGGCTTTTGTGGGGCATAAATCGAGGCAGGCTGTGCAACTGCCGCAATGTGCGTCTGGCGGAGCAGTGCTTACAGGCAACGGCAGATCGGTGAGTATTTCGCCCAGAAAAAAATACGAGCCAGCACGGCTGTTAATCAGCATGGTGTTTTTGCCTATCCAGCCTAAGCCGGCTTTTTCGGCAAAGGCGCGCTCCAGCAAAGGCGCGCTGTCGACGAGCGCGCGGAAATGTTGCCCGCTGTCTGATGCAGGTTCCTGTGCGTGTTGTTCAATACGCAGAGCCAGTGCCGCCAGCCGCTTGCGCAGCACTTTATGGTAGTCGCGCCCCAAGGTGTAACGCGCGATATAGGCCGTGCCATCGGCGCTGACCTTGGCGATCAGGTTGTTTTTTTTCGCAGGCAACTTGTCGTTTGGTGCATTATCGTCTGGCAAATAATCCATACGCACAGAAATGACACGCAAGTTTTTCGCTTCTGTCGCATCCGGCAATAATCGGTGCGGATCGGCGCGTAGCGCGGCGTGTTTTTCCATCCATGCCATACTGCCGTGATGTTTTTTACTCAACCAGTTTTGCAGGTGTTGGGCGTGGGCACTGATGTCGATGTCGCTTATGCCCACTTGCTGAAAGCCCAGCTCCAGTGCCCAGCTTTGTAGTTTTTGTAGGCTTAGGGTGGGGTTAAGCATAAGACTCCGTTCGGTGGGTTTGTCGAGCCATGAGCGGAGCTATTCGAGTCCTTCGACAGGCTTAGGACGAGCGGAAACATCATGGCGAACGGGGGGGCGATCGAGCATCTTGTTTTAATACGCAGGTTTCAGCGCAAAGACAACACGTCCTGCATATCAAACAATCCCGTATTTTTTGCATTCAGCCATAGTGCTGCACGCACGGCACCGTGTGCGAAACACTGGCGTGAACTGGCTTTGTGGGTGATTTCCACCCGCTCGCCCTCACAGCCAAAGAGCACGGTATGGTCGCCGACAATATCCCCCGCGCGCACCGTGCTAAAAGCAATGGTTTCTTTTGTGCGTGCGCCGGTGTGCCCGTGGCGACCGTAGACGGCGACTTTTTCCAAATCGCGCCCCAGTGCTTGTGCCACCACTTCACCCATGCGCAGCGCAGTACCCGAAGGCGCGTCGACTTTGTGGCGGTGATGCGCCTCGCTGATTTCGATATCGGCTTCATTGCCCAGCACACGCGCAGCGGTGTCTAGCAACGCAAAACAGAGGTTCACGCCCACGCTGAAATTCGCTGCCATCACCATAGCGACAGTCTGTGCCATTGCGTGCAGTTGCTCTTTTTGCTGCGGGTCAAAACCGGTAGTGCCGATCACTATTTTTTTGCCGTGCGCCGCACAAAGAGCGGCATGGGCGAGTGTGGCGGCTGGGGTGCTGAAGTCGATCAACACATCAAACTGATCCAAAACACGCGACAGCTCGCAGCTTAGTGAAATGCCACTTGCCTTACCGCCCAACAATGCGCCGGAGTCGACGCCCAATAATGCGCTATCCATGCGCACCAATGCTGCGGTTAACTGCGCCGTTGGCGTATCAGAGACAGCCGCCAGCAGGGCTTTGCCCATGCGGCCGGCAGCACCTGCAATGGCGATGCGAACAGGCTTAGACAGCGCGGTGGTGGCGGGCTGAGACATAGGGAATCCGGCGTTTTACAGGGATAAGCATGGTAGCAGTTCGCCCATGTGGATAACAAAAATGCAGCATCTACGCGCTTCGATAGAGCCGGCACAAACGGAGATGCGCACGTTTTGGGGTTTGCCTTCTGTTTTTAGTGTTGGCATTAGGCGTGTAGAGCGGGTTTAGGCTCAGGCTCTACGATTTGTTTATCAACGCCCGCCTCATCAAACGAGGTCATTTCATTGAAAAAACTAACGGCAGAAACCAACAGCGGATAAGTTACCGCCGAGCCGCTGCCTTCGCCTAAATGCATGCCAAGCGACACCAGCGGTGTCACCTGCAAGTAGTCCAGCAGCTTTTTGTGCCCACATTCACCGGAAAGGTGGGAGAAAACGCAGTAATCACGCGCATGTGGCTCCAGTGCAAAGGCAATGGCCGCCGCACAGCTAGCAATAAAGCCGTCAATAGACACCAGCATGCTTTGTTCACAGGCCGCCAGCATTGCGCCACACATCATGGCAACTTCAAAGCCGCCAAAGGTACACAAAATGGTAAAGGGGTCATGTATCGTGCCATGAAACGCAATCGCCTGTTGCAGCACGTCTACCTTGTGATGAAGGCCGGCACTGTCTAGTCCTGTGCCGCGACCGACGCATTCAGCGACTGGAACGCCAGACAAAACACTAAATATCGCGGCAGCAGAGGACGTATTTCCAATGCCCATTTCACCCAGAGCCAGCACGTTGCAGCCTGATTCAGACTTGGCGCGCGCCAGTGCAGCACCTCGGGCAATCGCTTGTTCACACTGCACAGCCGTCATGGCCGGCTCGTGCAAAAAACTTCGCGTACCCATCGCCACTTTTGCTTGTGTGATGGGGAGGCCTGACAAGTCGCCATTTACGCCAGCGTCCACTACTTCAACGGCAATGCCATGTTGTCGACAAAACACGTTGATCGCCGCGCCGCCTTCCATAAAATTGCGCACCATTTGCTGCGTAACTACTTGCAAAAATGGGCTGACACCTTCCGCCACAATGCCGTGATCGCCAGCAAACAGCAGCATTTGAGGCCGTTTTAGTGTCGGCGAGAGGGTTTTTTGGATTAGCGCAACCTGCAAAGCCACTTGCTCCAATACGCCTAACGCCCCGTACGGCTTGATTTTTTGGTCAATTTTGTCTTGTGTTGCAGCTTGCAGGCGACGATCCAATGGTTTCACGGTGAAGAGTTTTTGCGCATCAAACATGGTGAGTTAGTGCCTCAGTGATTGTGCTAGCACACACGGTGCATTGCGGGTCTTTTTTGAGCGTGATCGATCGCCACTCCATGCAGCGCAAGTCGATCACATGTAAGCAACAATCCTTCTTGCTCTCTTTTTTGCCAAAACCTACCAAAAGCCGCAAAGCTTCTGCAGTCTGTAGTGAGCCGACAACGCCGACAAGCGGAGCCAGAACACCGAGTTCGCTGCAGCTTAGAGTGTCGTCTTCCTCTGGTTGTTCCCCGTACAAGCAGGCATAGCAGGGACTGTCTGCGGCCTGATTAAACACCACCACTTGCCCTTCGAAGCGAATAGCGGCACCTGATACCAACGGTTTTTGCTGTGCGACACAGGCGCGATTGATCGCGTGGCGCGTCATAAAATTATCCGAGCAATCCAGTACGGTATCGACAGAGCCTACCGTCTCCCGTAACGCGCTGCCTAACAAGCGCGCATGTAAAGGCACTACGTTCACGTTCGGATTGAGCGCACGGAGTCGGTCTGCGAGCGAGTTCACTTTTGCGCGGCCAATATCGGCGGTGCTATGCCCAATTTGACGCTGTAAATTGCTGATGTCCACCACGTCATCATCGGCAATAATTAACGTGCCGACACCGCTCGCCGCCAGATACATGGCCGCAGCGCAGCCCAAACCGCCGGCACCCACAATCAGCACGCGTGCCTGAATAAGCCGTTCCTGACCGGCAATGTCAAAGCCGTCCAGTAAAATGTGGCGGCTATAGCGCAGCAGCCGCTCGTCATTCACTTGGAAATCTCCCGGCTGTAACGCGCGGCAAACCCGCTAGGTCGCTCACGGTGTGTACATCAACGTAGTTTTTCTCCAGCATAAAAGCACGTACAGCCCCGCCTTGCTCGAAACCGTGTTCCAGCAGCAGCCAAGCATTCGGTGCCAAAAAAAGCACAGCCTGCTCAATAATCAAAAAAATATCCGCCAAGCCATTATTCGCCGCCACAAGTGCTGTGCGTGGCTCAAACGCCACATCGCCCATCGTCAAGTGCGGGTCATGGCTGTCGATATAAGGTGGGTTGCTGAGAATCAATTCAAACTGTTCTGGACGCACGCTCGCAAACCAGTCGCTGTGATAAGCGCATACGTTTTGTATAGCCAAAGCGGCTTGGTTTCTTTGCGCCAATAGAACCGCCTCTGGCACCACGTCTACCGCGTCAATTTTCCACAACGGTTTTTCAAACGCGAGTGCCAGCGCAATTGCGCCGCTGCCGGTGCCTAGCTCCAGCGTACGTGCATTTTTTGAGGTGCAGAGTTCCAGCGCGTGGGATACCAGCGTTTCGGTATCGGGGCGGGGGATTAACGTATGGTGATTAACCTCTAGCGTTAGCGACCAAAACTCGCGCTGTTTTGTGATGTAAGCCAGCGGCTCGCCGGCCGCACGGCGCTGCACATAGCCTTCAAATTGACAGGCATCGCTGTCATTCAAGCGTACATCGCTCTGTGCATACAAAAAGCTGCGCTCGCATTGCAACACATGCGCCAACAGTACATCGGCCTCTAAGCGTGCGTTGTCCGTGGCCAGCCTGTCTTGGGCGCGTCGCAAGGTGCTGCCTATCGCATTCATTTTTTTAGGCTTGCAGATAGATGGTAGGTTGCATATATGTCGGCTGGCTTTGCTGGAGGGGCGACAGTCTAATCGATTGACTGGATGGTGGGTATAAATGCGGCAAAATTGCCGAATGCGTGGCTTAAGTTTTTGTTGCCTCATCGGCTTTCCCTTGCGGTCGTCTCGGGATTTTTCCGCCCGTCGTTGCTTTCAGCTCCTGCCCTATTGTTTTCTTCTTAAAGCCGGTGTTACAGTCTGCACGAATAACTAACAAAAAATAATTCACAAGGAGGCGCAAGCCATGAGTTCTATTTACTCCCGTATCTCCCGTTGCGGTTTTTCTGCGCGCCTCTTTGCCTTTGGCCTGTTGGCCGCCAGCTTCCTTGTTTCCACGCCTAGCGCTTATGCGGCTTATTACAATGTGACTGGTGCCATTACGGGCATTGATACGGTGGGGGCAACATCAGACCCCGGCTTGACTATGGTGCCAGGCAATCCGCCTTTCGGTGATGCTGCCAATGCCAACCCGCTGGCGGTGGGCAATCACGCCAGCGTATGGAAAATTGATACCGCCAAAAAAACCGTTACAGGTATTTTGGATTACCCAAGCTGGAAGACTGATGTTGCGGTAAATGCGCCAGTTGTTGGCTGGATGTATGCAACCATCACACAGCCTAATGCTATTTACCGGTTTGGAGCCGGTACGGTCGCTTACGATGCCGCTACGCGCGCATTGACTCTAGGGCAAGCAATAACCTTTGGCGGCAATAAAGACCAAGGTAGTGATGCGCGCTTACTGTGGAACTCCTCGCCTGCGGTACCCACTGCAGCCGGTGGCAGTTGCACGGGCAACAGCACTGTGTGTGGTGGGCAGAATCAGTATTTTTTGGCCAATCCCGACCAGGAGCGTTTTTACATGAAGCTGACATTTTCGGCAGACGGTAAAAGCTTTACCGGCGAGGGCGTTGGCATCGATGTTGGCGGCAGTCTATCAATTGGCGTGACGGGCAATACTTTTCAAAGCTACACCTTCAGCGGCACGCTTATCATTCTTGACCAAGACGGCGACAAAGTAGACGACGAAACAAAAGATAAGTGTTTGGGTACGGCGGCGGGAGCCAAAGTGGATGCCAGCGGTTGCGCAGCAGAACAGCGTGATACAGATAAAGATACGGTTAATGATGCGCTGGACAAATGCCCAAGCACGCCAGCGGGTGCGGTTGTTGATGCTAAGGGTTGCGCGACATCACAGCTCGACGGCGATAATGACGGCGTGAAAGACGATATAGACCAATGCCCAAACACCTTGCCTCAAGATGCGGATACCGTGGATGCAGTCGGCTGTGTTATAGCAACCAGCCCGGTCGACACCGATAAAGACGGCGTTGTCGATGCTACAGACAATTGCCCTACCGTTGTAAATGCCGATCAGATCAATACCGACGGCGCGCCAGACGGCGGTGATGCCTGCGACTTGGACGACGACAATGACGGCGTAGCTGATACGGCGGATCAATGCCCCTTGGTGGCAGGTTCCATCGCCAATAATGGCTGCCTTGTTGTGGTGGCAGATGCAGATAGCGACGGCGTGCCAGACAGCAGAGACAACTGCAAGCTCACTCCAAACCCTGACCAAAAAAATGCTGACCGCGATGCTTTGGGCGATGTCTGCGATGCCACACCGCGCGGTGAAGACCCTGACGGCGACAACATTCCCGATCTTGACGATAAATGCCCGAATACTGCAACCGGTGCTGTGGTGGATGCAAACGGTTGTTCACAAGTGCAGATAGATGCCAAAACCGATACCGACGGCGACGGCGTGTTAGACAATGTGGATAACTGCAAAACAGCATCCAACGCCAACCAAAAAAATAAAGATGGCGATGCGTTGGGTGATGCCTGTGACGATGACATTGACGGCGATGGCAAGCTTAATGCCGCCGACAACTGCCCGCTCGTTGTGAATGCCGATCAGAAAGACAGCGACGGCGACGGCACGGGTGATCTCTGCCAAAATTCTGTGGCTTTAGATGCCAGCTTTGATGTAGACGGTAAAACCAGCACAGCGGGAGCCACGGGTTACAGCTACGCCAATGCGGTAGTGCAGTTGGTCGACGGCACCTCTGTAGCGGCAGGCTTGAGTAACGTAGGCGATGCGGCAAATGTAGACGAGGCCATCACACTGGTGAAATTCAAAGCCGATGGCACGCTAGACACGGCCTTTGGCAGCGGTGGCAGCGTGGTGAGCAACCTTACGCTTGCGGCAAACGATGCAGCCTTGGCCATTGTCGAGCAGAGCGATCACAAGCTGGTGATGGCCGGTTTTGCGAACGGCGCGCCAACATCGCTAGGTGGCGAAAAGGTTTTGTTGGCGCGTTTTGATGCCAACGGCGCACCGGATACGACTTTCGGCACGGCGGGGGTTTACGCCTTCAGCGCAGGCGCAGGCTACGAAAAACTGCAAAGTCTCGTGCAGCAGCCCGACGGCAAGCTGGTCGCGGCGGGTTATGTCTGTGTGGACGCAAGCTGTGCGCAATCACAAGCCCTTTTGTTGCGCCTTGATGCCAGCGGCAGACTCGACCCTACTTTTGGTGTTAACGGGCTCAAGCGCCTCAATTATGGTGTGGCCACTAGCAGCAATAACATCGGCCTTGCTCTGCAGGCCGACGGCAAACTGGTGACCGTGGGTGCGATGTGTGTCGATGCCGCCTGCGCGCGCACCGATTCTGTGGTAGCGCGCTTTAATGCCGATGGCGCGCTGGATACCAGCTTCGCCAGCACGGGTTATGCCGCCATCAGCACGCTTGGTTTAGCTTCACAGTTAAATGCGGTCAAAGTCAGTGCGGACGGCAAAATTGTCGCTACGGGTTCGTCAATTCTCGCCGCCAACAGCGGTGAAGTGATCGTCGTGAAGTTAAATAGCGACGGCAGCTTTGACACAGCTTTTGGTCGCAGCGGCATCGTACACGCCGACATCACCACGAGCGCAGACGATGCCGATACAGGTACTTCAATCACTCTGCAAAGTGACGGCGCAATTTTAGTCGGCGGTGTTGCGGGTGCGGTGGGTGCGGAAGATATGTTTCTAGCGCGTTACTCTGCGACGGGTAAATTAGACGGCACTACGCTGCTTGATTTCACCACGAATGAGAACGACGGTGCTTATGCCTTGAGTGAGGTGCAGGGTGGCAAGGTGTTGCTGGTGGGCAGCACGCAAACAGCCACTAAAGTCGATACGCTGGCCGTTGCACGCTTTAACGCGCCTTTTGCCGCCGTATCAACGGATGACGATGACGACAACGTGCCGAATGATGTAGACCTTTGCCCGGGCACAGCAGCCGGTGCAGCGGTTGATGCGAAGGGTTGTTCTTTTGCGCAACGCCCGAATGACGATGACGACAAAGACTTGGTGCTCAACGCCCAAGACATTTGCCCAAACACAGCAGCAGGCGCGCTCGGTGTTGACGTGAATGGCTGCTCTTCTGCGCAACGTCCGACCGACGATGATGACAAAGACAGCGTTATTAACAGCGCCGACGTTTGCCCGAATACGTTGTTAGGTGCGCTTGGTGTTGACGCGAACGGTTGTTCTTCTGCGCAACGTCCGACCGACGATGATGACCAAGACAACGTTATTAACAGTGCAGACACTTGCCCGAATACGTTGTTAGGCGCAGCCGGTGTTAACGAGAGCGGCTGTTCTACTGCACAGCGCCCGAATGACGATGACGATAAAGACAGCGTTATCAACAGCGCGGACACCTGCCCTAACACGCTGCCAGATGCGACCGGTGTTAACGCGAGCGGTTGCTCTACTGCGCAACGCCCGAACGACGATGATGACCAAGACGGCGTTACAAATATCAACGACTACTGCCCTGGCACGTCAGTGGGCACGCCAGTCACTAGCCGAGGCTGCGAGGATACTGTCGTGTTGCCACCACAGGGCAAAGACACGGATGGCGATGGCAAGCCTGACAGCAGAGACAACTGCCCGCTGGTGGCCAATAAAGATCAGTTAAACACGGATAAACAGTTAGGAAACAACGAGGACGCGTTAGGTGATGCCTGTGATGACGATGACGACGGTGACGGCGTACCGGATTACATTGACGCAGAGCCACTTAATCCGGATGTCACCAGTGAGCGCACGTTGATGCTGGACGGCAAATACCAAGGTGCAGTGGTGAGTGAGAAGCAGGGCTATCGCTAATATGGGATGGTTTCAGGGGCAGGCACACACGCCTGCCTAAGCACAAAGAAAAGCCGGCCTTGTGCCGGTTTTTTTATTTTCGGTTTTACCACATCCATACGGCGTGTGGCGTGAACGCGCCGTGTGAGCACGCCAATTCGCTTGATGACTCACTCACTACCTCCCCTTTTTTTGGAAAAAGGGGGAGGGAACGCGCAGCGTGGGAAAATTTTAGCCATCGAAGCCGCAGCGCAATGCATATCGAATGCAAGAGCGGAATTTAGCGACGAGACACTAGCGAATGTTTACGAGCCCGATCCAACGCCATTGATGCCGCTTACGACTACAAGGCGCTGGTTTCTACACTTGTGCAGATTTTTTCTGCACCAGCATTTTTGCGATCATATCCAGCACCAGCTCATCACGCTGGTTGTAAAGACGGTTGTGCATCTGCACCACGCCACAATCGGGTCGCGAGCGTGAGGGGCGCGCATGAAAAACCTCGGCTTCCAGACGCAAACAATCGCCCGCACGTACCGGTTTTCGTATGTTGAGATCATCAACACCTAAGCCTGCGGTATAAACATAGGGAACGTCCAAGTGATTTGCCAGCCAAGAGCGCGCGCACAACAGCAAACAGGTGGGCGCTACCAAGCCGCCAAACAGGGAGTTACTGGCAGCGTCTGCGCTGGTGTGGAAAGGCTGCGGATCGAAACGTTGGCCGAATTCAATAATTTCTGCCTCGTTCACGGTATAACCTTGCGCACGACACACAAAGCCCGGCTGCAAATCTTCAAAATAGGCCAATTGCATGGGAAATCTCTCGGGATGAAACAGTCGACAGTTTAATCGAGCTGGCTTATCGCGTTACTATGCCGCGCGTATTAAATCCACCTGTGTATCGGAGAAAGCACTATGGCGATTGTTTTAAGCAAAGCAGCCCTTGATATAGGCATGATTACCAACAATGGCGAAAAAATGCTGGCGTTTTATTGTGGTGTTTTAGGTTTCAAGCAGGACGCGCCCATTCCTTTTCCGGGCTTAGGCGTTATTTGCCGATTGAATTGTGGTGAAAGTGTGTTGCGTATTGTGGTGGCCGATACTGTGCTGGAAAACGTCGCGGGCGGCGAGTTTGCCTCACGCAACGGCCTGCGTTATATCACGATCAATATTCAAAATATTGATGAAGTAGTCGGAGAATGCAGGCAGTTTGGCAGCACCATTGCAGTAGAAATACGCGACTTACGCCCTGGTGTGCGTTGCGCGCAGGTGCAAGACCCAGACGGAAATTATGTCGAATTTATTTGTGCAGAATAATTTTTCTCTCCTTAAAAAACCCTATGCGTCTTGATCGTTGGATCGGTAACAGCACAGCACTGTCGCGTTTAGATGTGCGCCGTGCGGTGAAAAATAATCGCGTATGTGTAAACGGTCTGCCGGTTAAAAAATTTGATGTGCAGATCAGCGAAAGCGATACCGTAACACTAGACGGACAGTCGATACTCGCCCCGCAACCACGTTATTTTATGCTGCATAAACCCGCAGGTTTCGTGTGCGCCAATACCGATGGCGAATACCCAACCGTACTTGATTTGCTGTGCGAGCAAAACAAAAACACACTGCAAATTGCCGGCAGATTAGATGTCGATACCACCGGCCTCGTGCTGCTAACAGACGATGGCGCATGGAATCACCGCGTGACAGCACCTTCCAGAAAATGCGAAAAAAGTTACCGTGTTGTATTGCAGGAAAGCCTCGGCGCAGAGGCAGAAAAGCAATTGCAAGAAGGCATCGTATTACGCGGCGAAACACAAGTCACCCAGCCTGCAAAACTCGTATTCACAGACGTTGAAAGGCGCTGCCTTTTATTGACAATCAGCGAAGGGAAATACCATCAAGTCAAACGCATGTTTGCGGCGACAGGCAATCATGTTTTGACATTACACCGTGAAAAAATTGGCATCATTGTTTTAGATGAAAATCTTGCCGCTGGCACGTACCGCCCGCTCACCGCCGTGGAAATCAAGGGCTTTTGTTGATGCACGATGTGGCGTTTGAGTATTTATTGTCTTGTTTAGGTGCGTCAGAAAATTCATATGACAAAACCTTGTTGGTGGCCGACGAGCACGCGGCACCTTATATCCAAAACATCGCGGGCTTGAGCGGCCTGTCCATCATTAGCAACCGTTTTGACGTGGTTGAAGCTGCGCGCAACCATCATATCGAAGCCACGTTTTCAGACTTTGACTTCAGCCATTTCGCGCAAGGCAGTTATAGCCGCATCCTCTACAGAATTTCCAAAGAAAAACCGGTGGTGCATCATGTTATTAACGAGGCATCGCACCTGCTGGCGCAAGGTGGCCAATTACGGTTGGTGGGTTTTAAAAACGAGGGCACAAAAACCTATATCGAAAAAACGAAAAAATATTTCGGCAATGGCGAATCAAAAAAACAGGGCAGTGTTTACAGCGGCACTTTTACAAAAACAGCATTGCCCATTGCCGATGAGCGGCTAGACACGCAGAACTACGCCAGTCTGCGTTTAATTGAAGGCGTTTCGCTGCCTTTTTACAGCAAGCCAGGATTGTTTGGCTGGAATAAAGTCGACCAAGGCAGTGCGTTTTTAGCGGCTCACTTGCCCCTTTTTTTGGCGGGAAACCTGCCGCTAACAAGCCTGCTTGATCTTGGCTGTGGTTACGGTTATCTCATGCTGCAAAGCCGTCATCTGCCGTTAATACGTCGCGTAGCGACAGACAATAACGCCGCAGCCATGCGCGCAGCACAGGAAAATTTTTCTTTTTACGGGATGCAGGTTGAAACGCTGGCTGACGATTGCGGTGCGAGCCTGCAAGCAAAATTTGACCTGATTTTGTGTAACCCACCTTTCCATCGAGGCTTTGAGACAGACGGCGCGCTCACGGTGAAGTTTTTGCAACACATACGCCGTTTGCTTGCGCCCAACGGTGTTGCCGTATTGGTCGTGAATCAATTTATTGGATTAGAAAACGCGGCGGCTCCCTATTTCAAACACATCAAAACCGTGGCTGATAACGGGCAGTTCAGGTTGTTTTCTTTACAGCAGCATCGTGTTTAGCGTCAATCACATCACACGCACAATACGCCTAACGGAAAAAGCCACCTTTACGGTGGCTTTTTTGGTGAGGCTCAACAATAAATATTTAGCCTTTGTCTTTTAAATACATTTCACGCGCGGCGATAATTTCCGCTTCCGCATCTTTCGCATTGCCCCATTTGTCTACTTTCACCCATTTTCCAGGCTCTAGGTCTTTGTAGTGCTCAAAAAAATGTTCGATTTGTTTGAGTAGCTGCGCGGGTAAATCGCTGGCTTCTTTCACGTCGTTATACAGCGGGGTTAATTTGCTGTGCGGAACCGCTAACAGTTTTGAATCCCGTCCTGCTTCATCCGACATATACAAAATGCCGATAGGCCGCGCACGAATCACCGCGCCGGGTGTAACAGGGTACGGGGTAATCACCAAAACATCCAACGCATCGCCGTCTTCTGACAGCGTGCTTGGAATATAGCCGTAGTTGGCGGGGTAGAACATGGGCGTGGACATAAAGCGATCAACAAACAGGCAGTCGCTGTCTTTGTCAATTTCGTATTTGATTGGCGCGTGATTCGCAGGAATTTCAATGGCGACATAAATGTCGTGTGGCAATTCTTTTCCGGGGGATAGTTTGCTGAAGCTCATGACAAGTACCGTATTAGGCGAATAAAAAACAGAAAGCAGGGGCTTTCTGGCGAAAAAACGCGGCGATTGTAGCAGAAGGCAGTCTTTGCTTGCGCACTACATCCGCGCCAATTCCCACTAAGCACCCGCAGCAATTACAGCCCGCTTTTCAGGCTGGCTTCAATAAAGCGATCTAAGTCCCCATCCAGCACCACCTGTGTATTGCGTGTTTCAACGCCCGTGCGTAGGTCTTTGATGCGGGCATCGTCCAGCACGTAAGAACGAATTTGGCTGCCCCAGCCGATGTCGGACTTGCTGTCTTCCAGTTTCTGCTGCTCGGTTTGGCGCTTTTTAAGTTCCAGCTCATACAGCTTGGCCGCCAGTTGTTTCATGGCTTTGTCGCGGTTGGCGTGTTGTGAGCGTTCGTTCTGACACTGCACGACTGTGCCTGTGGGTACGTGCGTAATGCGTACAGCAGAATCGGTTTTGTTGACGTGCTGGCCACCTGCGCCACCGGCGCGATAGGTGTCAACACGTAAATCCGCAGGGTTAATGTCAATTTGAATGCTGTCGTCGATTTCTGCCGATACGAACACCGAGGAAAACGAGGTGTGACGGCGATTGCCTGAATCAAACGGCGATTTTCGCACCAGGCGGTGTACGCCTGTTTCGGTGCGCAGCCAGCCATAAGCATATTCACCCTCGAAGCGAATGGTGGCTGACTTGATGCCGGCGATATCGCCCGCCG
This sequence comes from Cellvibrionales bacterium, assembly GCA_043769275.1. Taxonomy (GTDB): domain Bacteria; phylum Pseudomonadota; class Gammaproteobacteria; order Pseudomonadales; family UBA7239; genus JAYVJM01. Next base: position 23,401 of record JAYVJM010000079.1, on the reverse strand, counting down.
ACACCTCCATAAGCTCTGTTTTGAAGCCTTTGGCATCGCCCCAGCGCAAATACATGCGCAATAACATTTCTGCCCAGTCTTGCGCTTCTGTACCGCCTGAGCCGGCTTGAATGTCAAGGTAACAATTGTTGGGGTCCATTTCGCCGGAAAACATGCGGCGAAACTCGAGCAGTTCCAGCTTAATGCGCAGTGTGTCGATGTCTGCTTCTACTGCGTGTACCGTATCGGCATCGTCTTCAGCGGCCGCCATTTCCAATAAGTCTGCCACGTCAGACAAGCCTGCTGCCATCTCATCCAGCGTACCCACCACATTTTGCAGCGCAACACGCTCGCGCCCCAGCTCTTGAGCGCGCTCAGGGTTATTCCAGATGCCGGCTTCACCCAGCTCCAGCTCAACTTCCACTAAGCGCTCTTTCTTGTTCGCGTAGTCAAAGATACCCCCTAAGCACATCACTGCGCCCCTGTAAATCTTTAATGGCATTAAGCAGAGGGTTGATTTCTAGCATATGAAAATCCCTATAAGTTCACGTGATGTGTGGTTGGCATTGCATGGTTCGACAGGCTCACCACGAACTGATCGCGCTGGCTTACAACTCTTCGTTCTGAGTCTGTCAAAGGGTGGATTGATGTGTCTGCGTGTTTTCGCTGAGATAAACCGCACGCAACAATCCAACAAGCAGAAGCACACTGCCTGTGCCAGCACTATAAAAAATCAGTGCCATTGAGCTAAAAATAATGCTGGCTAACAGAAAGCAGCGTGATCGTTTAATGGAGCCAAACAGACTTAGCGCCAGCAGTAGCGAAGATGCGTAGGCAAACAAGCTGTAAGCCATCCCCCATATCAATAATTGGCGTGGGTAACACCAAAGAAACAGCATGGCATTTGAACAAGCTGCGCCCATCGTTTCTGGCTCAATCAGCCAAAAACGCAAGCAAAGCATTGTTAATAACGCGATGAAAAATACCAAAAAAGTTAACGGTAGGGGCTTAAGTAAAAAAGACATCATCTTCATATTGGGCGGTCTACACCTTTTGATCGAACAGGTGCCCCAACTTGAGCGCCTTGGTGGCCAAATAGCGGACGTTGTGCGGGTTTTGCCCTGTCTGCAGAGAAATACGCTCGTCGATGGTAATGCCTATCGCTTCTAGGGCTCGCAATTTACGCGGATTGTTGGTCATCACTCGCACGCGACTTACACGCAGATGATGCAGCATAATTTTAAGCATACCGTAACCGCGCATATCAGCACCAAAGCCTAATTGCTCATTGGCTTCCACGGTGTCCGCACCCTGATCTTGCAGGTTGTACGCTTTTATTTTGTTAACGAGGCCGATACCGCGCCCCTCTTGGCGCAAGTACAACAGCACACCACGGCCTTCGGCAGCAATCGCACACAGCGCTGCATCCAGTTGTGAGCCGCAATCGCAGCGCAAGCTGTGCAACACATCGCCGGTTAGGCACTCGGAATGAATACGGGTCAATACCGGCAGGCCACAGGAAACATCGCCCATCGTTAAGGCGATATGCTCTTTACCGGTTTCATCGTCTTCGAAACCGTGGATCATAAACTCACCCCATGCCGTAGGCAGGAGGGAAGATTCGACAAAACGGAAAGACACTGGAATTTCCCTTCGGGCGGGTGGGCGGGCATTGTAGGCGATCAGTGTTTTTTACGCAGCACCATCACGCCGTCTTTCTCCGCCATTTCGGTCTGTCGCAAAAAACTTGCGCCCAGCAGAATGGGATGTACGGAGCCGGTCATTAGCACCGAGGCTTGAATATTGTCGATGGTAATGCCGCCTACGGTTACCGACTCCAATTGCACCTCATAGTAGGCTGCGTCGCCAGAGGCTGTTTTGGCCGTTAACGGCTTGCCTTTATGCCAATTCAGCGCTAAACGGTCGGCCTCTTTTTCGCTCATTGCAACGGAAGATGCGCCGGTATCAACCAGAAATTCGACTGGTTTGCCGTTGATCTGCCCCTGCGTTAGAAAGTGACCGCTGGCTCCACGCTTGATGCGTGCCACTTCATTGTTTCCGCCAATTTCAGATATTTTTTTTCTTTCTTTTTCGCTAAGGGCGCTGTAATTGGTAGAGATTTGCTGGCTCAGATGGCGCTCAAAACGCTGTCCTTGCCATTCAAACACGGCTTTTTTGCTGTCGAGACTGAGCAGGGTGAGTGCTTCCGCACGGGTTTTCCCCACACTGAGCACGCTTTGTGTGCCATTAATGGTCACTACCGCCCGGTTGGGCGGTAGGAGTCCGTGGACTTGGATGTTTGGGAGACTCGGCGCGGCGGAAAGTGCCGCGCTGAATAGCGGGGTGAGTAAGACGGCAAATTTATTGTGCTTGAGCGTTCTCGTTTTTGAGGTATTTGAAGAAGGCGCTGCTAGGGTCAACCACCAGCATATCGTTGCGGCCGTTAAAGCTGTCTCGATAAGCCTGTAAGCTGCGCGTAAAACTATAAAGCTCAGGGTCTTTATCGTAGGCTGCCGCGTAAATAACCGTGGCTTTCGCGTCACCATCGCCGCGCACTTTTTCAGCGTCGCGGTAAGCGTCGGCCTCCAGTACGGTTTTTTGGCGATCAGCATCGGCTCGTATCCCTTCGGCAATTTCGGATCCCTCCGAGCGATGTTTGCGCGCTTCTCTTTCGCGCTCCGAGTTCATACGAGTGTAGACGTTGGCGCTGACTTCCTCGGGCAGGTCAATGCGTTTAACGCGCACATCCACGACTTCAATGCCAAGCTCTTTACTGGTGATGTCGGTGAGTTTTTTAGTCATGTCGGCCATTAGCGCATCGCGCTCCCCAGACACGACTTCGTGCAGGGTGCGCACGCCAAACTGGTTTCGCATTCCCTCATTGATGCGCTGTGAAATCACCATTTCCGCTCGCATTTCATCGCCACCCGTCGCGGTGTAATAGCGTGCAACGTCGATAATGCGCCATACAGCGTACAGGTCGACCATCATGGGCTTTTTCCCAATCGTCAAAAAACGCTCTGGACGCGCGTTGATGCTGAGTATGCGGCTATCAAAACGACGGACATCATCCATTAGCGGGATTTTCCAATGCAGGCCTGGGGGAATGTCGCTCTGCACCAGTTTTCCAAAGCGCAATAGCACGGCTGTGTCATAAGCTCGCACGACGAAGGTAAACTGGGAAACAAGCCAAATACAAATAAAAATAGTCAATAAAACATTGCCTAAACGGTTCATTGGCGACTCTCCCGACGACGCGTGTTGCTGTTTTTCTGCTGTTCTCCGCGCAGCTTTTCTTCTATGCGTTTGGAAATGTTGTCGATGTCGATCTGGCTGATACTCGTGCCATCACTGCGCTCTGCGCTGCTGCCGACTTTGTTGCCAGCAGGTTGATTCCGTAATTGATCCAAGGGCAGGTACAGCATATTGCTGCCTTTGGCGACATCCACTAGCACCTTGCTGTTGTTGGTCATCACGTCTTGCATGGCATCAATATAAAGCCGCTGACGGGTCACTGTGGGCGATGTGCGATAGGCCGTTAGCAATGCATTGAACCGGCTGGCTTCCCCTTGCGCCCGTGCGATGGTGCTGTCACGGTACGCGAGTGCTTCTGAATTCAGACGTTTGGCAATCCCTCGCGCTTGAGGGATCACGGTATTTGCGTACGTTTTTGCTTCATTTTGGAAGCGTTGTTCATCTTCGCGAGCTTTGCTCACGTCATCAAAAGCATCCTGCACTTGCTTGGGTGGCTGCGTGCGCTCGACGTTAATTACCGCCACAAAAATACCCGTTTGATATTTATCCAAATAATGCTGTAAGCGCGTTTGCACTTCAGGGGCGATTTTTGCGCGGCCGATTGTCAATAACTCATCCATTCCCGAGTTGCCAACGACGTGACGTAAAGCACTGTCGGTGGCATCGGCTAGTGTCAGTTCAGGCTCGCGAATCGAGAGTGTAAATTTTTCCAAATCCTTGATGTTGTATTGAACCGACAGCTGTACATCTACTATGTTTTCATCTGAAGTCAACATTGCGCCTTGCGATGTATAAGAGCGCAACTGGGTCACGTTGTCTTTTATTACCGTATCAATGAACGGTGGATTCCAATGCCAGCCAGAGCTGACGGTGCCGTGGTAGGCACCAAGGCGTAAAACAACGGCGCGCTTTTGTTCGTCGAGCTGATAAAAGCCCAGAGCACCCCACGAAATCAGCAGTACAGCCAGAATCAACAGCACGAGCTTGCCCACAGGCGCGACTTCGCCACTATTGCTGACCCCGCCGCTTCCTCCCAAGAGTGCCTTGAGTTTTTGCAGCAGCTCCTGTAAATCGTTGTCGCCGTTTTTTTTACTGCCGTTGTTGGACGGGCTGCCCCACGGGTTATTGCCCTTGTTGCCGGGCTCATTCCAAGCCATAGCTATCTCCGCTTTTGAAAAATAAATTTTGTGTCATTGATCAGTGCAGGTTGCTTTTGACGGTATTGCTGACCGGCTTTTCGCACGGCGCGTCCTGCAGATCAAGGCGCGCCATCCTCTGGCACTTCTTCGACAGGCGCAAGCAAATCTTTAGCATTTAATTGTTCGGATGCTAAAAAGCGTTGCCAATCTGCACGCGCCAAACGCACGACAAGCGTTTGGCTGCCATCATCATTAAAGCGTTCGCTGACAATGGCCTTGAGTGAAAAAAGGCGCGCTCGCAATCGCGACTGCGCGGCATGCAGCAACAGTGTGCCATTAAATTTCTCAGCGGCCAGATGTTCATCCAATGCCTGCAGCAGCAGGTTCAGGCCTGCTCCCGTATGGGCAGAAACCCACACGCGCAGCGGCCGACCTTGCTGGTCGCGATCTATTCTCGGTTCCACCCCTAGCACGTCAATTTTGTTAAATACCTGGAGGCAAGGCAGCTCGCCTGCACCGATTTCGTGCAGTACATCATTTACTTGCGTGATCTGTTCGTCGCGCTCGTGAGAGGCGTAGTCAATGACATGCAACAGCAAATCGGCACTAGCGGCCTCTTCCAAGGTGCTGCGAAAAGCATCGACCAGTTGATGCGGTAATGCGCGAATAAAACCGACGGTATCTGCGAGCACTGCGTTACCAGTATCCGGCAAACGTAAACGACGCATGGTGGGGTCTAAGGTGGCGAACAACTGATCGGCCACATAAACGTCGGCCTGTGTCAGTGCGTTAAATAAGGTGGACTTGCCTGCGTTGGTATAGCCAACAAGCGAGAGGGTGGGGACAGAGCTGCGCGCACGGGAGCGGCGACTTTGGGCGCGCTGGCTACGTACTTTTTCCAGCCTAGCCAAGATGGATTTAATCCGCAGCCTGATCAGGCGACGATCCGTTTCAAGCTGCGTTTCACCTGGGCCGCGCATACCAATGCCGCCTTTTTGTCGCTCAAGATGTGTCCATCCACGTACTAGGCGCGTTGATGCGTGCTGTAGCTGTGCCAGCTCCACCTGTAACTTGCCTTCATGTGTGCGGGCGCGTTGAGCAAAAATATCGAGGATCAAGCCGGTGCGATCAATCACATGGCATCCCAACGCTTTTTCTAAATTGCGCTCTTGGCTGGGCGATAGCTCATGATCGAAAATCGCTAAGCGCGCACTGTGCATTTGTACGCAATGAGCGATTTCTTCGAGCTTGCCTTTTCCCACGAAGTGGCGCGCAGAAGGTGCCGTACGGCTACCGGTAATTAGCTCAACCGGATCGGCACCCGCCGACAACGCCAGCTCTTCAAATTCGCGCAGATCATCATGGGAGCTGGGACGTTGCAAATCCAAGTGAACCAAGACAGCCAGCTCACCGGATTTTGGGCGATCAAAAAACAAAAGCTAACCTTAAAAAAGAACTAGCTGCCGAGATCGTTATAGCCGTCATCATCATCGTAACCGCCTTGGTTGAAGTTGCCGCCGTTTACACCAGCGACAGCACCGGCGACGAGCGGGCTTGCGACAGGCAGGCGCACAGGACGAGATGGCACAACAGTGGAAATAGCGTGTTTGTATACCATTTGGCTAACAGTGTTTTTCAGCAAAACAACAAACTGATCAAAAGAATCAATTTGACCCTGTAATTTGATGCCGTTGACTAGGTAAATGGAAACCGGAACGCGCTCTTTGCGCAGAACGTTCAGGTAAGGGTCTTGTAAGCTTTGCCCTCTCGACATAAGAATCTCCTTCAAGAGTGAATGATTATAAAAAATTCCACGAATTTAGCGCCTAGTAAATAGATGCCGCCCTACAGATATAGCACGATGTTAGTGAACAGGGCAGCAGAAGTCACTGCAAAATCACTTCTCTTCGTTTTTCTCAATAGTAGATCGCCTATATGCCGATGTTAGCCAGCAGTTTCAAGGCGATATATAAGACTTTTTTTATATCGAAAGGTTCCCTTGTGGGCAAGTTATGCAGATGCGGCCAGCTTCGTAGCCATGTGAACTGACGTTTAGCAAGTTGCCGCGTAGCAAAAACCGCCTTGTCGTGCATTTGATTTGCAGTGGTTTCGCCATCAAGAAACTCCCACACCTGCCGGTAACCAACGCTGCGTATTGCGGGCAAATCTGGCGAAAGCGTCCCGCGTGCATGTAGAGCGCGCACTTCGTCGATTAGCCCGTGCGACAACATTGCGTCAAAGCGTTGCGCAATACGCAGATGAACCGCATCGCGCGCAGGCATCAACGCCAGTTGCGTAACAGACCACGGCAACGGCTCACTGGCCTGCTGTTTTTGCAGTGCAGACATGGGTTGCCCCGTCAGACAATACACCTCCCATGCACGCAAAATCCGCTGCGAATGGTTTGGGTGCAATCGCGCAGCCATACTCGGATCGACAGCAGCCAAGCGAGCATGAATAGCTGGCCACCCGATGCTTTCCGCCTCCCACGTAACAGCTGCGCGCAAAGCGGGATCCGCTGCCGGTAATTCAGCAATCCCCTCCAGCAGCACCTTAAAATAAAGCATCGTGCCGCCTACGAGTAACGGAATCCGTCCGCGCGCAGTAATCGCCGACATTTCACGCAGTGCATCACGGCGAAACTGTGCCGCAGAGTACGGTTCGCTCGGGTCCAAGAGGTTGATCAAACGATGCGGCGCGCGCGCCAATGTGGTGGTATCCGGCTTGGCCGTGCCAATATCCATGCCGCGATAAATCATCGCGGAATCGACACTGATAATGTCGCAGGGCAGACACTCTGTCAGCGCAACGGCCAAGTCTGTCTTGCCAGACGCAGTAGGACCCATCAAAAAAATAGCGGGAGGAAGTGCGGTCACGCAGTTGATGTTTGTTAGCGGCGGGTATGTATTATGCCCAGAAAATTAGCCGCGAAAATACAGCTTGCTGCACCAGCAGGCTTTGCTGCTAACATAGAATATCGAGGAGCAAAGGAGTTCTGTATGAAGCGCGTAGTGTTCAACCAAAAAGGAGGCGTTGGCAAAACCAGCATCAGTTGCAATCTTGCCGCTATAAGCGCGCAGCAGGGCTTCAAAACGCTGCTCATTGATCTCGATACGCAATGCAATAGTTCAGAGTATTTACTCGGTCCACGCTACGCGGAAAAAGAAAATACAGCAGCAGATTTTTTTAAATCGTTTCTTGGCATGTTTAATCGCAAACATTATTTGCCGACATTTTGTCATCCAACACAGTTTGCACGCCTATCGGTGATGCCTGCCAGCATTGAGCTCTCTGCGCTAGAACGCGATCTGGAGAGTCGTCAAAAAATCTATAAATTGCGTGAAGCATTGGTGCAACTGTCTGAGCATTACGACCGCATTTATATCGACACGCCACCGGCACTCAACTTCTACAGCCGCGCAGCGTTAATTGCTGCTGATAGCCTGCTAATCCCTTTTGATTGTGACAGCTTTTCACGGCAGGCACTGTACAGCCTAGTCAATACAGTGGGCGAAATTCGTGAAGATCACAATCCTAAATTAGTTATTGAAGGCGTCGTTATCAGCCAGTACAGCGCGCAAGCTCGCTTGCCCAATGATCTGGTTGATCAATTAAAAAACGACGGCCTGCCCGTGCTGGCCAGCTACCTTAGCACCTCAGTGAAAATGAAAGAGTCACGCGAGTTTCATTTGCCGATGGTGCATTACGCACCCAAACACAAGCTCACTGTGCAATATCTGAATCTTTATCGCTTACTGGAGGGCGGTCGTTTGTTGCCGGTAGACGATACAGCGTCGCAGGCGGAGAATGCTTGATGTCTTATTTATGCGAATGCAGCTAGAACGCCTTTGCCCATTAGAAAAAGTGGCCAATTTTCTGTAGTCTCTGCGCCCTTATCCTTGGCGAGATATCTGCGATGCAAAAAACAGTTTTCGTGTGCTTGATTTTATGGACATTGACAGCTTGCGTGACATCGCCCACCGGTCGCAGCCAGTTGTTATTGGTGGACGATGGCCAAATGGCCTCAATGGGAGAGCGGGTATTTGATGAGCTGAAAGAAAAAAGCCCGCCACTGCAAGATTCCAAAGCTAACGCCAGAGTATGCTGTATCGTGCGAGCGCTCACGCAAGAGTTGCAGGGGGAGATGCGTGAGGACTGGGATGTTCGGCTTTTTAATGACAAAACGCCGAATGCCTTTGCTCTTCCCGGCAAAAAAATTGGTGTGAATATCGGCATGTTAAAGCTGACAGAAAACAACGATCAGTTGGCGGCTGTTATTGGGCATGAAATTGGGCATGTTTTAGCTCGACACGGCAATGAGCGTGCCTCCCTGAATTTGCTTGCTCAACTGAGCGAGCAAGTGGCCGGACAAGCCGTGGATCCGAGTCTCGCGTCCGTTGTTGGCATGGGCGCGAAATACGGTGTTTTGCTACCATACAGTCGTTCGCACGAAACGGAGGCCGACATTATCGGACAGGAACTAATGGCGCGCGCCGGCTTTAATCCGCAAGCCAGCGTAGCAATCTGGGAATTGTTGCAGCAACAAGGCGGTGCTAAGTCGCCCGAGTTTTTATCGACCCATCCTTCAGATGCTGCACGCATTCAACTGCTTGGTGCCAATCTGCCGCAGGCTGACATGCTCTATCAGCAGGCGAAATTTGAAGGCAAAAAGCCGTCGTGCTGATAGCAATTGCATCGTAATGGTAAAACAGTTAGAAAAAACGGCGTGAATGGCAGGAATTTGGACAGTAATGATTTTTACCGCTTGAAATAGCGTGGGTGCATCATTACAATTCGCCCTCCCAGAATATGCCTGTATATAAGAGCGGTAAAAAAATGAGAACGATCAGCACCAATGCGCAGACTGCGCAGCACCAGTGGTTCGTCGTGGATGCCGAAAATAAGGTCTTAGGTCGCTTGGCAACAGAAGTTGCTAGCAGACTGCGAGGCAAACACAAGCCCGAGTTCACTCCCCATGTGGATACAGGCGACTATATAGTGATCGTTAACGCCGAAAAAGTGCGTGTAACCGGCAATAAAGCCAAAGACAAAACGTATTACAGTCATAGCAATTTCCCCGGTGGCTTGAAACAAATCACTTTCGAAAAGCTGATTGATCGTGTGCCTGAGCGCGCACTCGAATATGCAGTGAAAGGCATGTTGCCGCGCGGGTCGTTAGGTCGCGCCATGTTTAAGAAGCTTAAGGTTTACGCAGGTCAAGAGCATCCGCACACCGCGCAACAACCGCAAGCTTTGGCTTTACAATTTTAATTGGGGCGCATTATTATGGCGACGAAAGGTATGGCAGTTCAGCAGCATTACGGCACGGGTCGTCGTAAAACATCCACTGCTCGGGTTTTTTTGCGTGCAGGTGAAGGTGCTATTACGATTAACGATCGCACTATTGAAAATTATTTTGGCCGTGAAGTCGCTCGTATGATTGTGCGCCAGCCATTGGTTCTGGTTGGGATGGAGCAAAAGTTTGATCTCAACATTACCGTTGCCGGTGGTGGCAGTTTTGGACAAGCAGGCGCGATACGCCACGGCATCACGCGTGCGCTAATGGAGTATGATGAATCGTTGCGCACAGCATTGCGTCGTGCGGGCTATGTGACGCGTGACTCCCGTGAAGTCGAGCGCAAAAAAGTTGGGCTTCGCAAAGCGCGTAAGCGTCCACAATACTCCAAGCGTTAAGTTCGCCGCGAAATATTGCAGCATATGCCCAGATGCTTTATCGGTCTGGGCTTTTTTGTGTCATGTGGGGCAACTAAAGGCACAAATTAAGCGCGGTTTTCTTGCTAGTGCGGGTCGATTTAACTACCTTAGCACGTCTTTTGGCGGCTTATCCGCGCTCACCTTCGGGTGTTGCGGCGCAAGTTAAGTGATTAAACTGGCATCCAAGGATGCACCTAGCAAGTTACGGGAGAAAAAGCGTCATGCATGATGACGGAATCAACCAAGCGCGCCGCCGTTTCCTCACTGTCGCCACCACGGGTGTCGGCGTGGTGGGTGCCGGTTTTGTCGCAACCCCCTTTGTTGGCGCTTGGAATCCTAGCGCCAAGGCAAAAGCAGCCGGCGCGGCGGTCAAAGTCAATATTAGCAAGATAGAAATGGGGTCCATGATTGTTGTTGAGTGGCGCGGGCAGCCGATTTATATCGTGCGGCGCAGCGCGCAAATGCTCGATAGCCTGCCAAACATGACAGACCGCGTATCTGACCCAGATTCTCTGCACTCAATTCAGCCCGCCGATTGCCAAAACGAGTGGCGCTCGATTAAAAAAGAATTTTTGTTGTTAAGCGGCATTTGCACGCACTTAGGCTGTGCGGTAAAAAACCGTTTTGATGTCGCACCAGAAGACTTGGGCAAAAGTTGGCTTGGCGGCTTTTTCTGTCCTTGTCACGGATCCAAGTACGACTTAGCTGGCCGTGTATTCAAAAACGTCCCCGCGCCTACAAACTTGACGATACCCCCTTACCGTTACGAAACTGACACCACACTCGTGGTGGGTGAAGCCCAAAAAGGAGCAGCAGCATGACATCTTGGCTACTCGGCTTGCGCGATTGGGTAGATGCTAGGCTGCCTATTATGCGGGCATGGAATACCCACATGGCGCAGTATTACGCGCCAAAAAATTTCAATTTCTGGTATTTTTTTGGTGTGCTGTCCCTGCTTGTGTTGGTTAATCAGTTGCTGACGGGCATCTGGTTGACGATGTTTTATACGCCGACCACAGATGGAGCCTTTGCTTCCGTTGAATACATCATGCGCGATGTCGATTACGGTTGGATTTTGCGTTACATGCACTCCACTGGCGCGTCAGCTTTTTTTGCCGTGGTGTATCTGCACATGTTCCGTGGCCTTCTCTACGGCTCTTACAAAAAGCCACGCGAGCTGGTCTGGTTGTTTGGCATGGGGATTTACCTATGTCTGATGGCTGAAGGCTTTATGGGATACGTGCTTCCGTGGGGGCAAATGTCTTATTGGGGTGCTCAGGTCATTGTGTCGTTGTTTGGCGCAATCCCCGTGGTAGGTGAGTCAATCGTTGAGTGGGTTCGTGGCGATTACTTGATTTCTGGCGCTACACTCAACCGCTTTTTTGCTTTGCACGTTATCGCGATTCCGTTAATTTTGCTTGCGTTAGTTGTTCTGCATTTATTGGCGTTGCACGAGGTAGGATCAAACAACCCTGACGGCATTGAAATCAAAAAGAAAAAAGGTGCTGATGGACATCCGCTTGACGGAATTCCCTTTCATCCTTATTACACCGTGCATGATTTAGTGGGTATCGCCGTATTTTTATTCGTATTCTGTTTTATTTTGTTTTTTACCCCAGAAATGGGCGGATATTTTTTAGAGCATGCCAACTTTGAAGAGGCTAACGCACTAAAAACTCCAGCTCACATCGCGCCCGTTTGGTATTACACGCCTTTTTACGCCATGTTGCGCGCCATCACTTTTGAGCTGTTTGGGTTGCCCGCCAAGCTGCTCGGGTTTATGACGATGGGGGCTGCCATTGCGATCATGTTTGTTCTGCCGTGGCTGGATCGCAGCCCGGTGAAGTCTTGGCGCTATAAAGGGTGGGGCACTAAAATAGCCTTGTTTTCTTTCGTAATTGCTTTTGTGGTTTTGGGTTACTTGGGTGCTTTACCGCCAGGCGGTCACTTTTTAGGCATTGCAGCACCAAACTTGTGGGGCGATCCCAATGGTTACTGGCTGGAAAATCAAGACGTAGCTCAGTATCTCACCGTCGTATACTTTGCTTTCTTTCTGCTTATGCCTTTTTATACTCGGTGGGAGAAAACAAAAAAAGAACCAGAGCGGGTGACCATGCGATGATTGGCTGGACAAAAAGCATGAACAAAAAGTGGATCAGCGTATTGTGTGTACTGCCTTTTTTTATCTTGGCGGCGGCTACGGTGAGTGCCAACGAAGGGGAACATAGCTGCGGCACAATACCCTGCGACGAATTCAAGCCAAACCTGCATGACAACGCATCCATGCAGCGAGGCGCAAAAACGTTCGTCAATTATTGTATGGGTTGTCACGCGCTGGGCTTTATGCGTTATCAGCGGATGGGCAATGACCTCGATATTCCTGACAATATTGTGCAGCAAAACCTCAATTTTGCAGGCGGGAATATTGGCGACTTGATGAGCATCGCGGCACCGGTGAAGGCGCAGAAAAAGTGGTTTGGCGTTGCCCCACCAGATTTGACCCTCGTGTCAAGAGTGCGTGGCCCAGAATGGCTCTACACCTATCTGCGTAATTTTTATCGCGACGATACACGCCCTTACGGTGTCAATAACCGTGTATTCAAAGATGTGGCGATGCCTAATGTGCTGCTTGAGCTACAAGGAGTCGCCGAGTGTGCGCCAGGTCCTGTGCATGCGGCCAATGGCGGCGTTCGTCGCGATCCGCTTACAGGTGCCGACATTCTGTTTGACCCAAAAACTGGCGTAGCGTTAAACCCTTGCGGCCTCCTCCATGTCCCCAAGCCTGGCAAACTCGATCCTGCTCAGTTTGATGCCACGATTGCGGATTTGGTCAACTTTCTTGCCTATGCAGGCGAGCCGGCTGCGCTGAAGCGTCAAAGTATGGGTGTTTATGCTTTGCTGTTTATCCTGTTATTTTTTATTCTCGCTTGGCTGTTGAACCGCGAATACTGGAAAGACGTACATTAATCGGTGCTGATGGGTCGGCGCGCAATTAAATATGTAATTGCCTACATTCATTATTAATTAGGTAGCTGGCTGATACATAGCAGTTAAAGAAATTTTACTATTTTGTAGGAGATTGATATGGCAGTAGTGACTCGTCGTTCGACTATGGCGCTGTTTTCGGATGGAAGTAATCACCACAGCCATTGCGTGCGTATTGTGCTGGCAGAAAAAGATATCACCGTAGAAATTATTGACACACATCCTTCCCGCGTGCCCGAAGAGGTGTCAGAACACAATCCCTATAATAGCCTGCCAACGCTTGTCGATCGTGATCTTGCGCTGTATGACGCTTGGGTCATGATGGAATACCTTGACGAGCGTTTCCCGCATCCCCCGCTGCTGCCTGTGTATCCCGTTACAAGAGCGCAAACTCGCTTGCTGCATCGACGCATGGAGCGTGATTGGGACGTGCTCATTAAAACGATTGAAAACGGGGATAAAGCGAGCGCGGCAAAAGCCGCTAAAGAGCTCAAAGAAACATTGATGGCCATTGCGCCCGTGTTTAATGAAAAGCCGTATTTCATGAATGATGAGCTGACTTTGGTTGATTGCTGTCTCGTGCCTATTTTGTGGCGGCTGCCGGCTCTGAATGTCGACATACCAAACAATAAACAGACAAAACCTTTGTTTGACTATATGGAACGTATGTTCAAGCGCCGCGCTTTCCGTGCCAGCTTAAGCGATCAGGAAAAGGATATGCGTCCTGACCGTGCAGAATCAAAATAAGTGGTTGACTCTCGCGTGGCACAAGCTTTGAAAACAAGGGGTTGGATTGCATGAAAGACCCTACTGCAATGCAGTCCAGTAAGCCTTATTTATTGCGCGCTCTGTATGAGTGGATACTCGACAGTGACTGCACGCCGCACATCGTCGTGAATGCGATGGAGCATGATGTGACGGTTCCGCAACAATACGTAAAAGATGGCCAAATTGTTCTAAATATCGCGCCATCTGCGGTCGCTGATTTATTGATAGACAAAACATCTGTATTTTTTAACGCGCGTTTCGCTGGAATATCGACTGATATTTATGTGCCTATACATGCTGTTTTGGGCATTTACGCGCGAGAAAATGGGCGCGGCATGATGTTTGAGCCAGAGCAAGACTCAAATTTGCCGCCGCCAGAAACCCCAAAAACTGGCACGCAAGGAAGACCGGCGCTTCGTGTTGTTAAGTAAGTGCTTGATGTCCGCATGAAAAAAGCTATCTTCTGTTTAACGGCAACAGCCTTGGCTATTGTCGTCAATATCGGCTTATGGGCTTGGCTCGGGCGAGTGGTGACGCTACCGGATGTGCCCGATGCTCATTTTGATTGCCTCTCTTACACCGCGTTTGAGATCGGTAGTGACCCGCGTCTCGAAAAAGACCATGTTTCAGCGGCGACGCTTGATGCAGACATGAAAGCACTCCGGCCGCTCACAAACTGCTTGCGGCTATACAGCAGTATGGGTTCTGCCCCCGATGTGCTGGCAGTGGCCGAGCGTTATGGCTTCCATATATTGTTGGGCATATGGATATCCAGCAATGAGAAAAGCAATGCAGAACAGGTTGCCGCAGCGCTTGCCCTGACCGCCCGCTATCCAGAAACAATCAAACTCCTCGTGGTGGGCAATGAGGTTTTATTGCGCCGCGATCTACCAGCCAGCCGCCTGATTACCCTCATCAATAGCGTGCGTGCGCAGTCTCCTGTGCCGGTGGCCTATGCGGAGGTTTATGACTTCTGGATGCTTTATCCGGATGTCGCCAAATCAGTAGATACGCTTTTAGTGCATATCTTGCCTTATTGGGGTGATCCTGCACCCGATGTCAGCAAGGCGATTGGACAGTTGCATCGAGAGCTAAAAAAGTTTATTTCGGCGTTTCCTGATAAAAAAATTATGTTAGGTGAAACGGGCTGGCCCAGTGTCGGCCCTTCCCGAGGGGCGGCTCATGCGAGCCGAGTTGACGAAGCGCGCTTTATCCGCGGTTTTATTCAGGAGGCTCATCGGCTCGGCGTACAGTACAACCTCATTGAGGCACTTGATCAACCTTGGAAGCGGGCAGATGAAGGCACTGCTGGCGGTTATTGGGGGCTATTGACCGCGGAGCGCGAACAAAAGTTTCCATTAACAGGCCCTGTCAGCGAATGGCCGCAGTGGCGAATATTGGCGGGGATTGCTGTACTCCTCGGCCTGCTTATGGGCAGCATCGCCACTTTCCGTGCCACCACAACGTGCCGACTGTTTCCGGTGGCACTCAGTGCCCAAGCATTAGGCACTGTCCTGCTCGTCGGTTTTTGTTACGCAAAGGACGTGGTGCTGGGCTGGCTGGCAGCCGGCCTCTATTGCGGCGCATGGCTACTGACGCTATTAACCGGCCTTGCCATCTTGGATTTTTTCGCACGCGGCATGCGGGCTTGGGTTGCAGAAAAGCCGGCTCCATTGCGGAATATCTTTCGTGCTATCGGCCAATGTGCAGGCGACGGGGCTGCACGTCGTCGCATTACTGGATTGCTTTCAAACAATGCTACGCAAATTAGTTCTCTGCATTTTGCCGTCGCTTTTCCTGTGGCAGCATTAACGCTCACATTGGCTGTCAGTGCTCGCCATCGAGATGTACCTGATATTTTCCTGCTGGTACCCGCTGCTTTTTCATTGATCTTAGGCTGGATTAACTGGCGTCATCGCTCGCTGGTGCGCGGCGCGGAAGAGGCGTGGCTGGCTTTACTGATGCTGACCAGTGCCGTTTTCGCCTGGTGGGCACTCGGTTGCAGCGTTGAAAGTACAGTTTGGAGTGTGGCAGTGCTGCTATTGGCTGCACCGTGGCTTGCGTCTCTGATCGCCTTGTTTAGGAGGCCGCAGCCAGCGCGCCAGTAACGGCGTTCCTGTGATAAATTGCCCTGTTTTTTCGCTTATTATTCAGGTGCGTAATGCAGACTCTTTCTCTTGATTTAGGTGCGCGTAGCTACCCGATATATATCGGCTCCGGACTGCTAACGCAAGGCGCGCTGCTCACTCAGCACGTGCACGGAAAGCAAATTATGATAGTCAGCAACACCACTGTCGCCCCGCTGTATCTCGAAAAAATCAAGTCCTTATTTAGCGGATATTCGTGTTCCGAAGTGATTTTACCTGACGGTGAACAACACAAAAATCTGGCCACGCTCAACCTGATTTTTGATGCGCTGCTCACAGAAAAACACGGGCGTACAACCACGTTGATTGCGCTGGGTGGCGGTGTTGTAGGTGATACGACAGGCTTTGCGGCGGCCAGCTACCAACGCGGCGTAAAATTCATACAGATTCCAACCACATTGCTCGCGCAGGTTGATTCGTCTGTGGGCGGTAAAACTGCCATTAATCACGCCCTTGGCAAAAACATGATAGGGGCATTTCATCAGCCAGCTTGTGTGCTGATTGATATTGACACGCTCGCCACTTTGCCAGATCGAGAGTTTCGTGCAGGGTTAGCGGAAGTCATCAAGTATGGTTTAATCACAGATGTGGAGTTCTTTAACTGGCTGGAAAAGCACCTAGACAAGCTGCTGGCGCGCGATGCCGATTCGTTGATTTTTGCCATAGAGCGGTCTTGCCGGAATAAAGCCGCAGTGGTCGCGGCAGATGAAACCGAAACTGGCCTGCGCGCTTTACTCAATCTAGGCCATACTTTTGGGCATGCTATTGAATCTTGCCAAGGATACTGCGACTGGCTGCACGGTGAAGCGATTGCGGTAGGCATGGTGATGGCAGGAACGATGTCTTGCCAGATGGGCTTGATAAGCGCAGCCGATGCCGAGCGGATTCCTCGCCTGTTTACCCGTGCGAGCTTGCCGATAAGACCCCCAGCAGCGATGAGCAACGAGCAGCTCATTGACTATATGCAGCGTGATAAAAAGGTGATAGATGGCCGCATGCGATTGATTTTGCTGGAAGCTATAGGCAGGGCAATGATTGCAGAGCACATTACACTGGCGCAAATTGCATCGGCGATTACCGCCTGCCGCTAGCGCAACAGGATACTTTGACTATGAATGAGCCATTGGAGATGTCGGTACATGGCACGCAGCGCGTGGAGATTATTGAACGCGTAGTGCATATCTGCCGCCATGCCCCAGGGCTTATCTTGTTGTCTGGCGAGACAGGCAAAAGCCCAATAACATTTTTACGACACATGTCGAGCCTGTTACGTAACGAATTACATGTGGCTTTGCTGGGCTTTTCCTTGCAAGAACATGGTTGCGCCGATATAGAACACGTGACCGCGGCGCTGATCCAGCAATGGTCAATCTATTGCGCACACGGAGATGGCAAGTCAGACCTTCAGCGCATCCATGAGTATCTCGATCTTGTGGCGCACAGTGCACGTATGGCACTTGTGGTGATAGAGCGTACGGCTGTACTTCGTGAAGAAGCCAGTCAGCTTTTGTTGGAATTGATGGCTCGCCACAGTCGGCTCACCGTGCTGTTTGCCGGTGTATTGGATACGCGCTCGCTGCTCTCTCTCGCACAACAGATGGAGATCCCCGTGCAGCGCATTGATGTACTGGCAGAAGACCCATCGACAAATCCGGTTCCGCCACAAATGGATGCGCCTGAAGAGGCTGTGCCAGAGGAGGCTGTGCTGTGCGAGTCGGCGCACCGCTCCCTCTTCGAGGTCGCCGACCCCTCTGATGGACGCGCATTTCACGCCGACCCCTTTCATGACACGGTATATGAAGACAGCGCATTTAACGCGAGCAGCACGGTTGACTACGCACCAAGTGACAGCGCAATAACGGCTACGCGTGGCCATTTTAGGCATGCGGAGCCGAAGCCGGCCAATCGATACGCCGCCCGCCGAGAGCCGACCTTAGATGCTAGTATATTGCTGCCGACTGCGCATTTACCGAACACAGAAGCGCGCTTTACCTTAGCGTCACGCAAAACGCCGATGCCGACATGGCCACAACTGCTTGTGGCTCTTGCCGTGTTGATCGGCCTGCTGCTAACGGGCTGGCTTTATTACCCAAGAGAAACGCACACAGACCTAAGCCAGGCGGTGCAAGGCATTGGAAACTTGCCAATGTCTGTGGGTAGTAGCGCCGCATCAGGAGCACGTTTGGTGCCGGAAGCCCCCAACAGCGTGGCTATTTCACAGCAACCAGTTAAAGAGGCCACGGCTCCCAAGCGGCATAAAGATACGGCGGGCTCTACCGAGCACAAACCCAAACCCAAACCCAAACCTTTAGTTTTGACAAGTGGTGCTACAGAGGCTTCATTAAAAATAGCGCAGCTACCCGTCACGCCGCACCGCGCAGCCTCGCAGCAAATAGAAAAACAGGCGCACCGAGCATCGGCAAATAAGCTAGACACAGCGAAAACATCGACTAGCGCGAAATCAAAAACAAGAAAAGAGCTGATGCCTGTCACACAAAAAGACTGGAAGTCATTGCCGCGCGACTACTACACAGTGCAGTTGGCTGCGGCTTATGGCGATGGCGGCATGGCCGCCTTGGCTGCGAAGTTACCCCAAAAGCAGCCACATCTGATTTACAAGTCCCTGCATGAAGGCAAGCTGTGGCATGTATTAGTCTACGGTGCCTTCCCCAATCAAGAAGCGGCAATGGCTGCCAAAAATCAACTGACAGAACACCTTAAAGGAAAGTCGTCGCCTTGGGTGCGCAAGGCTGACGAGGCTCTACGGTAGCAATGCTCCGTCAACACCAATGGTTGGGTTGTTATCTTGTGCTTGGTTATTGGCGGCTACCTTTCCAGTAGCGGCTGAACCGCACGGTCTATGGCCTCACGCGCCCGAAAAATACGCGATCGTACCGTGCCCATTGGGCACCCCATGATCCTCGCGATATATTCATAGGGAAGCCCCTCAAATTCACGCAACATGAGAGCACGGCGCAGCTCTTCCGGCAAAGCCGCAAGAGAAGCCTCGACAACACGCTGTAAGTCTTGCCCTGCCAACAAATTCTCAGGGTCTTCCTCGGTTGTAAATTGCTCGTTGGTGTTAAGTTGTTCGATATTGTCGATATCTACATCAGCGCTGGGTCTGCGTTTGCGCGCATCCAAAGCGTTTTTCGCGGCGTTGACGGCAATACGGTACAGCCACGTATAAAAAGCACTATCGCCCCGAAAGTTGTTGATAGAGCGATAGGCTTTGATAAACACCTCTTGCGTTACATCCTCGGCTTCTGTGTGATCGCGTACAAAACTGCAGACCAAACCGAGCACTTTATGCTGGTATTTTAGTACTAACAGATCAAAACAACGTTTATCACCATGCTGTACCCGCAGCACGAGCTGCTTATCAATTTCACGAGCGTTTGCCGCTGTCGTCATCAATGATGTTCTCTTCAGTGTGTCTGTTGAGCTTATTCCTTCTGGTGCTGTGCGGCGTGCCAATAAGCTTCCAAGCGCTCATAACTACGCCGATCCATCTATGTTTACATTTTTGCTTAGTGATCGTTTTTGCCGCTGGGCCGGATCGATAAAGTGGCTCATGATTTCCATGCTTCCACACAAAAAAAAGAGTAGCCCAAGCAAAACACTGTGAATCAAGGATCGCACAACTTACCGGTTTGTTCGGTTATAATCAATGCCGCAAATAGTGCATGTTTGTGCAGTGGACGACTACAATACCCGCCAACCTGTCACGCCACCCTTGGATTTACAATGAAATTATTGCCCCACCTGCTGACGGCTGCCTACCTTTTATTGAGCGGTACTTTTGCTTTTGCCGTTGACGCTATACCTGCGCCGCCGCAGTTAAATGCCAAATCGTGGTTGTTGTTGGATGCCAACACAGGCACCGTTATGTTGGAGCACGGCGCCGACGAAAAGCTGCCGCCAGCGAGCCTAACCAAGTTGATGACCAGTTACGTCTTAGGGCGGGAATTGGAGGCAGGTCGCGTACACAATGAGGACATGGTGACGATCAGCAAAAATGCTTGGTCGCAAAATCCGCTTTTCGGGGCCAAATTTAATGGCTCCTCACTGATGTTTATTGCGCCGGACAAGCCGGTATCTATCCAAGACTTACACCGTGGCATCGTCATTTCTTCAGGCAATGACGCTACCGTCGCGGTAGCGGAACACGTTGCCGGCACTGAAACCGCCTTTGCTGACATAATGAATCAAAACGCCAAGGCGCTCGGCATGAACAATACCCACTTCGTTAATCCGCACGGCCTAGACGACCCCAATCACTACACAACTGCCCGCGACTTAGCACTATTGGCGCGTGCTATTACCCACCAGCGAGACTACGCACTACATAAAGAAAGGGAGTTTACATACAACAAAATTAAACAGGTCAACCGAAACGGTCTGCTATGGACAGACCCCACTGTTGACGGCCTGAAAACAGGCCATACCGATGGCGCGGGTTATTGTTTGGTCGCATCCGCCGTTCGAGATGGCATGCGTTTGGTATCCGTGGTAATGGGTGCGCCCAGCATCAAAGAGCGCGAAGCGCAGAGCGAATCACTGCTTAATTACGGCTATCGTTACTTTCAAACCAGAGTGTTTTTTGCCGCAAACAGCGTATTGGCTACACCGCGTGTATGGAAGGGCAAGGAAGATTCCGTTGCAGTGATCCCTGCACAAGCCGTGAGTATGACCGTCCTGCGCAATATCGCAAGTGACCTCACCCCTGATGTGCGTATTGATAATCCGCTGATAGCACCCATTAACAAGGGGCAAAAAGTAGGGCAAGTGAATATCATGCACGAAGGCAAAATACTTTACAGTGTCGACGCTGTCGCAGAAGCGGATGTGCCGCGCGGGAACATTTTCCGAGTGATATGGGACACCCTAAAGTTGAGCTTCTCAACGCTTTTCGGCATAAAAACCTAATATAACACGCGAGAAATGCTGACATGAGCCAGCAATCCCCCCCCGCAGATCAGCCCGTACAAGCGCTACCTAAAATTGAATTTCCTTGCCGCTACCCCATTAAAGTAATGGGAATAGCGGGTGAAGATTTTCACGTCGCCACACGCGCTATTTTGGAGCGTCATGCGGGTGACATTGCCGAAACGGATATCACCATCCGCGATAGCGGCGGCGGAAATTACCAAGCGCTAACCGTGACGATAACCGCCACAGGCATTGAACAGTTGCAGGCTATTTTTGACGATTTAAAAGCGCACGAACGAGTCAAAATGGTACTGTGATGGCATCAATAGACGTAGATTCGGCCGGATCGCCCACCCACTCAACAACCCGCGCAACTCCGCATCACACATCAAGTACTGCCCCGTTAAAATTGCTTGTTCGTTCTTCTTATCAAACATTGGCGTACGAGCCAGTCTGGCATGCCATGCGTCAATTCACCCAGAACCGCCTTCCCAACGCCCACGACGAGCTGTGGCTGTTGGAACACCAGCCCGTCTATACACAGGGACAAGCAGGCAAGGCAGAGCACTTGCTCAGAACCGGCACGATTCCCGTCGTACAAACAGATAGAGGCGGCCAAGTAAGCTACCACGGCCCAGGCCAGCTAATGATTTATACCCTGTTTGATGCGGTGCGCATGCAACTTGGCGCTCATGCACTGGTCAATAAGCTAGAGCAGGTGCTAATTGCCGTGCTGGCCGACATCAATGTAAGTGCATACACGCGCCGTGAAGCACCTGGTGTCTACGTTCTGCACAATGGTGCTGAAGTCAAAATAGCCGCATTGGGTTTGCGTTTGCGTAAGCTGGGTTGCTACCACGGCGCGGCACTTAACATCAGCACCGATTTATCTGCCTTTATCGGCATCAACCCCTGTGGTTATGTCGGTCAAAAAACCACGCGACTGCTCGACTTGCTGGCTGAGATGCCGACACGTAGAGTCATTGAACAGCGCGTGGTGGCGCAAATGGCGCGTATCTTTCACTACACTGAAATTAGCTACGCGCCACTGGTTATAGCAAGTGCCCCGACTTCTCCCCGAGCACCTTATGAGTGAGCAAATGCCAGCCAAAACGGCCAAACCGAAAGTGCAGATTGGCGAAAAATTGCGCTCCGCCGATAAAGTTCGTCATAGCGAAGCGAATCTAATTGCCAGCGACAACGCCTTGCGCAAACCAGACTGGATACGTGTACGCATCCCCTCTGGTGCCGCCGTGCAGCGCGTGCGAGGCATTTTGCGGGAGCGCAAGCTGGCGACTGTGTGCGAAGAGGCCTCTTGCCCCAATTTGGGCGAGTGCTTCAGCAATGGCACTGCCACTTTCATGATCATGGGCGAAATCTGTACGCGCCGCTGCCCATTTTGCGATGTCGCGCACGGCCGCCCGAATCCGCTAGACCCCAACGAGCCACGCCAATTAGCGGAGGCTATTCAAGAGCTTGCGCTGCGTTATGTCGTAATTACTTCGGTCGATAGAGATGATCTAAGCGACGGGGGCGCAGCCCATTTTGCGGACTGCATACGACAGACGCGCGCACGCAACCCACACACCACGATTGAAACGCTGATCCCTGACTTTCGTGGGCAGCTTGATACCGCACTCGAGATACTCAGCAATCAACCGCCCGACATACTCAATCACAATCTTGAAACCGTTCCGCGCCTATACAAAGAAGCGCGTCCCGGTGCTATTTACAGCCACTCCCTACGCTTACTGCAAGCCTTCGCAGAGCAGTTGCCGGGGCTGCCCACAAAGTCTGGCCTGATGCTTGGCTTGGGCGAAACGAAAGAGGAGGTTGTCGAGGTATTGCGTGACTTACGTGCGCATGGCGTATCCATGCTTACCTTAGGTCAATACTTGCAGCCCTCGCTTGCGCACCTGCCGGTACAGCGTTTCGTTGACCCCAGCGAATTTAGCGAACTGGACGGCATTGCCCGCACGCTGGGCTTTACTCAAGTAGCCAGCGCCCCGTTGGTGCGCTCGTCTTATCACGCCGATATACAGGCACACGGACTACATAAGATGTAATTTTCATGTAGGGCAGCACAAACCCCTTCATAAGCAAAACGGTCAACTATGGCGCGGTAGCTATTTTTTTAATCCTGTTTAGACTCGATCAGGCCATTGGATGGCAGAGTGAGAAAGACTACGGATAGTCGAATACGAATATTTACCGTGTTAACCGCGCTGATAGCCGCCGGCGTAACAGCGCAAGCCGTCTTTACTATGAGTGATGCCGAAGTTGAAGCTGGCTTCAAAAAATACGAAGACCGCATTAACGCGCTAGAACGCGAGGTTCGTACACTTAGGCACGGTGAGACACTCCCGCCGCCCATCTACGTAGTGACCTTACCCCCGAAAAACGTACTCCATAGCTGGTGTTAAAATTCGGCAATTGGAGAGACATTGTGAACGACAGAAAACAAAAGCAAGCGCGTGGCAA
>JAYVJM010000078.1:0-5015 GCA_043769275.1 Cellvibrionales bacterium | reverse complement strand
CACCAAACGCTGTAGCTAGATTAGGCGTGTTCATAATTCAGACGATAACGTTGGCAGTTGCCTGAAGGTTTGGTGTCCAGAATTGACAGCACATGTCATCTATCGTTCACAATGTCTCTCCAATTGCTGAATTTTAACTCCAGCTATGGAGTACGTTTTTCGGGGGTAAGGTCAAACACCTATGGCCGGCAACGTGGTAGTGGTTGCCAACACCTTAGATGTCCACCCAGAAAAAGCCGCTTTAACGGTAATGGTCAGCACATTGCTGGCGGCAATTTCTATACCTGTTGCAGTAGTATTGATAGCGCATTTCATCTGAAAAGAGAGACGCGTTTATGCTGTGTGCATTACAATTTTCAGAAGAAACTATCCGTTAGCTCCCGCTCTGCCATTTCCATTTTCTCTTGCGCTTGAAACCACAACGTTTCATTACTATCTATCGCTTTTCGCAAAACACTTTGCTCTGCCATCACTGTTTGCAACCTGTTTTTATTCGATGACTCATAAATTGCCGGCTCCGCCAATTCAGTTTCAATAGCCAACAGGCGCGTTTTCTGTTTATAAATATCGTTTTCCAGTGCTGTAATCTGCTTTTTCAGTGGCGCTAATTGTTGACGTAATGCGGCGGTTTGTTGGCGCTGTATTTTACGATCTGTTTTTGTGCCGCTATCCGTATTTTCGTTAGCCGCGCCATCTAAAACAAGCTGGCTTTTAACAAACTGATGATAGTCTTCCAGCGTGCCGTCGAATGGCTCCACCCTGCCGGCATGCACACACCAAAACTCGTCCACGCTGTTGCGGAGCAAATGGCGATCATGCGAAATCACCACCAAAGCGCCGCTGTAACTTTGCAGTGCTTCCGTTAATGCTTCGCGCATGTCTAAATCAAGATGGTTAGTTGGTTCATCCAACAGCAATAAATTGGGGTTTTGCCACACAACCAATGCCAATGCCAAACGCGCTTTTTCACCCCCAGAAAACGGCGCTATTGGTTCCAGTGCTTTTTCACCGTGAAAATCAAAGCCACCTAAAAAATTGCGAATAACCTGCTCAGTGGCATCCGGTGATAAACGCTGAACATGCAGCAGTGCGCTGGCTTGTAAATCCAGCGCTTCCAATTGATGCTGCGCAAAATAACCAATGCGCAAATGCTCTCCACATACGCGGTCGCCAGTTGCCAGCGGCACGTCGCCCACCAAGGCTTTAATCAACGTAGATTTACCTGCGCCGTTTACCCCCAGCAAACCCACGCGAGAACCCGGCTGCAAATTGACGTTAACGTGCTGCAAAACAGTTCGATCACCATACACAATACTGGCATTGCGCAACACTAACAGCGGCGATGATGTTTTTTCGCTGTCACGGAAACGAAAGTGAAACGGCGAATCAATATGGGCAAGACTAATTTGCTCCATGCGATCTAATTCTTTTAAGCGACTTTGTGCTTGGCGTGCCTTGCTGGCTTTTGCGCGAAAACGCCGCACAAAATCTTCTATTTCCGCAATGCGGCGTTGCTGCTTGTCATAATTAGCCTGTTGCTGTGCCAAACGCTCCGCGCGCAAACGCTCAAACGCAGAATAATTTCCGCGATAACTGTCTAGCTGGCCATTTTCGATAAACACAATTTCATCGACTACGTTGTCGAGAAAATCACGGTCATGCGAAATAATCAGCAACGTTCCTGCATAGGATTTTAACCACTGCTCTAGCCATAAAGTGGCATCTAAATCCAAATGATTTGTAGGCTCATCAAGCAGCAAAAAATCAGAAGGCGCAATTAACGCCTGTGCTAAATTCAAGCGTATACACCAGCCGCCGGAGAAACTGTGAACCGGTAGCGCAACTTGCGCCTGCGTAAAACCTAAACCGTGCAGCAATTGCTCTGCCCGATAATGCGCATCGAAACCGTGCAACACTTCCATCTCTGCGTACAAATGCGCAAGCTGCTGGTTGTCGCTTTTCTGTTCGGCAACACAAATTTTTTGTTGTACATCACGCAAAGCCTTATCGCCATCCAGCACATAATCCACTGCGCTGCGTGCGCTCGATGACACCTCTTGTGCCATGTGCGCCACACGCCATGTGCCAGGAATGGCCATGTCACCACCGTCAAGCTGCAAATCGCCCAGCAACAATGAAAATAAGCTGGACTTTCCGCATCCATTTCGGCCTATCACGCCAATATGACGACTGGGGTGGATCGTCAAATTAGCATTGTCCAGCAAACGCTGAACGCCACGGTGTAATACAACATTGCGAAGAGTAATCACGAAAAACCTTGTTGATTATTTCTAATAAAAATAGCTTAGGACTTGGCCAATAATAATGTCCTGATTTACCGTTCGCCCTGAGTTCGTCGAAGGGCTGTTCATGGTTAGACAAGCTCACCACGAACGGACACATCAATTCGGGAAGTTGTTTTCAAGCAAATTCCTTATGGCACTACACGTATCTGGATGGAATCCACATCTAAACCCGAAATAATATCGGAAATCACAACAACCTGATCGCCCGTTTTAAATCCTTCATCGCGCTTAAGAATGTCAAACGCCGTCAGCAGCGTTTTTTCAGGATCGCTGGAAAATGCCAAACGATGAGGCACTACCGCACGGTTTAAATTCATTTGTCGACGCGTGCGACTGTCGTTGGTAAAGGCATAAATATTCGTTTTTGTTGGGCGGCAATTGGTAACAAAGTTTGCCATTACACCTCTACGTGTAATCACTACAATACCTGGCGCTTGCAATGATTCCGCCAACTGCACCGCCGACACAGCCAAATGCTGCTTGTTATTATTGCAAATTAGCTTTTCACAAAAACGTAAACCGGCCGCTTGCTCTGCTGTGCGTGAAATACGATCCAGATACTCAACGCACTTCAGCGGGTGTTTTCCTATCGTGCTTTCACCCGACAACATAATGGCATCCACTTCTTCATACACGGCATTGGCAACATCGGTGACTTCTGCGCGCGTAGGGATAGGGTTTTCAATCATAGATTCCAGTAAGTGCGTGGCAACAATCACGCGCTTCCCCTGCTCGTGGCACAAACGCACAATGGTTCGCTGCACATTGGGCAAATCTTCGATATTGATTTCAACGCCCAAATCACCACGCGCGACCATCACGCCATCGGCCTCTGCCACAATTTCTTCAAGATTTTTAACACCTTCCTGATCTTCAATTTTGGCAATAATTTTTATTTTATCTGCCTTGCTGCCTAAGAGTTTTCTTAGCTTGCGAATGTCGTCTGCCTCGCGCACAAAGGAAAGCGCAATAAAATCTACCTCCTCTGCTACGCCAAACAAAATATCATCACGGTCTTTGGCTGTGATAGCAGGCAAATTGACGCGTATACCAGGCAAATTTACGTGGCGTTTGCTTTTCATTAAGCCGCCATCCAATACTTTGCAACGCATGATGCGATCAAGTTTTTCCAACACTTCTAGGTTGATAATGCCATTATCGACGGTGATCTTATCGCCAATTTTTACATCATTGATCAAATCTCGGTAATTGATATACAGCGAGGAAGACTCTACATCCTCCAAGCGTACAGACACGGTAATCACGTCACCCTGCTTTAGCTCTAAGTCATGCTTTAAGGTGCCTGTGCGAATCTCAGGCCCCTGTGTGTCAAGCATAATAGGAATGGGATACCGCAGCTCTTTATTCAGCGTTTTGATCGCTTTAATCACTTTAGCGTGCGACTCATGGTCACCATGCGACATGTTAAGTCGCACAATGTTCATGCCCGCTTCCGCCATTTTTTTCAACATGTCATAGGACTCTGTTGCAGGTCCTATGGTGCAAATAATTTTCGTTTTTCTCATGCCACTACTCCCGCTCCCGCCAAAATATGACCCATACACAATAATCAATCGATCATCTTAGCCGATAGCCTTCTCCACTGCGCTAAACTCGGGGCTTCCGTTTAAAGGATGCCCCCTATGTCAGACAAAATCATGAAAACAGGTCATATCCGCCGCGATTACCCACAGCCTGCGTTACATCGAATCGACTTAGACAAAGACCCCTTTGCACAGTTCACGCATTGGCTTACAGAAGTCATGGAGGTAGCCGACGTGAGCGATCCTACGGCTATGATTTTGGCAACGGTAGCGGCAAATGGCGTACCACATCAACGCACAGTGCTGTTAAAAGACCATGGGGCAGGGGGTTTTACTTTCTTCACCCATCTCGATAGCAACAAAGCGCAACAAATCGAAGGAAACACCCGTGTATCACTACTGTTTCCTTGGCTGACTCTGAGTCGACAAGTCATCATTACGGGGCGCATTACACGCACCAGTACAGCCACCGATGCCTATTACTTCAGCCTACGCCCACGCGCCAGTCAAATCGCGGCCTGGGCCTCACACCAAAGCAAACCGCTCGCTAACCGTGAGGCACTAGAGGCGGCCTACGCGCGTATTGAAAAAGAATTTGGTGATGACGACATACCCTGCCCTCCATTTTGGGGCGGCTATTCAGCAAAGGCAGAGACGCTTGAGTTCTGGCAGGGTCGCCCAAGCCGCCTGCACGACCGCTTTATTTACACAATGGAAAATGACTCTTGGATATTGACCCGTTTATCGCCTTAAAAGCGTATCAATTACGACGATCGACTAATTGCAGCGGAAAAAATAGACTACGTTTGTATGGTGCTTGAGCAAAAAACACCCAGCGAGTGAAAAGGAGGCTTGTCCGCTATGAATATCGATGTGTTCAAACAGGATCATGTGACGATTATGGGTTATATGGCCGAACTCAAACGACTCGTGCAAACAGGCGTCGCCGAAAACCCAGAGGCCATCGCACGCCTGATTGTTTCGATCAGTTCCACGGTGAAGCTGCATCTGCCGATCAGTTTTATGCATTGGCTGGCCATAAGTCCGCCTGATTTTAGGCTCAATATGACATGTGCTGTCAATTCTGGACACCAAACCTTCAGGCAACTGCCAACGTTATCGTCTGAATTATGAACACGCCTAATCCAGCTACAGCGTTTGGTGT
>JAYVJM010000077.1:0-12932 GCA_043769275.1 Cellvibrionales bacterium | reverse complement strand
GCTCAATCCCTTCGCGCTTTGTCGGAAATTACTCATCAACGCATCGCGAGCCGCCTATGCAGAACTTCAGCAATTTAGCGCGGCTGCGTAACATCAGTAAGCAAATTAAACAACAAGGAACTTTTTGCTCGGATTATTGCCCAAGAATCTTCTATCCACGTCAACGGGTCGTCATGTCGGCACTTACTAAAGCCAAGCAGTGCACGCCCCGCATCAGCATGCCCTTATTTTTAGTTACCTGTGTCGGTGCTGTGCTCGAATTCTACGACTTCGCTATTGTCTTGATGCTGGCCAATAACTTGGCCAAAGTTTTTTTGCCAGAACAGACGACCCAGCCATTTTTGTAGGTTTTTGCCATTTTTGCTTTAGGTTATTTTGTCAGACCCATTGGTGGCGCTCTATTCAGCCATATTGGTGACCGCATCGGGCGAAAACCCATGTTTCGCCTATCTATCATGCTCATCTCTGGCGCAACGCTAGGTATAGCCCTGCTGCCTGGATATAACGAAATAGGGGCTTTTTCAACCGCATTGCTGATCGCTTTTCGTATTTTGCAAGGAATTTCGGTTGGCGGCGAGCTTCCGGGTGCCATCGTATTTGCGGCTGAACATGTTTCGCCTGCTCGCCGAGGATTTGTCACCAGCAGCATATCGCCGCAGCCTCCTTAGGCTTAGTGCTAGCGGCCGCTACCGGTTTTCTCATCAACCATTTTTTATCTGAAGAACAGGTTCTTGCGTGGGGCTGGCGACTGCCCTTTTTATTCGGCAGTCTAGTTGGGGTACTCAGCTATATCTTGCGCAAAAACATAGAGGAAACGCCCATCTTTCAGGCACTGGAAAAAACCAAAGACTTGCCCAAAGTACCTGCCATGGAGCTATTCAGACAAAAAACGCGAACCTTTCTTCTTGCATCATCGCTCACCGCCGTCGCCGGCACATTTTCAGCCATCTACCTATTTATTCCTTCGTTCACGCAGCGTTATTTCCATTTGCCGGCACAAACGAGCTATTTCTATAGCATGCTGATTGTCTTTGTTGTCGTACTGCTGACGATGTTTTTTGGCTGGCTTTCTGACTTTTACGGACGCCGCGTACTGCTGCGCATAGGAAGCCTATGGATTTTGTTGGCCGCTTTGCCTGCCACATACCTGTTGTCATCCGGGCATCTGTACTCAGGGGCGCTATTACTGGCCGCGCCTGCAGCAATGATTAACGGCTGTTATCAAGCTGCGATTATCGAGTTGTTCCATACGCGCATTCGCTTCACCGGACTCGCGCTCAGCCATAACATCGGCATGTCTATTTTCAATGGGCTTTCACCCATGGCGATGGAGAAACTGGCAGAGCACGGCGTGCTGGCGGCGCCCATCATTCTCATGTGTATCGCCGCCAGCATTACACTGTTTGGGAGCCTGAAAATCCCCTGTCGCTACCGTGTGCCGCTAGACGTTATTGAGCAGGCAGATGCTGGCGTTAAGGCATGAAATGGGCGTAGTTATACGAGGCACTTGCCGCATCAATGTTGATGGCCGCCATCGCCGTGTGCGTGTCCATGCGTAACCTCATCGGCGGTTGCATCGCGCACAGAGACAACATCCAGATCAAATATCAGTGTTTTGCCCGCCAGCGGATGATTCATGTCCACATCAGCCATAAACTTGCCCGGTTTGATCACCGTCACCTGACTTGGGCCTTTTTCTGTCTCGATCCAAGCCAAATCACCGGCTTTCAATTTCCCATCAAATTTTAAATATTTGATCGCGATACGCTGCTGTAGCTCAGGATTACGGAAGCCGTAGGCACTGTCTGGCGCAAGCGTCACGTTTACTTTATCGCCCACTTTTTTACCGAGTAATGCGGCTTCCAATGCCGGCAAAACATTGCCATGACCGTGCAAATACGCGATAGGATGGTCGCCCTGCGAATCTTCACGAAAATCTGCACCCAGCTCACTAAGCGCGTAGTGAAAAGATACAACTTTATTTTTCTCTATCAACATGCGTTTCTCGCGTATAAAAAATGAGCCGCTAGTATCCCGCTAAATACCGCTTTACGCCAAACCGCCGACACTCATAGCGAAATGCTTTATAAAACAAAATGCATATTCGGAATTGTGCCTAGCGAGGCACAAAGGTACTATCGCCGCCTCGGTCAGCCGACCGAATAAGGTGAATAGGAGAAGTGTATGTCTAAAACCTTTCGCACCACTGTTCGTATCTTCGGTATCACGAGCCTGTCTTTAATCAGCGGCACCGCTCTCGCCTCGGGTTATCACCAAGGCATACAAAGTGTTAGCTCACAAGGCTCGGCCAATTCCAATGCAGCAGAAGCGGCTGACGCTTCAGTGCTGTTTTACAACCCAGCCGGTATCACTCGACTCACCGGCACGAATATTTCCGGCGGGTTGGCCGTGGTGATACCCAACATTGAGCTGTCTGACATCAACGCGACGGCACTGAGCAGAACCGGCAACCACAAACCCATTTACGGCGGTGACGGCAACAAGCCCACCAGCGCAGTGTGGGTTCCGCAGTTTTATCTTTCTCATCAACTGGACGAGCAATGGTTTATCGGCCTTGCGATAGACGTGCCTTTTGGCGACAAAACAAACTTTCAGCCGGAATGGATGGGGCGCTATAACGGCACCAAACTAGAACTAATGACCGTGGCGATTAACCCGTCGGTTGCTTTCAAGCTCGACGACCACTGGTCCTTCGGAGCCGGTGTCACCGCTGAATATATGGATGCCACCTTCCACAAAAAAATTCGCTCCCCCACCACCACCTTCACGCCCCGCCCCACCCCCAGCGGAGATAACGAGCTGCGCTATGAAGGCGACGACTGGGGCTACGGCTACAACTTGGGCGCAACGCTTGCCGTCGATGAGACTTTACGATTTGGCGCGGCTTATCGCTCCAGTATTGAGCAGAATCTGACCGGCGATATGAGCCTGCAATACTCCTCGGCCATTCCCTCTGCCTACAATCCGTTGAGCGGGCAAACAGTCAAACACAATGGGAAAGTCGAAATCAAAACGCCCGACTCTTTTGCGCTGAACTTTTACAAGCAGCTAAACAACGAACTGGCGTTAACGGGTGACTGGACCTACACGTGGCACTCCAGGTTTCATGAATTAACCCTGAATTCACTGGCCATTCCCGCCTCACATCAGCATGAAGCCACCATTAACCAAAATTGGCAAAACACGAATCGCCTGTCTTTGGGCATGAGCTACCAAATCATGGAGCCGCTCAAATGGCGTGCAGGCGTGGCTTACGATGAGTCACCCGTACCCAGCGCCAAAGAGCGTATTGCCAATTTGCCAGACAGCGACCGCACTTGGCTATCCACTGGCTTTAACTATGCCTTTAGCGAAAAGCTGTCGATGGATGTGGCTTACACCTACGTGATGTTTGAAGATTCAAAAATTGACTACACCGAGACCGACAGCTTTACCAACCTCAAAGCTGACGTAAAAACGCACGCAAATTTGCTGGGCGTGCAGTTGAATTACGCCATCTAAAACAGTCCATTCTCCGCTAACCCCGCCCACGGCTGCCCGTCGTGGGCTTTTTGGGAGACTCCAAAAATGAAAAAATTTTTGATGGTGATGGTTTTAGCGTTTTGCGCGCAACAAACATTGGCTGTTGTTATTGACGGTGTAACAGTGCCAGAGAACACCAAAATCGACGAACAAAGCCTCACACTAAACGGGGCAGGCGTACGCGCAAAGGGGTTTGGGCTGGTTAAAGTTTACATCGCAGCACTTTATGTTCCGCAAAAAACAAACAATGCTGCGGATATAATCGAAGCAAAAGAGCTCAGAAGCATTCACTTGCATATGTTGCGCGATGTGGATGCCAACACAATGTACGACAGCCTTCTGGACGGCTTAAAAGCCAATCACAGCGACAGTCAAATGCAGGGCTTCGCCACTGAACTTACCACACTTAAAACAGCATTCGAGCAAATAAAAACAGCCAAGAAAGACGAGATTATTTATTTAGACTTTATACCCAACACGGGCACACGTATCGCCCTGCAAAGCACTGCCATCACCACCATAGCAGGTAATGATTTTGCCGCTGCCATGCTCTCCATCTGGCTGGGAGAAAAACCCGTGCAAAAAAGCCTGAAAGCCGAACTACTGGGCACAAAAAACGCTAGTGTTCACTGACGCACTTTCACCACATTTTCTTATACAAACAAGCTGTTTTTGTCCATCCATCCCACCACGTTATTTGTTGTGCACTGCTTGAGCAATGCTGCAAATCTGGCTGGGCGATAGTCCAGTTGGCTCAAAACTAAAAGAAAAGTTGCTGCCTGCAGGAAACTCCCGCGCTCATGCCTCCCGCATTATTTCGCACAACAACACTGCTGACTTACCCGCTAACTCCGCCATTTTGCTAGTGGACAGCCTTCCTCTGATTCCCTACCCTTGGCCTTTCTTTGCTGTAGGCTTTCATCGCCCATCTTTCTAAATTTTTGCGGAACACATACAAAAACAGTATTTAACTTCACACCCTTTTCATTCACAAACTAAAGAGGAAAACAGCATGACGCGTGAAAGTGCAGATGTCTTGCGGGCAGGCTTTGAGCTCGGCTTCACCTACACCCGTTCAGTGGGGCCGGTTATCGGGGCTTTTTTGACGGGTTTGCGCGACGGGAAAATCGTTGGCATCAAGGGAGCCGAAGGAAAAATTATCTGCCCGCCCACGGAATACGATCCGCAAACCGCCGAAGAGTTAACAGAAATGGTTGACTTGCCCTCAACCGGCACGGTGAAAACATGGAGCTGGGTCAAACAACCGCGCGCTAAACACGGGCTGCAAAAACCTTTTGCGTGGGCACTGGTGCAAATCGACGGCGCTGACACGTCCTTGCTGCACATGGTCGATACCGGCGATGAAAAAGCCATGAAAAGCGGCATGAGAGTGAAAGTGCGCTGGGCAGATGAACGCAAAGGCTTCATCACCGATATTGCCTGTTTTGAGCCTGCTTGAGGAGCAAACTATGACTGAACAAACCCCCAAAAAACCGGTCGAGATTATCGACAGCCCCATTTACATGGATTACAACTTCTCCGCTGGTCGCGCAACCGCGCATTTTTTGCGCTCGATTAAAGACGGCAAACTAGTCGGCCAGCGCTCGCCCATTACAGGCAAAGTGATTGTGCCGCCACGCGGTTCTGACCCAGAAACCGGCGAAGCCACAACGGAAGAAGTCACACTGGGCGACACCGCCACTGTCATTAGCTTTACCGTGGTTTACATCCCCATCCCCAACAGTGCGGTACAACCACCGTTTGTGGTGGCAAACCTTGTGCTGGATGATTCCGATCAGACTTTTATTCACCTCGTATCCGGCTGCAAAAACGAGGATGTGCAAATCGGCACGCGCGTAAAAGCCGTCTGGAAAGACAAAAGCGAGTGGGGTTACGGCTTGGATAACATTGCTTATTTTCAGCCCAACGGCCAAGCGGCCATCGACATTGAGCAACTCAAAATAAAACGGCTAAAAGAAACGGCAATCTTTAGACAAAAAACTAAAAAAGAAAATTTAAAAAAGGAGAGCGTCCATGCGTGAAGTCGCTGTTATTGCCTATTATCAAACGCCGCAGGTACGCGACTGCGGCGCGAAAAACGACGTTGAATTAGTGATGGAAGCCGTGCATGGCGTAAAAAACCAGATTGGCTTCACGCAGCAGGATATCGACTTCACCTGCTCCGGCAGTTGCGATTATCTGGGTGGCGCGGCATTTGCCTTTGTGAGCGCGGTGGATGCTTTGGGCGCTGTACCGCCCATTTCCGAATCGCACGTGGAGATGGATGCGGCCTGGGCGTTGTACGAAGCGTGGCTCAAATTCCAGACCGGCCATATTGATACCGCACTCATTTACGGTTTTGGCAAATGCTCGCAAGGCCCACTGCTGGATGTATTGGCGTTGCAACTTGACCCGTACTACACCCAGCCGCTGTGGCCAGACACCATCAGCCTCTCGGCCATGCAAGCGCAAGCCTTGCTGGATGCAGGAAAAATCACCGAGCACCAACTGGCAGAGATCGTACAAAAAAGCCGTAAAAACGCCAAAAGAAACCCAAACGCACAACTCTTTGGC
This sequence comes from Cellvibrionales bacterium, assembly GCA_043769275.1. Lineage (GTDB taxonomy): Bacteria > Pseudomonadota > Gammaproteobacteria > Pseudomonadales > UBA7239 > JAYVJM01. The sequence goes on along the minus strand of JAYVJM010000077.1, from coordinate 6,815 downwards.
GATTACACCATCGAACAATTGCTTGCAGAACCTACGTTCGTTTCCCCGTTGCGCAAGCACGACTGCCCACCCATTACCGACGGCGCATCGGCGATGATTTTGGCTTCAAAAGAAGTGGCCGAAAAACTGTTTGCCAGTCCTTTGTTTGCAGGTACGGGGAAACGCCCCGCCTATATCACAGGCCTTGATCATCGCATCGAATCGCACCAGCTCGGCACGCGCGATTTGCTCACATCATCTTCTACCCGCATCGCCGGTGAAAAAGCGGGCGTACAAAATGGCCGCGTGGATATTGCTGAATTGCATGCGCCGTTCAGCTATCAAGAGCTACTGCTGAAAGAAGCACTGGGGCTGGATGACAGCACCGACATCAACCTGTCTGGCGGCTCCTTGGCGGGCAACATCATCATGTCGGGTGGGCTGGATCGCATCGGCGAAGTCGCTATGCGCATTATTAGAGGTGAGGCAAAACGCGGCGTGGCACATGCCACCAGCGGTGCGTGTTTACAGCAAAATTTAGTCGCCGTTTTGGAGGGAAATTAATATGGGCAACGCATGTGCAATCGTCGGTATCGGGCAGACCGAAAAATACCGCTCAAAAATTAAAAAATCGATGGCCGGCCTCGTGCGCGAAGCCGCACAAAATGCGCTGACCGATGCGGGCTGTACGTGGGCAGACATCGACGCTGTGATTATCGGCAAAGCCCCAGACTTCTTCGAAGGGGTGGTCATGCCAGAGCTGTACTTGGCCGACGCACTCGGCTGCGTAGGCAAACCCATGCTGCGCGTACACACGGCGGGCAGTGTGGGCGGCTCGACCGCAATTGTCGCGGCCAGCCACATTCAAAGCGGTGTATTCAAACGTGTTTTAACGGTGGCTTACGAAAAGCAATCGGAATCTAACGCCATGTGGGCGCTGTCTTCGCGTCAGCCTTTTTCCCCGCATTTAAACGCAGGTGCGGGCGGTTTTTTTGCGCCAATCATTCGTGAATACATGCGCCGCTCCAAAGCACCAGACGATATTGGCTGTAAAGTCGCGCTAAAAGATCGCACTCACGCCCTGAAAAATCCGCATGCACACATGCACGAAACCGCTGAAAGCCTCACGCTAGAAAAATACATGGAAGCGATGATGCTATGGGAACCGCTACGTTTTTCAGAAGTGTGTCCATCATCCGACGGAGCCTGTGCGATGGTAATGTGCAGCAAGGACTTAGCCAAAAAAGCACCCAACAAGCCAGCTTGGATACACGGCACAGCAATGCGCTCTGAACCCACCATGTACCCGTGGCGCGAAGAAGTGAATCCGCAAGCAGGCATCGACTGCGCCAAAGACGTTTACGCGCAGGCAGGTATCACCAACCCGCGCAAAGAAATCGACATGGCGGAAGTTTATGTGCCGTTCTCATGGTACGAGCCGATGTGGCTGGAAAATCTAGGCTTTTGCGATGTGGGTGATGGCTGGAAATTGACAGACTCCGGCGCAACATCACTCGATCAAGGCGGTGATATTCCGTGGAACTGCTCGGGCGGCGTGCTTTCCACTAACCCGATTGGGGCTTCCGGCATGATTCGCTTTGCTGAATCTGCACTGCAAGTAAGCGGCATGGCAGGCGCACGCCAAGTGCCAAACGCGAAAAAAGCACTTGGGCACGCCTACGGCGGCGGCGCACAGTTTTTTTCGATGTGGGTAGTAGGGGCAGATAAACCCTAAGCGTTTTTCAAAAGAACATCCCGTTCGTGGGGGAGCTTGTCGAACCATAAAAAACGCCCGAATCAATCGGGCGCTTTTAAAGCTCTACACGGAAAATCTAGCAACACAACTCAGCGAACTGCCAACAGAGCAGATTCGCAATACACAATGGATTACCAAGCTTGGTGGTGAATACGGCTTTGCGTGCAAGCGGGTACCAGTGTGGCGCGTGAACTACGACACACCGCAGCAGACTGCCTATTACATGGGAACCAGCAGCGGTGTTTTATCAGCGAAAATAAAAAATAGCGACCGTATTGAGGAATGGGTTTTTGGATATCTACACAAATTTCACTGGCTGGATTTTGCAGGAAAAAATGTGCGTGGCATTGCCCTTATACTGTTCGGGCTAGGCAATGTTGCGGTGGCTGGATTGGGTTTTACTTTGTTTACGCGACACCATATCCACCAGCACAAACTAAAAAAACTACTTAGCCACCACTGGCTCATGCGGTATTTTCGGCAAGCGAAACGTGGCACTGGTACGCGCCACCAGCCCATGCGGCCCTTCAATAACGGCAGCCATCGTGCCCAATAACCGCGTTGTGAAAAGATGATCCAGATGAAACTCCAGCCAATCACCCAGATGACCAGGCGCCAAAAAATCAATCGTTAAACTGACGGTAGGCAAGCCAACTTGCGATTTCACATGGTGCATGATGTTGCCACCAAACGACATATCCGCGAAAGTCATTAAAGCCCCGCCGTGGCAAATACCGATGGAATTAATATGCTTCTGCCGCACAAAAAAACCGGTGCGAAAGCCCTGCCCATCAACCTTGTAGTACCCAGGTGCAACAGCATCGCCAAATTGCAGACTGTCAGGAAATAGTACAAAACCATCCGGTGGAGTAACCACTGCATCTTCATTCATTGATAAACTCCTCGATGTTGCTTGTGAGCGATACGGGGGTGCCATCTTCATCACTATTCAAAACACTGTTTGGCAGGCGCTGCCTAACTTTGACACCCAAATCGATAAATTTCTCCACGCGCGCAACCAAATTTCCACGACCGTCTTTTAGTGTATTAAACGCCTCCACATAGGTTTTGTGTGTGCCGCTAATTTGCAGCCCCAACTTTTCCATCTTTTCAATAAAACTACGCAACTTGTCGTAAATGCCGCTGGCTTGATCGGCCAATTCGCGAGTATTTTGATTTTGGCGCTGCAAACCCCACAAGTTGGCAACAACCCGCAATACCGGCAACAGCGTGGTGGATGTGACAATGGCGATTCGTTTTTCGTAAGCTTCCTGAAACAACGAGGGGCTATGTTCCAATGCCGCCATGTAAGCGGGTTCTATGGCTAAAAACAAAAACACAAAATCCGGCGAAGACATGCCGGTGAGTTCAGGGTAATTTTTCCCAGCCAAAGCTGCCACATGCGCACGCAATGCGGCCACATGCGCAGCCAAGGCTTGCGCCCGAGCCTCATCGGTTTCTGCAGAAATATAATTGCTGTAATCAATTAACGAAACTTTGCTGTCGATAATAATGTGCTTGCCTTCTGGCAATAACAGCAAAAAATCAGGGCGGCGATTATTGCCATCTTCGTCTTTAAAGTTTTTCTCGCGTTCGTATTCAATGCCTTTGCGCAAACCCGCCTGCTCCAGCAACAGCTCCACTTTTTGCTCGCCCCAATTGCCCTGCATTTTTTTATCGCCCTTCAATGCACGGGTTAGATTAGATGCCTCTGTGGTTACCTGCTGGTTAAGCTGACGAAGGCGATCAAGTTCTACTTTTAAACTGCTGTGACCTTGCACGTTTTGCGTATGCACTTCATCGACACGCAGGCGAAAAGTATCCAGTTGCTGCTTAAACGGCATAAGCAATAAATCCAAACCTTGCTTGCTTTGTTCGCTGAATACCTGCTGTTTCTGTTCAAAAATTTGATGTGCAAGATTTTCAAACTCCTGCTTCAATAGCTTGCGACTTTCCGAAAACTGTTGCCGCTCATTGTTGAGAAATTCCTGTTGCTGCTGGCTGCGCTGCAACATTAGCGCACATTCTTTTTCAAGCTGAAAAAGTTGCTCCTGCATCGCATCCATTCTCTGCTGATGCGCCTCTACAAGGTTTTTTTCGTGCTGAAAAAACTGCGCTTGCACGGCCTGTTGCTCCTGCGCATGACGTTCAGCGTCGATGGCGGCTCTGGCTGCACTGCCAAGAGAAAATCCACTTTTCCTGCCAATAAAAAAAGCCAAACCCACAGCGGCTGCAAGCAATAAAACAACCACAATCATTCCGATAATTTCTATATTCATGGCATTCATCTATTGGTCACACTCGCCGCAGTAAGGCAGCCATTGCGGCGCACGCTTTTCAATAAAGGCTTTCGTGCCTTCTGTAATATCAGGGTGTATGTTTTGCTGCATGATGTAGCCCCACGCATTCTCTTGCGCGGCGTGCAAACCCATGTCTTTCGCCTGCCAAATCGCTTTTTTAGTACGCGCCATTGCAACAGGGGAGTTGCCTTTAATTAAATCGGCCAAAGCACGCGCACGCACCATCAACTGCGCAGCAGGCACCACTTCGCCAACCAAACCCAGCTCGTAAGCCCGCTGCGCACTCATGCGCTCATTGCCGCCGACCAGCACCATGCGCATCACAGCATCAAAAGGCATTTTGCGCACCAAACTGACAGGCTCCAAACCAGCCACAAGCCCCACTTTGACGTGCGTATCGAAAAAGGTGGCAGTATCAGCGGCGATAACGATGTCCGCATCCGCGACAAAATGCAGGCCGCCCCCTACCGCCATGCCATTCACCGCACAAATCACGGGCTTCCAAATTCTATTTTGCAATGCTGTCCACTTAATGGAGGCTAGGCTGCCAAACTTTCTGCCTTCGGCATCTGGCTGGCCATCAGTTTCCGGCAAGTCACTTAAATCGGCTCCCGTGCAAAGCGCTTTATCTCCACTGCCTGTAAAAATTGCCACGACTGCACTGCTATCAGTTTTAAATTGCTGCCAAACAGCAGGCAATTCACGACTCATCAAAGCGTTCACCGCGTTGCGCTGTTCTGGACGATTCAAGGTAATTGTCGCTACTCCATCCTGCACGGCGTATACCAGAGTTTTATAGCAATGGGGATTATTCATCATTATTTACCTGTTACGAAAAATAAAAAACTCAAATTACTGCGCCAAATGGCACACGCCAGTGGAGACAAGATTGTTCCCTAAACTGACTAATGCTTGCTCCAGCGCATCACCCGCCGCTCGATCTACAGACTCGACAGAGGACAAGCCCGTCACAGCATCGCTATAGGATTGCCCTGTAGGCTTGAAAATCTGAAACTGCAAACTGACACCCACCTCCATCGCGCCGCTATTGACAAGACGACTAAACGAGCCATTAGCAAAACCAAGATTGACCTGCACTTGCGGCCTGTCACCGGTTAGCGCCGATGACTCTATCCAAAACATGGCGTTAACGAGTGGCTCCAGCGCGCCACCCAATTCGATATCGTAGCTTTCGCCGTGCGCTTTCCCAGACAACTGAAAGGCTTTTGTAGCATCACTGATATAAATTTTTGCCGAGCAAACATATTGTTGCAGTGGCTCCATCAAAAAAGGGGTAATGCTGTGGTGCTGCTTTTCTTTTTGTTTTTGCTCTTCACTTGTGACACAAGCACCCAAGGAAAACAGAAGGCAGAGCAAAGCAAAATAACGACTGACGTTACACATAAGCACATTCCTTTTCGACTATATAAGGGGGTTAGCTTCATAGCAATTGCTTCATCACGGTTGTGGGCTGGTGCAATAGTTTATTCGTGAGATTACGTGCTAATCCGCGTAAGACGAGATCGACATCGTCGCCACGCGCCAATTGCGCTAAGGCTTTTTCCACTTCGCTATCACGCAATTTTTCTGCCTGTTGGCGATAGGCGACAATATCTGCTACCGCATTTTTTGTACGCCGATGCTGCCGGTAGCTGGCCAAACCCTCATCTACCAGCACCTGCGCTTCCTCAGCGGCGACTTCACGCGCACGCAGGTTTTCGTCAATCACGTCATGCAAATCATCGACCGTATACAGGTACACATCATCCAGTTCCCCAACTTGCGCTTCAATATCACGCGGCACGGCGATATCGACCATAAACATAGGCCGGTGACGGCGCCGTTTCAGTGCATGCTCTACGGCACCTTTGCCCAATATAGGCAACTGACTAGCGGTTGATGAAATGACGATATCGGCCTCATGCAAACGTGCCGGAATATCCGCCAACGACATTGCCTCTCCGCCCACTATCTGGGCTAATGCCTGCGCGCGCGCAATACTGCGGTTGGCGATAAGGACATAACCCACACCCTGCTCGCGCAGGTGACGCGCCACCAACTCGATGGTTTTGCCTGCGCCAATAAGCAAGGCATGGCTCGTGCTGAGATCGCTAAAAATATGTTTGGCAAGACGCACTGCTGCATAGGCGACAGAAACAGGATTTTGGCCAATAGATGTCTCTGCACGTACACGTTTGGCCACGGAAAATACTTGCTGAAAAATATGGTGCAGGCTGCCGTTTGCTGTACCTATTTCTCGCGCCAAGGCCAGCGCGCTTTTCATTTGCCCGAATATTTGCGGCTCGCCTAGTATCTGGGAATCCAAACCGCTTGCAACACGCATCAAGTGACGAACGGCATCCTCATCGCGATAGTGATAGTGAACGCCGTGCAGCTCCTGCTCATCAATTTTATGGTAATGCGCCAACCAATTAAGAATAGCTTGCGGCTCATCACAGCCTGTTATGTAGATTTCGGTTCGGTTACAGGTCGACAGAATCACAACATCGGCGTTTTCATTGTGCAAACTGGCTTTGCGCAGCGCGTCTGGCATGGCATCCAGCACAAAACTAACGCGCTCGCGCAGTGCCAGCGAAGCTGTGTTGTGGTTGATGCCGACGGCAAGCAGCTTCATAAGTGGAACATCGCACGGGAGATGGCAAAAGAGGCAATCATTATACTGACATGTGCTGTCAATTCTGGACACCAAACCATCAGGCAACTGCCAACGTTATCGTCTGAATTATGAACACGCCTAATCCAGCTACAGCGTTTGGTGT
>JAYVJM010000076.1:0-42053 GCA_043769275.1 Cellvibrionales bacterium | reverse complement strand
ACCCTTTTTGATATGCAACAACACGCGTTTTTTAAGGTCTTGACTGTAGCTCATCTGATTAGTGTATTCATGTCTTGTTGTTTGTGCGATTAGCTATAGAGCGTGGACGATTTGCCGTTTTGTATGTTGCCGGAGGGGTGCCACAAAAGACACTCGGCATGATTTCGCCGCACGAGGCGGTTGCACGGCAAAGCTCATGGCGTTTGTTGATGCCGGGCGGTTATAACAATGCAGCGTAACTCTGCACCTGCTTTTTCCCCTTGCGGGTGTTGTATCAAGACAGTCGCCCGACCTGCGGGCGGCCACTGTCGTCGGCCACACGGTTACGATTCATTGATGCTGTTGTTAAGCAGCGTGGGCGGTATAGCCGCTAAGCTGGATGGCTTGCAGGTGCGATGCGATCTGTATTTTTCATCAACAGCATATTGCTGTTCCCGCAGCCCGCCGCCGGAAGGTCGCGGGCTTTTTTGTTAAGGGGTTTTGATTTTGATATTAATTTCAGCCCCTTTAATGGTTTCTTTAAATGCGTCTAGATAATCTGCTTTAGGCATTTTTGTATTGTCATCATCTATGATCAAGCGGCCACTGATGGAAAAGCTTTCTGGTTCCCGCTCTGCAAATAAGTCATCTAAGTGTTTTTTGCGTGCAGGCAAAACGGTGCCGTCTTTTGGCATTTGCAGTGTTTTGGGCAGTTTTAAATAAATAATATCTTTTTTTATGGGTGCTTTTTTTTTTCTGTTTTTTTCGTTGTGATCCACGTTTTTCTTCAGGTGTTGACTTTTGTGTGTCATGAGCGGTGCTGGATGTATGCCACTCACTTGGAATTTCCTGTTCACTATCTGCGGCTGTCCAGTGTGGTGCAAATAAGCTGGTGTCGTATGCTTGCGTGGCGCGTGGGTTTTTTAGGTTTTGATCTGCGACTGCATGGCCCCATGCTGCAGATAGCAGAGTAAACATGCAGAGCAACGGGTATATAAGCGTCTGTTTGGGTGTCATCATGCACGCACCTTCAGAACTGCGGGCGCTGCGTTTTTTTAGTGCATTGATGCTTACCTTTCTTTTGTTTTTTATCGTGCGCCAGCGGTGGGGGGGGTAAACCTGTGTGCTGCGTCAATAATTTATTGGCACGCTGGCGATAAATTCTGTCTGCGCCTTTAACGCGCGGATCAATCGGGGTTGGCTGTGTGCGAGGAATCAAATGATTGATGCCGTTGCCTATCATGTCGGCTCTGCCCATTTTCTGTAAAGCAATACGCAGCAGCGGCCAGTTGGCTGGGTCGTGGTAACGTAAAAACGCTTTGTGCAATTTTCGTTGATTGATGCCTTTGGGTGTGAAGACTGTTTCACTGTCGGCGCGTATGCGTTTTAGCGGGTTTTTTTCGGTGTAATACATGGCGCTGGCCATTGCCATCGGTGACGGAATAAAAGTTTGTACTTGATCGGCCTGAAATTTGTTTTTCTTCAACCACAGCGCCAAGTTCATCATGTCTTCATCGGTTGTGCCTGGGTGCGCAGCCACGAAATACGGAATCAGATATTGCTCTTTACCTGCTGCCCGCGAAAATTTTTCGAACAAGGTTTTGAATTTATCGTACGCGCCAATGCCTGGTTTCATCATTTTACTGAGCGGGCCATCTTCGGTGTGTTCAGGCGCAATTTTTAAATAACCACCAACGTGGTGCTTAACCAGTTCTTCCACGTATTCTGGCGTTTCTATTGCTAAGTCATAACGCAGGCCAGAGGCGATCAGGATTTTTTTGATGCCGGGCAGTGCGCGCGCTTTGCGGTACATGTTCACCAGTGGCTTTTGATCGGTATCTAAATTGCTGCAAATGGTGGGGTATACACACGACAGGCGTTTGCACGATGCTTCAACTTTTTCGTCTTTGCAATTCAGCCGCCACATGTTGGCTGTAGGACCACCGAGATCGGAAATTACACCGGTAAACCCTGGTGTTTTATCGCGGATATTTTCAATTTCATTTAATACAGATTGTTCTGAGCGGCTTTGAATAATGCGGCCTTCGTGTTCAGTAATAGAGCAAAATGTGCAGCCACCAAAACAGCCGCGCATGATGTTTACCGAGAAGCGAATCATCTCATAAGCGGGAAATTTGGCTTGGCCATACGTTGGATGCGGCAGGCGGCTGTAGGGCAATTCAAACACGCCGTCCATTTCTTCTGTTGTTAGCGGAATGGGCGGCGGATTCATCCACAGTTGGCGATCACCGTGCTGTTGCACAATGGCGCGCGCATTGCCAGGGTTGGTTTCTTTGTGAAACGCCCGCGAAGCATGGGCGTATAAGAGTTTGTCGGTGCTGACTGCTTCAAACGAAGGCAGGCGCACGACTTCCGCTCGGTTTTTTTCCTCTTCCGTTTCGTGTATGAGGCGTAATCTTTCCGGCGCATCGGGCGTGGTGGAATCCACTTCACGAAAATCGGGCAGTACGTCTTTGCATAAAAATGCTGTCCCGCGCATATCGCGTACTTCACTGATTTTTTCACCCTTGGCTAAACGGTGTGCCAGCTCTACGATTTGCCTTTCTGCGTTACCGTAAATCAAAATATCGGCTTTGCTGTCAAGCAAGATAGAGCGACGAACTTTGTCGGACCAGTAGTCAAAGTGTGCAAGCCGTCGCAGGCTGGCTTCAATGCCGCCGATGACCAGCGGCACATCGGGAAACGCTTCGCGGCAACGCTGGCTGTAGGCGAGGGTAGAGCGATCGGGGCGTTTCCCGCCCTCACCATTGGGGGAGTAGGCATCGTCCGAGCGCAGCTTTTTGTCAGCCGTGTAGCGGTTGACCATGGAGTCCATGTTGCCTGCGGTCACGCCAAAAAATAAATTGGGCTTGCCCAATTTTCGGAAATGCTCGGCGGATTGCCAATCGGGCTGGGCAATAATGCCCACGCGAAAGCCTTGTGATTCCAGCACGCGCCCGATCACCGCCATGCCAAAGCTGGGATGGTCGATATAGGCATCGCCCGTAACAATAATGATGTCGCAACTATCCCAGCCCAAAGCATCCATTTCTGCGCGTGACATCGGCAGTACGGGAGCAGGCCCTAGGCGCTTGGCCCAAAAAGGCTTGCGGGAAAATAGGGGGATGGCGGTGTGCATGAAGGGCTTCTCGATAAAACGGCGGCAATTATATACCCTTAGCCTCACTGGTTTGGCTGAGTGCTCTCAGTGCGTTTAGCTATAAGACAATGATTTTGCCAAGGATGCTTCATGATTCGTGCCCATTTCTTTAACAATACTCAATTGGCGAGTTCATCCATCTTGACGTTGACAACCCCTCTTTCTCGCCGCCAGTTTGTACGGGGCAGTACTTACTGTGCTGCAGTGGTTGGTATTGCGACAACGGGCTGCTCAAGGTTTTCTAGTGCGCCCACCATTCAGCCGTTTGCGCCGGTTTTAACCGGCAAGGTGTTTGATCTAAGCATCGGGTATCTGCCGGTTAATTTTATCGGCAGTGAGCAACAGGCCATAGCCGTCAATGGTTCCGTGCCAGCACCAACATTACGCTGGCGTGAGGGCGACACCGTGACGATTCGAGTCACCAATTATTTAGCGGTTGATACATCTATTCACTGGCACGGAATTATCTTGCCTAGCGAAATGGATGGTGTGCCGGGCATGAGTTACGCAGGTATCAAGCCCGGCGAAACTTTTACGTATCAGTTTCCCTTGCAGCAAAGCGGTACTTATTGGTATCACAGCCATTCAGGTTTTCAGGAGGCCACCGGCCTGTTTGGGGCGATTGTTATTGAGCCAAAAATGCCTGAGCCAACCCGCTTTGATAGCGAGCATGTGGTTCTTCTTTCTGATTGGAGTTACACCTCGCCGGAGACGCTATACGCGAATCTCAAAAAACAGTCAGGCTATTACAACTATCAGCAGCGTACGGCTGGCGATCTTTGGCGCGATGTGCAAAAAGACGGCATTAAAGCCACATGGAGCAAACGCGCTATGTGGAACCAGATGCGCATGAGTGACCACGATATTAGCGATGCCGGTGCCAGCGCGTACACCTATTTAATGAATGGCGTAACGCCGGCGGAGGGCTGGCGTGGTGTATTTAAAGCCGGTGAAAAAGTGCGTTTGCGTTTTATCAACGGCTCTTCAATGACGATTTTTGATGTGCGTATTCCTGGCTTGAAAATGACGGTCGTAGCGGCGGATGGTCAGGCCGTGCAGTCCGTGACCGTGGATGAGTTTCGCTTGGGCGTAGCCGAAACCTACGATGTAGTGGTGGAGCCTGCCAGTGAGAGCGCGTACACCATTTTTGCGCAAAACATTGATCGCACTGGCTATGCGCGTGGCACGCTGGCCGCTCGCGCAGGGCTGAATGCGCTAATTCCCGCTCTTGATCCTGCGCCGGTTTTGAGCCATGCCGACATGGGTATGGGTGACATGCAGGGCATGGATCACAGCGCGGGGGATATGAGCGGTGGTGCCGGTGTCGATCACAGCACGATGGACATGAGCGGCGATGCTCACAGCCCTGCCAGCGGCCTTATTGCGCTGGGCAAAGCCGGTTTTGGCAGCAGTGCCAGCATTGTGCATGCCGCCACAGAATTTGGCGCGCATGTCGATGCGCGAGCGATGAGCCCTATCAGCGGTCTGCATGACCCCGGGTTGGGTTTGCGCGATAACCTGCGCCTGTACGGCCGTAAGGTATTAAATTACGGCGATTTACATAATTTGTACGCCACGCTTGATCCACGCGAACCCACGCGCGAAATTCAATTGCATCTCACCGGAAATATGCACCGTTATCAGTGGTCGATTAACGGTTTGGGTTTTATGCAAGCCGAGCCTGTTGTATTGAAATACGGTGAGCGTGTGCGTTTTTTATTGGTGAATGACACCATGATGACCCATCCCATTCACTTGCACGGCCTTTGGAGCGAGCTGGAAACAGGGGACGCATGCTACATTCCGCGTAAACACACGGTATTGGTGCAGCCAGGGGCGAGCATTAGTTATCTTGTGACTGCAAACAGCCGTGGACGTTGGGCGTATCACTGCCATCTTTTAATGCACATGTTGGGCATGATGCGCGAAGTGAGGGTTGTGTGATGTGGCCTGTAAATCATGCAACTGCGCAGCATTTGCACCTGAACGCATGTTTGCCGCGCAACGCCGTGCTGTTATTGTTTGTGTGGCTGTGCGTTCTGGGTGTGTCGGGCTCAGTTCTTGCTCACGAAGATGGCAATCCGCTACTTAGTACGTTTATGCTCAACAAGCTGGAACAGGGCGCAGGAAAAGACCGCCCGCAAACACTGGATGCCGAAGCATGGCTCGGCTATGACTTCAACAAGCTGTGGTTGAAAGTGGAAAGCGACGCCAAGCGTGAAGAGGTAGAAAAAACTGAATTGCAGCTCTTGTACAGCCTCGCGATTGCGCCTTTTTGGGATGTGCAAATGGGCGTGCGCCATGACTTTCGGCGAGGCGTGAGCCGTCGCGATGAAAAAAACTGGGCGGTATTGGGTTTTGAAGGGCTTGCGCCGTATTTTTTTGATGTGAATGTCGCGTTATTTATTCGTGACGAAGGCGAAACCGCACTGCATTTTGATGCAGCGTATGATCTATTGTTTAGCCAACGCTTGATTCTTCGCCCTGAATTCAGCGTTAACGTTAATGGTTATAACGACGCGACGATGAAGCAGGGCGCAGGTGTGGCTGACGTTAATGCGGGGCTTCGTTTACGCTACGAAATTCGCCGAGAGTTTGCGCCTTACATCGGCTGGAATTATCAAAAAAGCTATGGCAATACCGCTGCATTTAAAGCCGCAGCCGGTGAGGACAGCCATCAAGCGCAGTGGCTTCTTGGCATCAAGGCTTGGTATTAACGGGAAACTGGCTATTTTTATCACTACTGTGGCAGGCACAATGAAGCAGACAAAAAACCATTCACCGGCTGCAATATCAAACGCTACGCTGTGGGCAAACATAAGCGCGCAGGCACAACACGAGGTGTCTTGCGAGGTCGCCTTGTCCAGCTTTTTGCACAATACGGTATTGCGGCATAACAGATTGTGTCAGGCCGTAGGCTTTTTGTTGGCAGAAAAGCTGGGCTGCCAAGCATTGCCGCCCTTAATTTTGCAAGAGGTTTTTGCAGAGGCTTTTTGTGGCGATGAAACCATTGCGGCGAGTGTTGCGTGCGATATTAACGCGACGTTTACCCGCGATCCCGTGTGTTTGTCGCATTTGCAGGCATTGCTATTTTACAAGGGCTTTCATGCCCTATGCGCGTGGCGTGTAGCGCATTGGTTGTGGGGGCAGGATCGAAAATCGCTGGCCTATTTTCTGCAAAATCGGATTTCCGTGAGCTTTGCTGTTGATATTCATCCGGCTGCAAAAATTGGTAGCGGTGTCATGCTGGATCACGCGACCGGCATCGTCATTGGGGAGACGGCGACGGTGGCAGACAATGTCTCCATCTTGCAGGATGTAACGCTGGGCGGTACGGGTAAAGAGTGCGGTGATCGGCACCCCAAAATCGGCGCGTGTGTTTTAATTGGCCCTGGCAGTAAAATTCTTGGCAATATTCGGGTTGGTCAGTGCGCACAAATTGCCGCCGGCAGTGTGATTTTGAAGCACGTGCCTGAGTGCGCCATCATGGCCGGCGTGCCCGCGAAACAGATAGGAAAAGTTGACTGCGCACAACCTGCGTTGGAAATGAAACAAACGCTGGAATGAACCTAGAAAAAGCGGTTTCCGCGCAGCTCATTCTTCGATACGTGCGAAAAACCGCACTACTCAGCACAAACGAAAATCACCCATTGGGTGAAAGCCCTTTCGCCCTGAGTAGCGCGCGCAGCGGGCGTATCGAAAGGTTTGTATCGTTCATTTGCTATAAATGGCTGGTTTTCAGCTTTTTGGCACGCGATGATAGCGCAGCCGGTCATATAAAAGCGCGGGAATAATCTTGGGATACTCCAACACATACCGCCGCCATAACGCGGGCTCTTTATACAGCCTGAATAAAAATCGAAGTTGAAGTTTGTTTATCCAGTGTGGAAAGTAAAGGCCGTTTTTTGATGCCGTTTGATGAATAAATCCGCCGCACGTGTAGCCTGTGCCAGCCCAACCTGTGGCGCTTAAATCAACCAGAAACTGCTCTTGTAGGGGTGTCCCCATGCCGCAGATAACAATGTCTGGGCGTTGCTTTGCGATGGCATTCAGCGTGTTGGCGCGTGTGGTGTTCGATGAAAAATAACCGCCTGAATAGCCTGTAATCACTAAATTGGGGTATTGATCTTCAATGTGCGCGACGAATTTTTTTATAGTTTCATCGTGTGATCCCACAAAGAAAACCGATTTATGTTGCGCGCAGGCAGCAGTCAAAACGGCGTTTGCAATGGATGTGTAATCAAAGCTGATGCGCTGCTTAATGCGAAAGCCACAGGCTTTTAGCAGCAGTAATAACAACAAACCGTCGACGCACACGGTATCAAACTGTGAAAGTACGGCGATGTTTTTTCTGGCGATAAGATAGGAATAGGGGTTTAGGAACGTCACAAGCTGCCTGCGCTCTACGCAGGCAGCCTGCTGCGGATTTCCGCACAGTCGCGTTTCAAGAACAGATAAAGCAGTCTGCACGGGTCGCTCTTTTGGCTGAGACAAAAAATTACAGCAACATATGCCGAATGTCGGTTATTCCCTTAATCAGCGAACTGAAAAAACGCCCGCCATCTGCGCCGTTCACAATGCGGTGATCGTAAGACAGGCTTAGCGGCAGCATTGTTTTCGGTACAAATTGCGCACCGTCCCATACTGGTTTTATCTGTGTTTTGGATACGCCAAGTATGGCGACCTCCGGTGCATTCACGATAGGCGTAAAGCCCAATCCACCAATACTGCCAAGGCTCGACACGGTAAAACAACCGCCTTGCATTTCGTTTGGTATGAGTTTTCCTGCGCGTGCTTTGGCAGAAAGCGCGGTGATCTCGGCGGCTATTTCCCACAAGCCTTTTTGATCGACGTTACGCAGAACGGGCACAACAAGACCCGCTGGTGTGTCGACGGCAATGCCGATATGGATGTATTTTTTCTGCACAAAATTTGCGCCGTCTTCATGCAGTGAGCGACAAAACTTTGGGTGTTCGCGCAGGGCATTGGCGCAGGCTTTCAACAGAAAAGCGAGTGGCGTTAATTTTATGCCGCGTGTTTCCATGTCGGCTTTTAACGTTTGACGAAAGTCTTCCAGTGTAGAAATGTCGGCTTCATCAAATTGCGTGACGTGCGGCACATTGAGCCATGCGCGCTGCATGTTTTCCGCCGTTATTTTGTCAATTTTGCTCATGGGCACAAGGCTTGTTTCGCCAAAGCGGCTGAAGTCGACAGCGGGTATGGCGGGGATGCCGCTGCCGGTTGCAGGCGCTGCGCTGCTGGCAATAGGATGGACAACTTGCTGCATGCGGTTTTTCACAAACAAGCTCACGTCGTCTTTTAGGAGGCGTTCCCGTGGGCCGCTGGCGACGATGTCTTTAAGTTCTACGCCCAAGTCGCGCGCCAGTTTGCGCACGGCAGGGCCTGCATAAATATCGCAGGGGTCGCTGTTGCCACTTTTTGACATTAAAGCAACGGCTACATCTGTTGAAATAGGGGCGGAAACTTGAGCAGGCGCGGGAACGGGCGCGACTGTCGCCGCTGTGATGGCAATGGGCTGTATTTCAGCAATGACGGTGCTGGGCGTTGCGGGAATGGATGCCGCTGTCGTTTCAATTTCAGCCACCAGCGTGCCACTGAGCACTTTGTCTCCTAGCTTGAGCTGTACAGAAACGACTTTTCCGGCAAATGGACTCGGCACTTCCATCGAGGCTTTCGCGCTTTCCAATACCGCCAGTGACTGGTCAACTTTAATGATGTCGCCGGGTTTAACACACAGCTCAATCACGTCGACCGTGTCGCTGTGGCCGAGATCGGGAATGTGGACTTTTTCTATGGTCACAATGAAACCCTTTTCAAGTTACGGTTAGCTATACAGCGGGTCTTTTTTATCCGCCGGAATATCGAATAACACACGGGATTTTTCTACCACGTCTGCACTTACCATGCCTTCGTCTTGCAGTGCATGCAAAGTCGCCAGCACAATAAATGCGCGGTCGACTTCAAAGTGTCTGCGTAGCTGCGCGCGGGTATCGCTGCGCCCAAAGCCATCTGTGCCTAATGCAATAAATTGTTGCGGAACCCATGCGCGGATTTGGTCGGCATACAGCTTCATATAGTCCGTTGCGGCGACCACGGGGCCCTGTTCGTTTTCCAGCAGGTGGGTGATATACGGCTCGCGCGCAGGCAAATTAGGGTGCAGGCGATTCCAGCGTTCCGTGCTCAAGCCGTTGCGTCGCAGTTCGTTAAAGCTGGTAACACTCCAGACATTGGCCTCAATATCAAATTGCTCATGCAAAATGACGGCCGCTGCTTCGACTTCGCGCAAAATAGCGCCTGAGCCTAACAGTTGCACTTGGGCATTTTCAGCCGTTTTTAGGCGATACATGCCGCGAATGATGCCATCTTCGACACCGGCAGGCATCGCCGGTTGCAGGTAGTTTTCGTTGAGCACGGTGATGTAGTAAAAGCGGTTGCGCTGTTCATCCAGCATTTCTTTTAGGCCTTGCTGAATAATGACGGCAAGCTCATAGGCGTAACACGGGTCATAGGTGACGCAGTTCGGGATAGTGCCGGCCAAGATGTGGCTGTGTCCGTCTTGGTGTTGCAGGCCTTCGCCGTTTAGCGTTGTGCGGCCAGAGGTGGCACCGATTAAAAAGCCGCGTGCGCCAGCGTCTCCTGCCGCCCAAGCTAAGTCGCCTATGCGCTGAAAGCCGAACATCGAATAGAAAATATAAAACGGCACCAGCGGGCAGGCGTGTGCGCTGTAGGATGTGGCGCAGGCGATCCACGCCGACATTGCGCCCGCCTCCGTGATGCCTTCTTCAAGAATTTGCCCTTGTTCGGACTCTTTGTAAAACACAATCTGACCCGCATCAACCGGTGTGTATTTTTGCCCAGCCGATGAATAAATTCCGAGTTGTCGAATCATGCCTTCCATGCCGAAGGTGCGTGCTTCGTCTGGCACAATCGGCACGACGCGACTGCCAATGTGTTCGTTTTTTACCAATGTGGAGAGTAAGCGCACAAACGCCATGGTGGTGGATATGGCGCGATCACCACTGCCTTGTAGGATGGCCTCAAAATCTGATAACGGTGGCGTTGGAAATTTTTCTGCTGCGTGTGTGCGGGCAGGTAAAAAGCCGCCTAACGCGTGGCGACGTTCACGCATGTACAGCATTTCTGGGCTGTCTTCATCTGGCCGGTAGTAGGGGATGGTTTCCAGCTCTTCATCCGATAGCGGAATATCAAAGCGGTCGCGGAAAGAGTGCAGGCTTCTGCCGTCGAGTTTTTTGACCGAGTGCGTGTCGTTAGTGGCTTCGCCTGCTGCGCCTAAGCCGTAACCTTTGACGGTTTGCGCTAGGATAACGGTCGGCTTCCCCTCGTTGCTGTTTACCGCTTCGTAATAGGCTGCATAGACTTTGTACGGGTCGTGGCCGCCACGATTAAGGCCGTAAATATCGTCATCAGACAAGTCTTGCACCAGCGTTAACAGCTCGGGGTATTTGCCGAAAAAGTGTTTGCGTGTGTAGGCTCCGCCCATGTTTTTGTAGTTTTGTAATTCGCCGTCGCAGACTTCATTCATGCGTTGTTGCAGCAGGCCGCTTTTGTCTTTTTCAAGCAGGGAATCCCATTGCCGCCCCCACAATACTTTAATAACGTTCCAATCTGCGCCGCGAAATACACCTTCCAGTTCCTGCACAATTTTTCCATTGCCGCGTACAGGGCCGTCCAGTCGCTGTAAGTTGCAGTTGACGACAAAAATCAGGTTTTCTAGTTGTTCACGTCCGGCTAACGCAATTGCGCCGAGTGATTCTGGCTCGTCGCATTCACCATCACCCAAAAACACCCATATTTTTCGATCACCCTGATCAACTAAGCCGCGTTTGTGTTGATACTTCATCACATGCGCTTGGTATATGGCTTGCAGTGGGCCGAGTCCCATCGACACAGTGGGGAATTGCCAGTAGTCCGGCATTAAGTACGGGTGCGGGTAGGATGACAGGCCGTTGCCGTTGACTTCGCGCCGGAAATTGTCGAGATGTTCTTCATCAAGGCGGCGCTCTAAAAAAGAGCGCGCATAGATGCCTGGTGCGCTGTGTCCTTGGTAGTAAATCAGGTCGGCTTGTTGATGAGCTCCATCCTCGCGCACAAAGTCACCGCCGCGAAAAAAGTAATTAAATCCGATGTCGTATAGCATGGCTGCTGATGAAAATGTGGCAATGTGGCCGCCCAGTTCGTCTTTGTTTTTATTGGCGCGCAAGACCATAGCCAATGCGTTCCAGCGTATCAGTGAGCGGATGCGGCGCTCCATGAATAAGTCGCCTGGCATACGCTTTTCTTGGGTGAAATGCAGGGTGTTGCGATAGGGGGTGGTAATGGCAGATGGCAGCTTTAATCCCTGCTCATAGCCTTTCGCTGCCAGTGTAAAGAGCACGTAGGCTGCGCGCTCACGACCGCCGTGGCGTATTAAGGATTCCATGGCATCCAGCCATTCACGGGTTTCGATAGGGTCTGTATCTTCCAGCATGGTGGCTCCTGAATCGGCTTGTCGTAATGAGCAAGCGGTAGTGTCAAAAAGTATAGCGCAGCAGTTTATGGGTTGATTTTTGGTCGTATTGTAAGGATTTTACAGGGTGCCGGTGCGTCCAGCGCCGTGTGAGGCACACGGCTATAGACCGTGAATGTGCTCTTTAATTTCCAAGGTTGGCATATTAATTGCGCATGTGCAGCGTTAGTCCTTTGAGAAAGTTGCGCAGCAGTTGATCGCCGCAATTGCGGTAGTTTTTGTGTCCTTCCTTGCGAAATAACGCACTCAGTTCGGGTTTCGTAATGGAAAACCCTGCCGCATCCAAAATGCCGCGCACGTCGTCTTCTTTCATTTCAAAGGCGACGCGCAGTTTTTTCAATACGATATTGTTGGTCAGTCGTGTGGGTGACGGTTGTGGGGGTAGGCTTTCGTCTTTGCCGCGTGCGTAAAACACTAGGCCATTGAGAAAGGCGATCATCAGTGTGTCACCGCACTCGCGGTAACCGTCCTCCTCCTCTTTTTTTAAACATGCCACGATATCGGCTTTGTCGATCTCGCCGCCTGCCAGCTTGATGATATCAACAATTTTGGCATCGCTGATATCCAGCATGTAGCGCACGCTGCGCAATATATCGTTGTTAATCATGGGGTTGTCTTCCGGTTTGTGCGGCTGAATGTGCGCGCCTGCGGGCGATGGGGGGCATATTCTAACGCGAGAGCCTGTGGCTGCCGCTAGCACCTATATCAAAAAGTTTTGATATAGGTCGAATGTGCTGCTACCATCGCGCCCCGTTATTTCTCAGAAGCGCCTAAATCGCACGTTGCCATACCCATGCTATACGAAACTGCCTCACATTCCGTCCTCGATGACAGCGCATCGCTGCTGCTGGCCTCCTATTTAAAGGCCGTGGCGGATCCGCTGCGTATCACTGTGCTTGGCTTATTGCGGCAGGATTCCTTTGCTGTGTTGGAGCTTTGTCATATTTTGTCGGTGAAGCAGTCTGCCCTTAGTCATCACCTAAAAATTCTGGCGCAAGCGGGATTGGTGATTACGCGCCGTGAAGGCAATACCATTTTTTATCGTCGGGCGGCGGCAGACGCGGCAGACAGTGCCAATAGCGTCGCTTTACAGCAAGCACTTTTTCTGCGCATTGATGCGATTCGCTTGCCTGCTGCTGTGCTGGTGCGCCTGCTGGAAGTGCAGGCCGAGCGCATGAGTTGCTCGCGTACCTTCTTTGCGCAACATGCCAGCTTTTTTCGCCAGCAACAGGAGCAGATCGCGGATTATGACTTATACGGTCCGGCGATGGCTGCATTGTTGGATCGGCTGACCCTGCCAAACCACGCTTGCGCCTTGGAAATAGGGCCCGGCAATGGGCAGTTTTTAGGTGAGTTGGCGCAGCGGTTTGCGCGTGTTTGTGGCTTGGACAACAACGCCGCCATGCTGGCCTTGGCCGCTGATTATGTCCGTGCGCACAAGCTGGGCAATGTCGAGCTTTTTTGTGGTGATATCAGCAGCCTGCCAAATGATTTCGTGCCGGATTGCGTGGTTATGAATATGGTGCTGCACCATACGCCGTCGCCCGCCGAGGTGATTACGGCGGTAGGTCGCAGCTTGTCTGCCAATGCTTGTTTGTTGGTCTGTGAGTTATGCCATCACCAGCAGGGCTGGGTACGCGAGGCCTGCGGTGATATTTGGCTCGGTTTTGAGCCGCGTGAACTTTGCTCGTGGCTGGCTGATGCCGGCCTTATCTGTGAGAGCAGTCAGTACCTTGCTTTGCGCAACGGTTTTCAAATTCAAATCCACACGACCCGGCAAGGGTCAAATCCACCCACCCGCTCTATACAAAAGGGAGCAAAATAATGTCTGAATACGCTGTATTTACCTCTGAGTCGGTCTCTGAAGGCCATCCCGATAAAATGGCTGACCAAATATCGGATGCGATATTAGATGCCATTCTCATGGAAGACCCCCATGCCCGCGTGGCGTGTGAAACGCTCGTGAAAACGGGTGTTGTTGTTCTTGCCGGTGAAATTACCACCACAGCCAACATTGATTTTGAGCGCATCGTGCGTGACGTTGTCATTGATGTTGGTTTTGACTCTTCCGATGTCTGTTTCGATGGCAAAACGTGTGGCGTGCTCAATTTAGTGGGCAAACAGTCGCCGGATATCGCGCAGGGCGTGGATCGCATTAAGCCGGAAGACCAAGGCGCGGGCGATCAAGGCCTGATGTTTGGTTATGCCAGCAACGAAACCGAAGTGTTGATGCCCGCACCGATTCAATACGCGCACCGTTTGGTGGAGCGTCAGGCTGAGGCGCGCAAGTCGGGTTTGCTGCCGTGGTTGCGCCCTGACGCCAAATCGCAAGTCACGTTTCACTACAATGAGAAAGGCAAGCCGGTAGCCATTGATGCCGTGGTGCTGTCCACCCAGCACGCGCCTGATGTCAGCGATGCCGACATTCGCGAAGGCGTGATGGAGCTGATTATCAAACATGTGTTGCCCACACAATGGCTGCATAAAAACACGAAAATCTTCATCAACCCAACAGGGCGTTTTGAGATTGGCGGGCCGATGGGCGATTGCGGTTTGACCGGCCGCAAAATCATTGTGGATTCCTACGGTGGCATGGCGCGGCATGGCGGCGGTGCATTTTCAGGCAAAGACCCTTCAAAAGTTGACCGCTCGGCAGCCTATAAAGGCCGTTATGTCGCTAAAAATATTGTGGCGGCGGGCTTGGCAGATCGCTGTGAAATACAGGTGTCTTACGCAATTGGCGTGGCTGAACCGACATCTATCTCAGTTAATACCTTCGGCACTGGCAAGGTTAGTGATGAGAAGTTAATTGCGTTGGTGCGCACATTTTTTGATCTTCGCCCCTTCGGGCTGACCAAACAATTGGAATTGTTGCACCCGATTTACCGCAGCACGGCGGTTTACGGTCACTTTGGTCGTGCGCCAGGTGTCTTGGAAATCAATGGCGTAAAGTGCAACACCTTTACGTGGGAGCGCACAGATAAGGCCGCACTATTGCGCGATGCAGCAGGTTTACAGGTAAAAAAAAATGAAACCGAGTTAGTTGGCGCGTAAATTTATTTTTTTAACGGATGTTATGTAAGCACCCCGTTCGCCCTGAGCTTGTCGAAGGGCTGTCTAAGGCTTCGACAGGCTCAGCCCGAACGGCCTTACTGTTGCGCATAACATCCGCTTTTAAAATATCAACAGTAGAATCATCAATAAAAACAGGAGATATCTATGTCAACTTTACATGGCAAAGTCGCCATTGTTACCGGCAGCGGTCGTGGTTTGGGTCGAGAAGAAGCTGTGGATCTGGCGCGCTTAGGCGCACGCGTGGTTATTAGCGATATCAACACACCGGCAGGCAGAGATGCCGCGATGGAGACGGTCGATGTCATCAAGGGCTTTGGTGGCGAAGCGATTGCCGTGTTGGGCGATTGTGCCGACAGTGCCGACGCGCAGACGCTGCTAGAAGCCGCGCTAAAAACCTACGGTGATATGAACATCATGGTGAATAACGCCGGTTTTTGCCGCGATAAAACCATTTTTAGCATGAACGACGAGGAGTTTGATTCCGTTGTGCGTGTGCATCTGCGCGGGCATTTCGTCAACATACGCAACGCCACTGCGTACTGGCGCGAAAAAGCGAAAGCAACCGGCTCTTATTATGGTCGTTTGATTAGCACCTCATCGGAAGCTTCGCTGTTTGGCTCGGCTGGCCAGCCAAACTACGCTGCGGCGAAGGCGGGCATCACTGCAATGACCATGGGCGCGGCGCAGTTGTTGATTAAATACGGCATCACCTGCAACGTCATTATGCCGCGTGCGCGTACAGCGATGACGGATCAAGGCATGACCGCTGCTATGTTTGCTAAACCGCAAGACGGCTTTGATGTGTTTGACCCTGCCAATGTTGCGCCCTTGGTTTCTTATTTAGCCTCCCCCAGTGCGGGTCATATTTCGGGCGAGGTCTTCATTGTGTGGGGGCCGCGTGTGACGGTTGTGCAACGCCCAACGATAGACAAGCACTACGACAATCCACAAGGTGGAAAATGGACACAAGAAGGTTTACAGCATTCATTGTCCGCGTATTTTGATGCCGCGCATAAACCTGTTTTAGACGGCTTTTCTGTGCAGCCGATGTAGTCATTCTTCAAATGGCGGCAACAAAAAATGGGGATGTTTTCATCCCCTTTTTTGTTGCTTAAATAAACTTATTTAGGTGCCATTTCTGCGGGAGCGGCTTCTACAGGCGCAGTTTTTGTTTTGTCATGCTTGCTGCTTTTTTTGCCTTCGTGGTGTTTTTTGCCTTCGTGGTGTTCTGCGGCAGGTGCAGCGCTTACAGGTGCAGCAGCTTCCATGTGATTATCTGCGTATGTGGTAGACGTTAAAGCAGCAGCCAATACCGCAGCGCCCATTAATAAAGAAATTTTGTTTATAGGATTCATGAATAACTCCAAGGGCATATATGTGTGTTGGGAACAACGCATTGCGCGCGCTTAATTGCAATATAAAAGCTGAAATATAAATGCTGTAACGCACGCGGGGAGGCAGGCTAATCGTTTTTTAGAAAAACTCAAGTGCTGCCTGCAGAATTAAGTAAAAGTGGCGGCATTATTCGCGGTTTGGCGTGCGCGGGGCGACAGTTGGGAAGGAGAGATGCGTAATATTCGAGCCGCTTTTCACGTCGGTCATCCGCACAGGGCCTTCTTTTTCAACTTCGTCGATGCGAATAATGGCGTGCAAGGGGATAAAGCTGCGTTTGACATCGGCAAATTCAGTTTTGAGTTTTTCTTCTGCAGGATCGACGATCATCGCCGTGCGCTCGCCGAACACGTATTCTTCGATCTCGATAAAGCCGTATAGGTCGCTCTGAAAAATCTGACGGACGTACAGTTCGTAGACTTGGTTCTGATTGACGAATACAACTTTGTAAAGTGCTTGTTTGGCCATAGTGGAAAGGGAAAAGGGAGGGTGGCAGGGAGGATAGGATAACAGAGCTTGCTTCTCTGTATAATAGTTGCCCACCCCCGACCCCGCTATCTGGTTGTATTTGGCATGAGTAAACTCTATATCGAAACCCATGGCTGTCAGATGAACGAGTATGACTCCAGCCGTATGGGGCAGTTGTTATCGGAAAGTCATGACCTGCAAATGACAGACGACCCGAAAGATGCAGACATCATTTTGCTCAACACCTGCTCAATACGCGAGAAAGCCCAAGAAAAGGTTTTTCATCAATTGGGGCGTTGGAAAAAGCTGAAAGCGGCTAATCCTGCACTGATTATCGGTGTTGGGGGCTGTGTTGCCAGTCAAGAGGGTGCTGAAATTGCGGAGCGTGCGCCTTTTGTGGATTTAGTGTTTGGCCCGCAAACATTGCACCGCTTGCCAGAAATGATCGATCAGCGTCGTGCACAAGCAGGGCAAAAAACCGCCGTGGTGGACATTCGTTTTCCTGAAATTGAAAAATTTGATCGCCTGCCACTGCCAGATGCCGATGGCGTATCGGCTTATGTGTCGATCATGGAAGGTTGCAGTAAATACTGCACATTCTGCGTTGTTCCATACACCCGTGGTGAGGAAGTTAGCCGACCCTTACAAGACGTGTTGGTCGAAATTGCGCATTTGGCCGAGCAAGGCGTGCGCGAAGTGAATTTACTTGGGCAAAACGTCAACGGTTGGCGTGGGCACAAAAGCGATGGCGGCGCGGCCGACTTTGCCGAATTGTTAGTATACGTGGCAGCGATAGACGGCATTGACCGCATACGCTACACCACCTCGCACCCGCTGGAGTTTAGCCACAGCCTGATCGACATTTATGCCGAATTGCCCGAGCTGGTAAGCCACCTGCACTTGCCGATACAAAGCGGTTCCGACCGGATTCTTGCCGCCATGAAGCGCGGTTATATGGCGATGGAGTACAAATCTAAAATTCGCCGCTTGCGTGCATTGCGGCCGAATATCAGCATTTCTTCTGATTTTATTGTGGGCTTCCCGGGTGAAAGCGATGTCGATTTTGCTCAAACAATGAAACTTATTGACGATGTAGGTTTCGATACATCGTACAGTTTTATTTACAGCGCCCGCCCGGGTACACCGGCGGCGAGCTTGCCGGATGAAACGCCAGAAGCCGTCAAAAAAGAACGCTTGAGTGTTTTGCAGCAGCGCATTTATAACCATTCGCAAGTGATTAGCCGGCAGATGGTGGGTACGGTACAGCGCGTATTGGTGAGTGGATTTTCAAAGAAAGACCCGGGGCAGTTGCAGGGGCGCACGGAAAATAATCGCGTGGTGAATTTTAGTGCGAGTCAGCGCGCGTTGATCGGCCAATTTGCTGATGTGCGGATTGGTGAATCATTGACAAATTCTCTGCGCGGAGAGTTGGTTGCTAGCTAAGAACAGAGGGTTTTTATCATGCGCAAAGTGCTGATGTTATTTCTTGTTGTTTTTGTATTGACCGCGCTGTTTTATGTCTTTGCGGGGAACGAACATTTTGGTTTCAGCATTAACGGGCAAGCCTACGACGGCATCGCGTTTATGTTGATGGAGACGGGCAGTTTTTTAATTGCACTGGCTGTGGGTGTGGGTACTTTGCTGCTGTTTTTTTTGGCTTTTACCGGCGTTTCTCTGTTCATTGTGTTCGCCTTGTTTTTTTTGCTGGGGCTGATTTTCGCGCCGGTTTTGCTGCCGGGTTTGTTGGTCGTCTGCGTGTTGATTTATGTGCTGGATGACCAAAAAGCCGACCCGCAAAAACCATAATGGAAGGGTGCGCGGCGTGCTAAAACAGGGGTTTCATTGCTCCACCGGTTATGCACTTCGGGGTTAGCGGGCGCATCGAAGGAGTTTATGCCACTAATGCTTTTTAGGCTCATGCAAGCTCCGTGTTTTTTGGTGTGTGGTGGTGTCGTGGGTTTATAGGTTGGGTTAGCTTCATAGAAGCGTAACCCAGCATTTAACTGTCCGGCTGTGGATGTTGGGTTACGGCCTGTGGCCTAACCCAACCTACGGCTGCGAAACACCCATAATTTCAATGATTAAGTTTTCTGAGTCTTTACAAAGCTTCCTCGTGGCTAGAGCAAAATCTTCATGTAGCTTTATAAGGTTGGCAGTATCTTCTTTATTTTCTTTTTTGCATTTTTCTATTGCGTCTTGAAAAACACGAAAGTTAAGGACAGTTTCCATTGCTGCTATTTTTAGTTCTGGAAAATACAGCAACCACAACACTTCAATTTTGAGTATGGCGTTTGGCTCAGTATCAAAAATCCTTCCTGATATTGAGTCGTCACTCAATTTATGAACGTCCTTTACTGCGTGTTGACGAAGTTCGCAAACACAATTCAAAAGGTCTTCCAGCTTTGTCCTGCGAACAGTTTTCCATTCTTGGCTTGTCCAGTTGGCGTGTGATATTTTGGATTTAATCTGCTCAGTTTCGCTGGTTTGAACCTTAATTTGATTCAAAATCTCGCTGAAACCTTCTCTTGCAGCTAGGTTTTCGGCTTTTCTTTTTACATAAGCGCCCAAATAAGCTCCGATAAGACCACAGATACCGGTGATTATTGCCGTCCAAACACCCTCACCCACGCACCACCCCAATATTCTCCGGCACGCCATCGGCTGCATGCACATACTCCGCCCGCACGCGGCTGGCGCGCACGGTGCAGGTGACGCGTTCGTCTTCCGGTTGGTCGAACGGGTAAACATCTTGATTCATGTATTTTTTAGCGATGCTGTTGATAAAGCAGCGGTCGGTGTCTTCTTGTAATTCCACCGTGCCGCGAATTTCTAAGTAACGCCACGGGTTTTTACTGTCGGAAATACACAGCGCCACACGCGGGTCGTGTACGAAGCTTTTGTATTTCTGGCGTGACTTTAAGGTGCTGAAACGCACAAACTCGCCATCCCACACGTAAGCCACCGTGTTGTTGGCAAGTGAGCCGTTGGGCATCAGGATTGCCACTTGCGCGTAGTGGCTGCCGCGCGCAATGTCGTAATGGCTTTCGGGAATGGTGGCCGATAGCTTTTCCTCAGATGGCTTCGGCATACAGCACTTCTTCTTTTTTGCTTTTCTTGGGTGGGTTGGCGAACTGCTCCAACAATTGCGCTTCTTTGGTGCGTGCGCGGCGCACATGGTTGTCTTTCACCACGTCGTAACCGCGTATGTCTTCCGGCACTTTGGCGATTTTTACGGCAATGTCGTAGTTGTCGGCGTTCATGCGCGGCAAAAGCACATTTTCGATAATGTGCGCGTAATGCTCGATGAGTTCACGCTCCATTTTTCTGTGCGGAAAATAACCGAACACATCAAACGCGGTGCCGCGCAAAAATTTGAGTTTCGCCAGCAGTTCAAATGCAGTAAACATGCCTGCGCCAAAGGTTTTTTTGCCGTAGCGTTTGGTGCGTGGGTCGCGTTTAGACAAAATGGGCGGTGCCAAATGCACTTCTAAATCGTAATCGCCTTCAAATTGCGTTTGCAGTTTTTGCAGGAATTCACCGGAGGTGTACAGGCGACCCACTTCGTATTCATCTTTATACGACATCAGTTTTGAGAAATAAAACGCAACGGCTTTGGTGAGTAGTAGTTTGTCGCCAAACTGTTTATCGGCTGCTGATACTTTTTCTACCAGCGTGCGGAACTGCGCTGCGTAATCTGCATTTTGGTAATCGGTTAAATGTTGCACTCGGCTGGCGATTAGCTCTGGCAGTGTTTGTTCTTTTTTCTCCAAAGTACCGAGCATTTGCGGGCGCGCGGCCGTGAGTACGGCTTCCATATCGTGTGCGGCCAAACGTCCCCACTGGAAGGTGCGTTTGTTCATCTCGATGGCGATGCCGTTCATTTCGATGGATTTCATCAGTGCATCGAGTGACAGTGGAATCAAGCCTTTTTGCCACGCATAGCCAACCTGAAACAAGTTGGAGGCAATCGCATCGCCAAACAATGCGGTGGCCAGTTGTGATGCCGGAACCACAAAAGCGTGATCGTCACCGGCAGCTTGTTTGATGGCTTTTTCCATGGTTGAGCTGGATAAATCCAAGTTGGGGTTGGCGGCAAAATCGCTGGTGGGTGCGACAAAGCTATTTACCACCAAACTGGTGCGGCCTTTCTGAATTTTGCTCATCGAATCCATACCGGCGGTCACCACGATGTCACAGCCGATAATTAAATCGGCGCGCTGTGTGGCGATGCGCACGGCGTGTAAATCTTCCGGCGCTTGACCGATGCGAATGTGGCTGGTTACGGGGCCGTTTTTCTGCGCCAATCCCACCACATCCAAACAGGAAATGCCTTTGCCTTCAAGATGAGATGCCATGCCCAGCAGCGCGCCGATAGTCACAACGCCTGTGCCGCCGATGCCGGTAATCAGAATGTTCACCGGCTGCGCCAAAGAGGGCAATACGGGCTGCGGTAAACCCGCAAACAAAGCCGCTTCGCGCTCGGCATTGGCTTCGCCTTTTTTCATTTTGCGTGGCTGGCCGTGATGCACCGTCACAAAGCTCGGGCACATGCCTTTGATGCAGGAAAAATCTTTGTTGCACGAAGACTGGTTAATGCGGCGTTTGCGGCCAAATTCTGTTTCAACGGGCTCGATGGCGATGCAATTTGATTGCACCGAGCAATCACCACAGCCTTCACACACCAGTTCGTTGATGAAGATGCGTTTGTCTGGGTCTGGGTATTTGCCGCGCTTGCGCAAGCGGCGTTTTTCCGTGGCGCACGTTTGGTCATAGACGATAACGGTAGTGCCCATCATCTCGCGCAGTTCGCGCTGTACGGCATCAAGTTCGTCGCGGTGGCGGAATTCTGTGTGCGGTGGAAATTTACTGCGATCATGTTTTGCGATGTCGTCCGATACCAGCACGACTTTTTTCACGCCTTCGGAAATAACCTGATGCGCCACTTCCGGTGCGGTGATTTCGCCTTCCAGATGTGAGCCTTCAATCGGCTGGCCGCCGGTCATGGCTATCGCGCCGTTCAATAAAATCTTGTAAGTGATGTTGACTTTCGAGGCCACTGTAGCGCGTATCGCCAATAAGCCAGAGTGAAAATACGTGCCGTCGCCTAGGTTTTGGAAGATGTGATTCATGTGCGTGAATGGGGCTTGACCAATCCACGGCGCGCCTTCGCCGCCCATGTGGAACAGCGATTTTGTTTTGCGTTCGGGCAGCCATACCGCCATGCCGTGACAGCCGATGCCGCCCATTGCAATCGAGCCTTCCGGCACATTGGTCGACGTATTGTGCGGGCAGCCGGAGCAGAAACTGGGCAAGCGCACTAAGTTGGTGGCTGCGCTGGCGGCAATCACCCCACAGGCGTTGGGCTTCAGATACAGCTCGATCTGCTCATCCTGCACTCGTTTTAACAGACGCTGACCAAGAATTTTGGTGATGATTTCCGCGTCAAGTTCGCCTTCTGACGGCACAAGTGCTTTGCCTTCTTCGTCTACTTTTCCGATTAGTAATGGGCGTTTGCTGTCGGG
This sequence comes from Cellvibrionales bacterium, assembly GCA_043769275.1. GTDB lineage: Bacteria > Pseudomonadota > Gammaproteobacteria > Pseudomonadales > UBA7239 > JAYVJM01. Next base: position 19,909 of record JAYVJM010000076.1, on the reverse strand, counting down.
CAGATTAAATAGCAGCGAGGCAATTTGTTCCTCCATAAACACGCGTTTTTCTTCAATCACCAGCAACTCATCGCAGCCTTCGGCAAATGCGCGTAAGCCTTGCGGTTCGATAGGCCAAGTCATGGCGACTTTGTAAATTGCAATACCAAGCTGCTCGGCGCGCGCTTCGTCGATGTGCAATTCTTCCAGCGCATCGCGTAAATCCAAGTACGCCTTGCCGGTGGTGACGATGCCGATTTTTTTGTTTTTACCACCCAACATCACTTTGTCTAAGCCGTTGGCACGCACAAAAGCCTGCGCAGCCAGCAAACGCTGCTGGAATTGGCGTTTTTCCGCCACCATCGGCCACACGCCGAATGCGCTGTTAAGGCTGCCCGGGACAACGGAGAAATCTTCGGGGATTCTGATCCGCACACGCGATGGATCGACATAGCAAGAGGCGGAGCTTTCTACGGTGTCGGTGACGCAGATGAAGCCAATCCAGCAGCCGGAATAACGCGACATAGCGAAACCGTAAAGGCCGAAATCGAGATAATCCTGCACGGTGGCTGGGTTCAGAACCGGCATGGAATAGTGCAAAAATGCCTGTTCAGACTGGTGAGCAATCGTCGAGGATTTCGCGCCGTGGTCGTCGCCGGCAAAACACAAAACGCCACCAAACTGCGCCGCGCCGCTGTAAGAGCCGTGCTTCATGGCATCGCCTGAACGGTCAACACCCGGCCCTTTGCCGTACCAGATGCCAAACACGCCATCGTATTTCGCACCTTCCAGCAAGTTCACTTGCTGCGAGCCCCACACGGACGTGGCGGCCAAATCTTCATTTACGCCTGGTTCAAAATGAATGTGGTTTTCTTTCAGGTGTTTTTGCGCGTTCCATAATTGCAGGTCATACATGCCCAGCGGTGAGCCGCGATAGCCGGAAATAAAGCCAGCGGTGTTTAGCCCTGCCTGCAAATCGCGCTGGCGTTGCATCATGGGTAAACGCACCAATGCTTGCGAGCCGGTGAGAAAAACCTTGCCGGATTCGAGGGTGTATTTATCGTTAAGGGAAACGGATTGCATGAGCGGTCTCGTTGTTAGATAAAAAAGCACTAGGTAAAAGCGCCGAATTGTAGCCGCGCAGGGTGGCGGGCGACAGTGCTAATGTTTCAGTAATCTTAAATAAGCAGTTGCCTCGTATGCCATACACGGCAAACACGCTGCTAATCCGCCCATTCATCAAGGGCTTGCGCAATAACGGCACCACCAAGACAAACACGCTCCCCGTGTTCATCAGTTTCATAAAATACAACAGACTGCCCAGGTGCGATGGCGCGCTGCGGTTCCTCAAATAACACGCGCACAGATGTATTGGAAAGCATCTCGACGCGGCAAGGCTGATCGTCTTGGCGATAGCGAATTTTAGCCAGCAAGTGCGTGCTCGGCGGTGCTTGGTTAATCCAGCACAGATCGTCTGCCATAAGTGCTGGCGCGTAAAGTGCCGGATGATGATGACCCTGCACAACCACCAACACATTGCGGCTTAAATCTTTTTTTGCGACATACCACGGCTCCTCGGAGCCGACACGGGTGCCGCCGATACCCAAACCCTGACGCTGGCCGACGGTGTAGTACATCAAACCCGCATGTTGACCCACAACAACGCCTTCCGGTGTTTGCATCGCGCCCGGCTGCGCAGGCAAATACTGCTCTAGAAAATCTTTAAAACGGCGTTCGCCAATAAAGCAAATCCCTGTGGAATCTTTCTTTTTTGCTGTGATTAAGCTCTGCTTTTCTGCGAGCACACGCACCTCGGATTTTTCGAGTTCTCCCAGAGGGAAAAGCGTGCGAGCCAACGCCGAAGATGTCACTGCATGCAGGAAATAGCTTTGATCTTTATTCGGGTCTATCCCTTTCAATAGCTCGGTTTTACCCGCCACTGTGCGCACACGGCAGTAATGACCGGTGGCAATAAAATCCGCACCCAGCGCAGAGGCATAATCGAGGAATACTTTAAATTTGATTTCACGATTGCAGAGAATGTCCGGATTTGGCGTGCGCCCCACGCGGTACTCTGCCAAAAAGTGCTCGAATACATTGTCCCAATACTCGCTGGCAAAATTGGCCGTGTGTAAACGGATGCCGAGTGTGTCGACCACTGCCTGTGCGTCGGCCATATCCGTTTTGGCCGTGCAGTATTCGCTGCCGTCGTCTTCGTCCCAGTTTTTCATGAACAAACCTTCAACGGTATAACCCTGCTGCTGCAGCAACAGCGCGGCAACGGACGAATCCACCCCGCCCGACATACCGACTATGACTTTTGAAGACATACGGACACGGCTCTTTTTATCGCTCTCAAACATAGGATTTTTTATCACAAACAACCGGGCGCTATTGTAAAGGCAGACGCACATGCCTGCCCGCGCCTAACACAGTGATATGCTGCACCCACTTTAGGTTGCCGCAGCCCGTTGTGTGCGGCACAGCAAGAGGGGGGTTGTGATGTTGAAGCCTGTTCACGCGCTACTATTTCTAACGTGTTTCTATTTTTTGTCTGTTAACCACAGTGCCTTTGCGCAAGTCTTGAACAACAGCGCGCAAGGCGTAGAACCGGACACCTCGGTTGTTATCGTGAAAGAAAGCGAAGGCGGGGCAAGTATCGGGGTCAAAAATCCAGCACCTTATCCTGTGCTGCTTTACTCTTCGTTAGTCAATGTGCCGGAGGATACTGCGCCACTGCTGATTATCGTTCCGCCCATAATACGTGTTGAGCCGGGGGAGAGCCAGTTAGTGCGCTTCATTCTGGACAGCAAAGAACCCTTGCGCACCCAGCGTTTTAAGCGGGTTATCTTTGAAGGGCTGCCGCCTAAAAATAAAACTGGGGACAATCAAATCTCCATTGGAACACGCCAAAATTTGCCCGTTTTGATCCACCCAAAAGGCTTGGCTTTAGATCGCGAGCCTTGGAAACATTTGCAGTGGTCACTGCAGAACGACCAGTTAAAGGTGAGCAACGACAGCCCTTATGTAGTGCGATTAGCCCAGTCGGTGCAATTGATGCCTAGTGCTGAGAGCGTTGAGCTACCGCGCACCTATATTTTAGCGGGCGAGCATTTGACTATACCAATTAAAGCCAATGCCGCACGACCTACGGCGGTGCGTTTATTTCCCGCTACCGTGTACGGTTACCTCACCAAACACTACGATGCCCCGTTAATAGCACAGCCAAAGCTACAGCCAAAAGCACAGGGAAAGCCCTAGGTCGATTGCTCGCTTTTGCTCATGCGCAGTTTTTCGTCACCCCTGCTTTTGATGTGTCTGTGTGTGTTGCTGCTTGCTTTTCTATGGCAAACGGCACTTGCGTCGACGGAAATTTTTGATGAAGAGCTGCTTAAGCAGCGCGGATTAAACACGTCGATTGCCGATTATTTTCGTGAGGCTCCTCGTTTTAAAGGGGGCGAACAAGTCGATGTCACTGTTAATGGTGAGCGCAAGGGGCAATGGATCGTCCGTTTAGATAAGGCCTACGAGCTTTGTTTTGACAAAAAGCTGCTAGACCAAGCTGGTCTTGTTGTGCCAGAGCCAAAAGCAACACCCAAAAAACAGTCTCCCGCATCCGCTTGTATGGATTTTTTGGCGCGTTTCCCAAGCACTGTTGTCAAGCTACACCCAAAACGTCTAGAGATTGAACTTATCGTGCCCAGTGATGCGCTTAAAGCACAAGATACCCGTCCGGACATTTCTGCTTACTCTTCAGGCGGTACCGCAGGCATGCTGAACTACGATTTTCTGACGCAGCGCAGCGAGTTTGCTAGCAGCCAACAAGATTATCAATCTGGAAATTTTGATGCGGGGTTTAATGCAGGCGACTGGATTGTGCGCAGCCGGCAAAGCTATGTTGGCCAGAATGGTGAATCGACACGGCGCTCACTTTACACCTATGCACAGCGCACTTTCCCACGCTATAGAACGCTTGTGCAAACAGGTCAAATTGATTTGAGCAGCTCTCTTTTTGCAGGAGCACCTATCACTGGTGTGCAGTTTTTGCCTGAGACCGCACTGTCTAGCTCAAGGCAAAGTGGCGCACGTATTGAGGGTATTGCCCACAGTCAGGCGCGCGTAGAGGTGGGGCAAAATGGCGCCTTGCTGTACGCAACCGTGGTGCCATCAGGCCCCTTTGTTTTTGATGACGTGCCTTTGCTCAGTGGTCGGCAAGATGTCACGGTAACCGTGATTGAAAGCAATGGCGCCCGTTCGCAATATGTCATTCCTGCATCCTCATTAAACATAGGGGCGCAAGGGGCGGCACCGGGTTATGCGTTTGCGATGGGAAAAATGCGCAGCTTTGATACCGTCGAAGACGAACTGCCGTGGGTTGCCACCGGCACTTATGGTTGGCGGGCGGGTCGCTCGACCCTAACTTCAGGGCTGGTGAGCGCAGAATCCTATTTTTCTACCGGCATTGGCTGGGATACGCCACAATCCGCTTGGGGCAGTTTTAGCGCGCAAGAACTTGCATCCCACAATCGAGATGAAGCGGTTATGCCCGCTTCACCCGCCGTGCCGACATCCTCCATCCCGTTTGACGAAAAAAGCGTAAACGGTTTGCAGTCGAGCCTAGCTTGGCGCGGGGAATTGCCGGCCGATATTTTACTGAGCCTTTCCGTTTCGCAGCGCAGTCACGGTTACCGCGACCTTTCCGACATCCCTGCTTCACTGACGACAAGCAGCTTGAATACGCGGTACCGAACACGCTACACCAGCACGTTAAATTGGCGCGATCCACGCTGGGGCAGCTTCAGTGGCTCTTACTCCACATCCACACAGTTTGTCGGTCCGAGCCAACGGTATTTGGTTGGGTCTTGGGGAACATCCATCGGTGCTGTGAGTGTCTCGTTTAATGTGGAGCACAATCTGGATGCGCAATCTGCCGCCGCTGACGAAAACAATCTTTTCTATTACCAAACATCGAGTCAAAACACCTATTACCTCAGCCTCAGCATGCCGATGGGAGAGCGCCGCAGCATCAGCGCATCGCTCAACGATAGTGACAGTCGCCGCAATACATCTGTGCGTTTGAGTGAGCAGGTTAATGAATATGTCGACTATCAAGTAGCGGGCAGTTACAGCGGGGATAAAAACGCCGATGCGCAAAGTGATGTTTCTGCGAATGTCGGCTTACTGCCGCGCTACTTCAGAAGCAATTTGTCGTACTCTGCCGGTGAGAACAACACCAATTACGCGGGGCAATTTCAAGGCGGTATGGCCATGCACAAGCACGGCGTATCTCTTTCCCCCTATCCGGTACAAGATACCTTCGGCATTGTCTCGGTTGGCAAGCTGTCTGGCGTACAAGTTGACACGCCAGCGGGTCCTGTATGGACGGACAAATGGGGGCAAGCGGTGCTCCCGCAACTGACCCCCTACACACGAAGCCGCGTTGAGATTTCGACAAAAAGCCTGCCGCGCGATGCCGACATCCGCAACGGCACACGCGATCTTGATGTGGGTCGCGGTTCAGTCAGTCACGTCGCTTTTGGTGTTGTGCAAACGCGCCGCTTCCTGTTGACAGTCAACGACCCTGCGGGGGTTGTGCTGCCCAAAGGCGCAGGCGTATTCGACGCAAAAGAGCAGTTTGTTACCGCAGTATTAGACAACCAGCAAATTTTTTTAGCGGATGGTTATCAAGATGGCTTGACCGTTAGCCTAACGGCAGATAAGCAGTGCAAGCTGCGTTTTAACGTACCCTCCAAGCCTACGGGCAATGCCTATTATGAAAAAGTGGAAGCGACATGCGAGCTTTTCTGATAGCGACTAATGCAAAGAATGGGCATCGCATACTGGCTGCTGGTGTGCTCACTGCGCTCTTGTTCACTTCCTGCGAAACGACACAAGCGAGTGCCGCCAATGAAAAAGCGTGTCGCGTACAACTGAGCGCGTCATCGCTGGATTATGGCCGCGAGACTCGCGGCCAACTGCTGGCCAAAAACCCCTACGGACACCTGCTGTCGCTTGGGAAAAAAGCGGTAGTCGTGACAGTGACCTGTCCGACAGCGCAGTATTTGACGCTCTTGCTTCAGGCGGCCGTGGCAGATGCTGAAGCTTTCCGCTTTGGCGATAACGGACGTTTTACCGTGGTGTTAAGTCACGCGCAGCTTGACGGTAAAGAAGTTCATCTCGGCAGAGTTAAGGGTAACGCTCTATCACCCGATGCCAGCTCACCGACGCTTAAACTCCACCCCAGTGAGGGCGCAATACCGCTGCTTAATGGCCATAGCGTAAGCGGGAAAAATTTCACGCTGCAAGCTGTATTCGAGCCCTATGTCACGGCGGATGCATCAAAGGTTGGGGATGTTACGCAATGGCAAGGCGTTGGGACATTCGAAATTATCGAGCAAGCCATCAAGAGACGTAAGTAAGGGCTTATGGTGTGTGACGATCAACGCATTGTTTTTATTGGTAGGCACAACTGGACTCGAACCAGCGACCCCCACCATGTCAAGGTGGTGCTCTAACCAACTGAGCTATGTGCCTATCGCTTAACTGCCCGCCCGTCACTTGCAGTGGGGGCGGCAATCTAGCAGCCGCCTTTGGCTTTGTAAAGAATAAGCGCTATTTAGCCGGATAAAACATCCCGCTCGCGGCAGGCTTGTCGCGCAATGCACAACCGTTCGCCCCCAACAATAAGTTCAGGACGAACGGATGGCATCTCAATCGGGTTTATTTAGACCCAAGAATTAGAGCCTCGACCTACAGGGTATAAAGCTCAACCGTAAACTGACCGTCCAACGCAGTGGCTGCACTAAAATCAATGGTGGATTTTGCGTTAAGGCCAACCTGAATGACCATTGGCATCACGGTTGTCATAGCCTTTGCTGGGCCTGCCGTCTCTGAACCAACTGCTGAAACACTGAACCAGTTTTTAGATTTAATGTTAAGGGGAATCGTTGCCAAGGCACTTTTTGCCCATGCAGCACCCACTGGATTTGCATCAATCAAGCTGCCCGTCACGCCATCAATGGTGTTTTTTGCACCAACCACTTGGCTTATTTGGTAACCGCCAAAGGCTTTGCCTTTGTTGCCCAAACCCAAGCCAAACATACTGAGTTTTCCAGAACCAAAATCGCCACCTTCTGAGCCAGCACGGTTATCAATAAACTTCACATAGGCCTGTGTCGCAGCGGCGCAGGTATAAGTGATCGTTACGGGCTGATCCTGCAAGTGATTTTTAAGCGGATCATCCGTAAGCGTTTCCTGTTTGATGTTGCCGACATTAACGGTTGCTTTATCGACAGAAACAGAACAAGGGCTCGGCACGATGCTGCCTGTAATGGCAACGTTGGCACTGATTGCCGCATGCGCTGCGCCGGAAACCAACAGGGCGGCAAACGCAGAAGAACCGACATAACCGAATTTATTACGCATAAAAATAACTCCTCAATTGTTAGTAGTGCTAGGAACTTTTATTTGCACTAGGGACGTTGTTATCAAAGAACATGGCCATCTTGCTCCAAAAAAACGGGGCGCACGATGGCAAAGCCAGCGGCATTTTGCTGCGGCTATCCGAATAAAAACAAGGGGTTAAATGATGGAAATACCTAGGAGGCAGTTTCTCGCTTATCTGTATTACGACGGCCTACAGCGTGTAAAGCTCAATCGTGAAGCGACCATCAATAGGAATCGTGCTGGAAAAATCAAGCGCAGAGCGCGCGTTGATACTGGTCACTAACTTTAACGACATGCGCGTGGTTTTTGCGGAAATAGGATCACTAACGCCGACACCAAACAAATCACCTCGTTTGATAAACAGCGGTTTCGAGATTGCTTTTTTTATTCGCCACGATTGGCCGCCATCGGAAGACACGACTAACGACCCTAGAATGCCATCGTACGCATAGTTTCCTGCCGGCAAGGCGTATAGCTGATAACCGCCCACAGTTTTGCCTTTGTAAAGCCCTAAGCCAAACACCGTGTCTACGCCCTCCTTCATATCGCCTCCTTCAGAGCCTGCACGGTCGTCTATAAATTTGACATAGCTTCTGGCTTTGGCGCTGCAAGAGGTTGTTATCCTGAAGACATTTTCCGGCAGATGATTGTCTTTAGGTTTTTCCGTAATGCGCTTGGCGGGGATTTCACCAAAATCAATCCGCGACTTATTGACGCTGACACTACAGGCATCCGGCAACAACGTAGCCGTGAGCGTGATACCGGCTGAACTTCCGGCCAAAGCACCCTGTATAGCAGCAATCAAAAAACTCACTAAAAGAAAAAATTGCAAAAGTTTAGGCGTGCGCAAGAACCATCTCCAATACCAACTTACTGCCGAAATAAGCCAGCATCAGTGCAACAAAACCAGCAAATGTCCAGCGAATAGCTGTTTTACCACGCCAGCCACAGGTGTATCGCCCCCAGAGCAAAATGCTATACACAACAAGCGCGATCAGAGAAAAAAACACTTTGTGCATCAAATGCTGGGCGTGTAAATCATCATAAAACCAAAAGCCGGTCAAGATAGACAGTGCCAGCAGTGCCGTGCCAGCCCATAACATTTTGAACAACAACGACTCCATCGTCTGCAGCGGCGGCAATACCGCCATAACACTAGGCCAGTGTTTTGCGCGCAACAAATGGTCTTGCAGTGCCAACGCGCCAGCTTGTACACAAGCGATGGTCAACATGCTGTAAGCCAGCACGGATAACACAATATGCAAAGCAATTGGATACGTTAAAGCGACCGGCGTGAAATGCGCATCAACAAACAGCGAACAAGCAATGCTTGCGGCGGTAATGATAAACAGGGGCGGCAGCAGAGCCGCGACAGGCAAGGTTCGGGTACTGCTCACCAAGGTGATGCAAATAACCCAAAAAATCAGCGAAGCCATATGAAAAAAGCTGAAATAGAAACCGGCCGATGTGTCAATCAAGCCGTAGACACTCAAGCCATGCAGACACAAAGCAAACACCGCCAACCCAAGCCACAGCGTGCTGCGTGGCACAGCAGGGTTACGCCAGTTGCGCCACTGCCAACATGCGAGAGCCACGTAGAGGACAAGAGCCGTAAGACCCGCAGGCAGATCGAACATAACCATTCCACAAAATAAGCTGACACACAGTTTGGCACAGCGCAGCAACAGACTCCAAGCGCCCAACTAGCGCGACGAGTTTTCGGTTTACAAACGCACAACCACGCCCTGTGCCGCCATAAACTGCTTGGCTTCTGGAATGGTGTGCTGACCGAAGTGAAAAATACTTGCTGCCAGTACGGCAGCGGCACCGCCTTCTTTCACGCCGTCCACCAAGTGCTGCAAGTTGCCAACGCCGCCAGACGCAATCACTGGAATATTAACGGCACTGCTAATGGCTCCTGTCAACGCTAGATCAAAGCCATTTTTTGTGCCGTCTTTATCCATGCTGGTTAGCAGCAATTCGCCGGCACCGTATTCGGCCATTTTTTTTGCCCATAACACAGCATCAATTCCCGTCGCATTGCGGCCGCCATGCGTAAAAATCTCCCAGCCATCAAGCGCGCCGCCGGCACTCACTCGTTTAGCGTCAATCGCCACCACAATACACTGCGCGCCAAAACGCGCCGAAGCTGCGCGCACAAACTCAGGATTGTGAATGGCGGCGGTATTGATTCCGATTTTGTCCGCCCCCGCGTTTAGCAGGCGACGAATATCGTCTACGGTTCGCACGCCGCCGCCGACTGTCAGCGGGATAAATACCTCGCGCGCCATGCGCTCAACCGTGGCGTAGGTTGTGACCCTGTCTTCAGAGCTAGCAGTAATATCCAGAAAAGTAATTTCATCTGCGCCCTGCTCGTTGTAACGCATAGCAATTTCAACGGGGTCACCCGCATCGCGTAATGTAGAGAACTGCACGCCCTTCATGACACGGCCACGGTCAACATCAAGGCAGGGAATAATACGTTTGGCGAGCGTCATAGGTTTACCGCTGAAATAAAAAACCGCCGCATTATCGCCGCATTTAAAGGCAACAGCACACGTTTTCCCAAGCGGCCATTAAACCCTAGCAATCTGGCCAACATTAACAGCCTGATTTACGGTTATTGACGCACTCATCCAGCGCCCGCAACAACGCAATAACAGGCAAAAAACCGCGATCATTTGGCCACACGGTTTCTGCCATTACGGCGACCTCGCACTTTTCCGGCAGATGCAAGCGGTGATCTATGACATTACGCATACGGGGCAAAAAAACAAATTGCAGCCATTGATCAAAATCCAGCGTGTCGATGCAAAACGGCTCTGTACTCGCCATCGCCTGTGGAGAAGGAGGCTCTTCCGTCCATCGCTGCGCCTGTTGCAGCGCAATTTCTAAATCAATCAGCAGTGTGGTGATGCGCGGGTGCGTCACGCGTAAACCCCTGTCGTATTTGCGCGACATCAACGCCTATATTTTTAATGACTGTGTTGATGAATAACCCCGTGGCTTGCGTAATCACTTCGCCATTGCCGCCTTCTACATAACAACGGCCACGCACGAAGATTTTTTTACCTTCCAGCTTTTCTATCCATGCCTCAAAACGCAAATGTTTATGCAGCGGCGTGGGTTTGCGATATTCCACATGCAACCACGCTGTGGGGCCGCGTGCGTCAATCGCCATATTGGCTATAGCCATTACGTGATCCCACGTCAGTGCCACGATGCCACCATGCACACAGGTAGGCGGGCCTTCGTAGGCTTCGCCAAAGATCACAGACCCAATCGCTTTTCCCTCGCGCAACACAATACTCATCGGCGCAGCCAGAGGATTACAACGCCCCACAACTGGGCTGTAAGGCGACGACCAAGATGCCTCCTCTGGCTTAAACAATTTGTTGTGAGATGCCAGCGGGCGCACCGTGCTAAAAGGCTCCATAACAGCGGCGGCTGCCTCCAGTTGATTAGCCAGTTGCGTTAATGTCGCCAACGGCGCATTGAGCTGCACACTGTGGTCGATCAGCGTGCGTATTGCTTGCGTCAAGCGAAGCTGTTCGGTTTCTTGTTCGGCGGTGAAGGCGGGGTCGCCCTCAAAATAATTGGCAAGGCTCATGGTGTCATCTCGTTTTTTCGACAGTGTGGCAGTGTAGTTTTCTTCGCTCTGCGTGTGTAGCCACTGCTGCTGAATGCTTCAGCGCAATCACCAATAGTCAAGCTGGTGCCTGTGCGGTTAAATGGCGCACGACTTTTATACATTCGGAAAAGAATATGCTCGATCAACAATTTGATTACATCATTGTCGGCGCAGGCTCGGCGGGCTGCGTGTTGGCTAATCGACTATCGCGTAACAGCAATATTCGTGTTTTATTGTTGGAGGCGGGCAATAACGATACGAATCCGATGATTCACATGCCCATGGGCTTTCTTAAATTGATGTACTGCCCGAAAAACACCAACGCCTATTACGCCGAACCCGAAAAAGACTGCCACAACCGCCGCACCTACAGCCCACGCGGGCGCGTGCTGGGCGGATGCAGCTCTATCAGCGGCATGCTCTATGTACGCGGCCAAAAACAGGATTATGACGAGTGGGCAGCTCTACCCGGCTGCGCAGGCTGGGATTACGAGGCATTGCTTCCCTATTTCAAAAAAAGTGAAAACCTTGAAAGCGGGAAAAGCGACCACTACCACGCGGTAGGCGGTGAGTTAAATGTTACGCATTGCAAAGTGGAATATCCGCATTCAGAGCGATATATACGCGCAGCAGAAAGTGCCGGCTATGTACGCAACATTGATTTCAATGGCCAAAACCAAGAAGGGGTTGGCTATTACCAGATCAATCAAAAAGACGGGAAACGCTGGAGTTCAGCCGATGCTTTTTTATCAAAAGCCGTGCGGCAACGTAAAAACTTGGTGATCAAAACGGGCGCAACAGCTTCAAAGATTCTGTTTCATCAACAACGTGCGGTCGGCGTTGAATACCTCGACCAACAAGGCGCTGTGCAGCAAGCCGCCGCCATGCAAGAAGTTATTTTGGCAGCAGGTGCGCTAAATTCACCCGCGCTGCTGGAACTTTCCGGCATTGGTCGCCGCGAGGTTATAGAACCTCTTGGTATTGCGTTAAAGCACGAATTACGCGGTGTGGGCGAAAACTTGCAAGATCATTACATGATCGCGGTACAACACGGCGTGAGCAAAGGCACCACGATCGGCGAAGATGGGCAGTTTCCACGCATTATTTGGAACGTGTTGAAGTATTTATTGACCCAAAAAGGCGTGCTCGCTTTTCCGGCTGCAAATATTGGTGCATTTGTACGTGGCAAAAACGACACGCGCCCAAACTACCAAATTCACTTTACTCCCGGCGCGGGCGGCATGGATGACAAAGGCAATATGCAGGCCTCCAAGGTGCCTGGCGTGAATTCCACCTGCCTAGTGTTGCGCCCAAAGTCGCGCGGAGTTGTACATGTCGTCAGCACGGATGCAAAAAAAGCCCCAAAAATTCAGTACAACTATTTGTCAACTGAAGACGATTGCAATCGCGCGGTAGAGTGCATCAAGATACAGCGCAAAATTTACGCAGAAAAACCGTTTCAAGACATCGCGACGCAAGAACTGCTACCCGGCAAGCAAGTGCAAACAGATGAGCAGATTTTGGACTACTGCCGCCGCGAAGGCACAAGCTGCTATCACCCCGTTGGCACCTGCAAAATGGGTGCGGCAGAGGATATGAATGCGGTGGTCGATGAGCAATTGCGTGTACATGGCGTAACGGCTTTGCGTGTGGTGGATGCCTCCATTTTTCCGCAGATTATTTCTGGCAACACACATGCCCCCACAGTGGCAGTGGCAGAAAAAGCCGCTGATATGATCCTAGGATATCGTACACAAAATCGCAGCGAGGCCTTTGCTGGCTTACCGCCCAAAGGGATAGACATTCCTGCTGGAAAAACAGCTGGAAAATGCCCATTTGGGCACGGTTAAAGATTTGGTTAAAAATATATAGCCATATCCGTTCGTGGTGAGCTTGTCGAACCACGGCTTGTAGACATCATGCCCTTCGACAAGCTCAGGGCGAACGGAAAGTTGTTGTTGCTTAACGCAAAGCCTTAGCAATATGCTCTGACAAAAAGCCGCGGCCCTGCAAAAACCGCGCAATACGGGCTTTGTCTTTCATGCTGGTGGGTACAGCACCGCCAAAGCGTTTTTGTTTGATCGTGCGGGCGAGTTCGCTCCAGCTTTTATCTCCGCGCTCTACATGGGCAGCCACGAGATCAGCGTCGATGCCGCGTGTGCGCAGTTCTTGCTCAATGCGCAGCGGACCATGCCCTCGCAAACGACGCGAACGCACAAGCATTTCGGTAAAACGCTCATCGCTTTGGTATTTTTCTGCTTGGAATGTGCTGATTACGGCGAGGATTTCATCGGCTTTTGGCGAGATGGAAAACCGCTCCGCCAACTTATCGGCCAGCTCTTTTGCGCTGTATTCCCGCCGCCCTAACAGCAGCAGTGCCGCTTGGCGTAGGGCAGGCAAGGTTGGCAGAGGCGGCGGTGCTAGGCTAAACACAGCAGTTAAGTAGCGCAACGACGCAAAAACGTCTGGCTGGAAAATGAAGCCACATGAATTTGCAGAGCTGTGGGCATTTAATCCGCACCGATTGCCGTATTTGCGCACTCGACCCTTTGTGGATCGAGCCGAATGAATTTGCCCGATGGTAATTGCACTTCATATGCCCAAGATTGCGCTTTTATATATTCAGGCGAACGCTCATTGTATTCGGGAACAAGCGCAATGATGGCGTCATTTTTTTCCATCATACCAGCATGAATGAAACTCTACATGCCTTGCTTTGTTCGGCGCCGGAAAAGAAATGAAGTCTTTAACGATCCAGTGGTGATTGCGCGTTTCGTTTGCATCAGCAACCTCTTCAGAAATTACGCCGAGAGGCTCTGAGTTTTCATTTTCAAGAATACCAATTGCAAATATGCAGACTGGGTAGCCTGCACTTGACCCGATACACGCGCCGTTGTGAACACGTGTATTCGGGGGGTATGGAGGAACGACAGACCCGCGCTTTACGTGCTCCGCACAGCCGGAAATAAACCATAAAACGACGATGACAAATGAGCATGTTTTCACGTGATGCTTACCGTGGAGCGAATAAACCCAAGCTGATCAAACATCCACTTCTTCAGCAGCCACTACAGTTGCCGTTTGCTTTCTGGCATCGGCAGGGCCTTGCAAATAAGCCGCACGTATTTTGTCTTCGAGTTCATTGGCAATATCCAGATGCTCTTGCAGGTATTTGATGGCATTGGCTTTGCCTTGGCCGATTTTGTCGCCTTTGTAGCTGTACCACGCGCCGGATTTTTCAATGTGGCCGTCGTTCACGCTGATATCCACCACTTCGCCTAAGCGATTAATGCCTTGTCCGTAGAGAATTTGAAACTCCGCCTGCTTGAACGGCGGTGCCACTTTGTTTTTCACTACTTTCACACGAGTCTCGCTACCGACCACTTCGTCGCCTTCTTTTACGGAGCCAGTACGCCGAATATCCAAGCGCACGGTGGCATAAAATTTGAGTGCGTTGCCGCCAGTCGTTGTCTCTGGGCTGCCGAACATCACGCCGATTTTCATGCGAATTTGGTTGATAAAAATCACCAAGCAGTTGGCATTTTTAATATTGCCGGTCAGTTTACGCAGAGCTTGTGACATTAGCCGTGCCTGCAAGCCAACGTGAACATCGCCCATTTCGCCCTCAATTTCAGCGCGGGGGGTGAGGGCGGCAACGGAGTCAATCACCAGCACGTCGACGGCACCAGATCGCACTAACATGTCGGTTACTTCCAGTGCCTGCTCGCCGGTATCGGGCTGCGAGATAATCAGGTCTTCCACGTTTACGCCTAGTTTTCCTGCGTAGACGGGGTCTAGTGCGTGTTCGGCATCAATAAACGCGGCTGTACCACCAGTGCGCTGGCAGGCCGCGATTACTTGCAGTGTTAATGTGGTTTTACCCGAAGACTCTGGCCCATAAATTTCCACAATGCGGCCTTTAGGTAAACCGCCAACACCCAACGCAATATCCAAACCCAAAGAGCCTGTAGAAATACACGGGATGGCCTCCATGGTTTTCTCGCCCATACGCATCACTGTGCCTTTGCCGAACTGCCGTTCGATTTGCGTTAGTGCTGCTGCTAATGCTTTCTCTTTGTTTGCGTCCATTGTTTACCTCGGGTTTAGGCTGTTTGGGTTTGGCTTGAAGCGGCTCGCGCTCGTGATCTGCCGAGAAGCATAGCGCAGTTTTTTTATACTGTATATATCAACAGTTGACTGATCTTACCCCGCGACCACGCCGGCTTGCCGCAAGGCACTAATCGCGTCTGTACTGAACCCAAACGCTGCCAGTAAGGCATCGGTATCTTCGCCCGCCACACGCGGGGCTTCTGGCGTGTTGGTTTGTGTGCGTGAAAATCGTGGCGCGGGTGCGTGTTGCAAGAGGCCATCAATCTCCACAAAGGTTTTGCGCGCTTTGTTGTGCGGGTGTTCCGCCGCTTCGTGTACATTCAGAATAGGGGTCACACAGGCGTTGCCGCCTTCAAAAATCTCGCACCATTGTGCTTGTGTGCGCAGCTTAAAAGCTGCCGCCATTTTCTGTTCTAGCTCAGGAATAAGCGCACGGTCTTGCGTTGGGCTGCCCAGCCACTGCGACTCAAACGCCGCTTTATCCACCCCCGCTTTTTCAATTAGCTCTAAATAGAATTGCACTTCCAAAGCACCGACCGCCATGAATTTGCCGTCTTTGCATTCAAAGGTGTTGTAAAAGTGATTACTTCCGCCAAACAAATGCGAGCCGCGATTTTTGTAAGGTTGATAAAACGGGTTTTTCTCAAAGCCATACAAAAAAGCCATTAGCGTCGCCGCGCCGTCGATCATTGCCATGTCGACCACTTGGCCTTTGCCGGATTTTTGCGCTTCCAGTAAGGCACACACCATGCCGAATGCGAGGAACATGCCGCCGCCGCCGTAATCGCCCACCAAGTTAAGCGGCGGCACGGGGCGGCCTGCATCACGTCCCATTTTTTCCAAAGCACCGGAAAGCCCGATGTAATTGATGTCGTGCCCAGCCGCTCGCGCCAATGGGCCTTCTTGCCCCCAGCCGGTTGCGCGTGCATATATCAGCTTTGGATTGCGCGCCAACACAGCCTCAGGGCCAATGCCGAGCCGTTCAGCCACACCCGGGCGATAGCCCTCAATCAGCGCATCACTTTTTTCGCATAACGACAAAAACAACTCAACGCCTGCCGGTTTTTTGAGGTTTATCACCATGGACTGTCGATTGCGCAGCGTCGGGTCTTGCGGGCGCAAACCGGCATAACCCGCTTGGCGGTCAACGGTAATCACCTGCGCGCCCATATCCGCCAGCATCATGGCGCCGAACGGTGTCGGCCCCATGCCAGCCAGTTCAATCACGCGATAACCTTTTAATGGCCCCATCATCCGTCTCCTCAAAAATAAGCGTGGAATAATACGCCAGACGCGCCCCTTAACGATGCCGCTACAATGCGCGCCAAAGGCTGGGGTCGCCTTGCAGAAGCATTATCGCCCCCCACAAAATGAAAAGCCCTCCTGCGATAAGCAAGTTACAAACTACAATTTTTCTATGCTTATCCAATTAAAGGGGGAAAGACGTTGGAAAATGCACCTAAAAACAAACACTTGCTTTTCGTTGGCGCTTGGTTATTTTTAGGCGGCCAAATGGCAGTGGCAGATAGCATGCGCTGCGGAACACGTTTGGTTGAACGTGGCGAAACAAAAGCGGAAGTCACTCTGAAATGTGGCAAACCCGCCGCTATAGATTCCTGCTGTCGAGACGAATATATAAAAGGCCGAGGCGAGTATACGGTGGTGTGCCACCCCGTCGATTTATGGTCGTTTGATCTCGGAGCAGGAAATTTTTTAATGCAGGTTGAATTTGAACAAGGGAAAGTAACGCGCATTACCAGTGGTGAGCGGGTACAGTGAGCGACATTCCAAAGCAACCTTATCTTTTGGAGATTGGTACTACATGTCGCCCCACACTGTTTTTTGTCGAAAATATCAAAAAGAGTTAGAAGGTTTGGAGAAAGCGCCTTTTCCTGGCGCTAAAGGCCAAGCTATTTTTGAGCAGGTATCAAAACAGGCATGGCAAGCATGGATAGCGCACCAAACCATGCTGATAAACGAGAAAAAACTCAATTTGATGGACATGACCGCGCGCGCCTATTTAAACGAGCAGCGCGAGCAGTTTTTAAGCGGTGAGAGCTACGACAAGGCCGATGGCTACGTGCCGCTTTCAGAGTGAAGCGGCTATTGTTAGCACGTTTTCTAGCGTAAAGCCGAACGCTTTCATGAGCTGGCCGCCAGGCGCGGATTCGCCAAATCTATCCACCCCAATCACGCGGCCATCTAAACCTACAAACTTGTGCCAGTAATCAGGGTGTGCCGCTTCAATGGCAATGCGCTTGCGCACGGCGTACGGCAGAACAGCTTCACGGTATGCCGCACTCTGCGCTGAAAAAAGCTCGGCGCAAGGCATGGATACCACGCGCACACCATCGCCCAAGCGTGCGGCGGCTTGCATGGCCAGATCAACTTCTGATCCGGTGGCAATGAAAATCAAGTCCGGCGTGCCGACCGAGTCGCGTAGGATATAGCCGCCTTTGTTGATGTCGGCCACTTGTTGCGCGGTGCGTGTTTGGTGTTGCAGATTCTGGCGCGAGAAGATTAAGGCGGCTGGCCCCGCTTTGCGCTCGATAGCCGCTTTCCAGCACACGGCTGATTCCACCGCATCGCAAGGTCGCCACGTATGCAGGTTGGGTGTGGCGCGTAGGGATGAAAGCTGTTCAACCGGCTGGTGTGTGGGGCCATCTTCGCCTAAGCCAATCGAGTCGTGCGTGTACACAAACAATACGCACTGTTTCATTAATGCGGCCATGCGCACAGCGTTGCGGGCGTATTCCATGAACATTAAAAACGTGGCACCGTAAGGCACAAAGCCGCCGTGCAGCGCGATGCCGTTCATAATCGCGCTCATGCCAAATTCGCGCACGCCGTAATAAAGGTAATTACCGCTGGCATCACTCGCCTCTATGCCTTTGCAGCCTTTCCAGAGCGTGAGATTGGAGCCGGCTAAATCTGCCGAGCCACCCAAAAATTCAGGCAGCAATGCACCATAAGCATTCAGTGTGTTTTGGCTGGCTTTGCGGCTGGCGATGGTTTCGCCTTTGCTTTGACAGGCTTGGATATACGCGCCAGCCTGTTCGGAAAAATGCGCGGGTAAATCGCCGGCCAAGCGGCGATTCAGTTCGGCAGCGAGTTCAGGAAATGTGGCCGTGTAAGCTGCAAGCTGTTGGTTCCACGCGGCTTCGCGCTGGCTACCGGCAACTGTTGCGCTCCAGCCGTCAGCAATTTCAGAGGGAATTTTAAACGCAGCATGAGGCCAATTTAATTGCAGACGTGCAGCGGCGATTTCGTCTGCACCCAAAGGCGCGCCGTGGCACTCTTCTTTGCCTTGTTTAGTGGGTGCGCCAAAACCGATGACTGTTTTGCAGATAATCAGGCTCGGGCGTTGCGTGTCTGTTTTGGCCGTTTCGATGGCGGCCTTGATGGCACTGGCATCGTGGCCGTCGACAGGGCCAATTATCTGCCAGTTATACGCCTCAAAGCGCTGGGCGGTGTTGTCGGTGAACCAACCTTCCACTTCGCCGTCTATAGAAATGCCGTTATCGTCGTAAAAAACGGTCAGTTTTCCCAAGCCAAGCGTGCCGGCCAGCGAGCAGACTTCGTGTGAAATCCCCTCCATCAAACAGCCGTCGCCCACGAAGGTATACGTGTGGTGGTTAATAATTTCGTGACCGGTGCGATTGAATTGTGCGGCCAGTACCTTCTCGGCAATGGCCATGCCCACCGCGTTTGCCAGTCCTTGCCCTAAGGGGCCTGTAGTGGTTTCGATGCCAGGGGCATAACCGTATTCTGGATGGCCTGGTGTTTTAGAGTGCAATTGACGAAAGTTTTTTAAATCATCAATGGACAAGTCATAACCTGTTAAATGCAGCAGGCTGTAAAGCAACATGGAGCCGTGGCCGTTTGAGAGCACAAAACGATCGCGATTAGGCCAGTTGGGGTTTGCCGGATTGTGTTGGAGATGGTCATTCCACAGCACTTCTGCGATATCCGCCATGCCCATTGGGGCTCCTGGGTGGCCGGAATTAGCTTGCTGAACTGCATCCATGGCCAAAGCGCGGATGGCATTCGCTAAATCACGACGTGGAAGCATGGCAAAACCTCAAAAAAACTAAAAGAAGGGGGGGGGCAATAAAGAAAGGCGGCTATTGTCGCTGAGGCGCGCAAGCGGGGCAATAAAAGGTCGTGCTACAAGATAGAGAGAACGCGCTCTGGCGGCCTACCCAGTGCGGCTTTTTCGCCACAAACAACAATAGGACGCTCAATAAGACTCGGGTTTTGTGCCATAGCAAGGATTAAATCCTCGTCCGTCAAACTTATATCATTCAGCAACAGATTTTTGTATGCATCTTCGCCTCTACGCAATAAATCGCGGGCGCTCATATTCAGTTTGTTCAACAGATTTTGTAGAAGAATGGCATCGGGCGGTGTGTCTAAATACAAAACAATTTCCGGTGTGATTCCTTGGTTTTCAAGCAGCGCAAGTGTTTGGCGAGATTTTGAGCAGCGTGGGTTGTGGTAGATCGTAACAGTGGTGTGCTTCATAGAATATTTAGCCTTCAATGCCTGCGTTCAAGCGCGCGTTTGGATTGGGTCGTGTCTATTTAGCCCACGCCCAACCCATTCATGCAAAATACCGGCAAGATGCTTTGCTGGTAACGGTCTTTTCTTAACTGATGTTACGCAACCCTCCCCTGATAAGCTTGCCGAATGAAAAAAGCCGACCTTGATTTATACACCGACTATTTGTTGAGCACTTTTGGT